>NZ_JAMPJY010000070.1:0-23360 GCF_039961875.1 Trichocoleus sp. ST-U2 | reverse complement strand
CTCAAATTCTTCTACTTTGAGTCCAGTCAAGCTTTGAAACACATGAGGTTTATTGTGGATAGCGCCGTAGCTCAACATCGTAAACACCTCGGTCTTCGAGCAACAACCCTTCACTTCTAAACTACTCTATTTCCGATTAAGTCTATTATCTGTATGACTAATTTTGGGGGCAATCAAGTAGTGTTGCAGACAGTTCACAATTCTTACTTAGGAAGCACAGCAATGTGTATGCTGTTTCTGCACGCTGTACTGAGCTTGAGATAAGTTTGACTATCTAATGAACTTAGCCAATGGCGTCATTTTAAGTTTGGCTTATATTCTGGGCTTGCTTTCTACGGGATTGCCCTGGGGGAAGTACGGAATACTAGCCTTAGGGATTGGGGCAGCTGTTGTCTTGCCCCGATTTTGGCGAACAGGCCCGAAAGCGAGGGTGTGGCTGGTGGCTGGAATTGTTGGGTTGCTAGCGGCACTTTATTTTCAAATGCGAATGCCGCAACCAGCGGCGAATAACATTAGCAAGTTTGTGTCTGCCCAAAATATTAGAGGCCAAGAGCAGGTTGTAACTGTTCAAGGCAAGATTGCAACTCCACCCCGTCTGACGCAAAGTCAGCGATCGCAGTTTTGGCTGGAAGCGACAAAATTAAATGAGGTCAAGAACGGCAACAACAAACCTGCTGATGTCAGCCAAGGGGTAACTGGTAAGTTATACGTGACTTTGCCATTACTGCAAGCGACGGGTTTATATCCAGGTCAAGAAATAGCAGTAACTGGAGTCTTGTATAAACCTAAGCCTGCTGCCAATCCAGGAGCCTTTGACTTTCAAGCTTACCTAAAAAGAGAAGGTGGGTTTGCCGGTCTCAGCGGACGTCAAGTTAGCTTTGTTAATGAACCAGAAAAACGTCCCTGGGGATTTTGGACTATCCGGCGGCGGATCATTCAATCTCAAGTACGTTGGTTAGGCAGTCCAGAGGGTCAGCTGGTCAGTTCGATGGTGTTGGGGAATCAGGCGGTAGATTTACCCTACGATGTTCGCAATAAATTTATCCAGAGTGGTTTAGCTCATGCCCTTGCAGCGTCTGGGTTTCAAATTTCTTTGATTCTGGGTGTGGTGGTGGCTCTAACGCAGCGTTTTTCCGTGCGATCGCAATTTATCATTGGGTTCACTGCCCTACTTGTTTTTGTAGGTTTAACGGGGTTGCAGCCTTCTGTGGTTCGAGCTGGAGTGATGGGTGTCGGAGCTTTAATTGCTTTGGCGATGGAACGGAAGGTAAAGCCGCTGGGTTCGCTCCTACTTGCTGCCACTCTCTTGTTGCTGTTTAATCCCCTATGGATTTGGGATTTAGGTTTTCAACTGAGTTTTTTAGCCACCCTAGGATTATTAGTTGCAGTACCTACGGTTACAAAATGGCTGGATTGGTTACCACCCGCGATCGCATCTTTGATTGCGCTTCCGATAGCCGTTTTTCCGTGGGTTTTACCCCTACAACTTTATGTCTTCGGTCTAGTATCTCCTTACAGCATCCTGGCAAACATAATCAGCACTCCTTTAATCTCCATCATTAGTATTGGTGGAATTATCAGCGCCTTAGCATCATTGATCTGGCCCTTAGCTGGCAGTGCCTTGGCTTGGTTGCTCTATTACCCATCCCAAGGGCTGATTCTGCTAGTAGAATTTTTTTCCCAGTTACCAGGAAATTCTGTTGCTGTCGGTACCATCTCTATTTTGCAACTGTTAGCTCTATACGGACTAATTGCTCTGGCTTCGCTGAGCAAATGGTGGCGTCGGCGTTGGTGGTTTGCGGGTCTAATTGCTGCCAGTTTAGTGGTTGTCCCAGTTTGGCAGACAAAAGCAACTTTATTTCGAGTCACGGTGCTTTCTACGCCGGGAGAGCCAGTTTTGGTGATTCAAGACAAAGGAGAAGTCACCCTGGTTAATAGTGGGGATGATAGTACAGCTAATTTTACTGTGCTGCCTTTTTTACAACAGCAGGGCGTCAATCAAATTGACTGGGCTGTGGTAACAGATTCTCAACTTAGTTCTAGAAGTGGCTGGCCTAAAATTTTGGAACGGCTCCCAGTGTCAAGCTTTTATGCTAACACTGCTTCTATTGGTAAACTTTCGACTCTAGGCGTGAAGATTCCAACTCAAGCTTTGCCAGTTGGTCAGAGTGTACCAATTGGAGCTTCAGTCATCAAGTTAATTAGTAGCCAACCACCAGTAGTGCAACTACAAATCGGCAACCAGATTTGGTTAGTGGTGGGAAATTTTAAGCCAGAGGAAAAGGAAAGAAAGTTAGCGCTTCTGAAACAATTACCTCCAGCCCAGGTGCTTTGGTGGTCTGGAGAAAATTTACAAGCTGATATATTGCAAAAGATGCAACCCAAGGTAGCGATCGCCGCCTCCGCAACTATCGATCCAGAAACGACGCAAGAGCTGCGAAAAATCAAAACCCAAGTCTATACAACCGAGCGTGATGGAGCAGTCCAGTGGACTCCTAGTGGTGGGTTTGAGACAACGCTGGAAGCAACGGAAAACGATGTCGGTATGAGCTATTAGGAATGGGGAGTTATATTTTCCGGCTTTAGAGGCAAAGCTTAAATAGATAACTGACCTAGCACTCAGACTACCCCGATTGAGACAATAAGATTTGCTGCTCCTGGCAGAGCGTTACCGAAATCGGCGCAGGCGCTTTGGCTTACGTTTCAACTTGATTGCTGCCATTATCAACTTTGAGCTTGCCTCCTCTTCCTATTCATGCAAGAGGTCTATTGAGCCTTTTTTATAACCGTTTAGGAGATTTGAGAAACAAGCTTTTACAAAGCACTGTTGGGCATTACTCATTCAAAAAATGATTGAGGCTTGAAGCGAAACAATTTTAATTTTAAAATATTCACCTGCAATCAAACAAATGACCCCCGTATTTCTACGGTTTTAGAGGGAGAAGAAGTATTTCAGCGAGAATTTATATTTTTTCCGACATTTTTTTCGATAGCTTATTTACCGAAAGCCTCTACCCGATGCTAATAATGTTTTTCAGAACCCTCTCCAGAATGGAAACTACTCAACCTGCCTTGATAATAAATGGATATGCAGTGACGATTACCTCAAGTCGCGGCATGATGCTTTACTGGAAATTATTCGTTAGGCAGAAGAGATTGACGGAATTTAGTATATACTGATAATGCTGAGTTATTAACCTTTGGTTAATAAAGATAGGGCTTGGAGAGGTGGCAGAGTGGTTGAATGCGACTGACTCGAAATCAGTTGTGGCGGCAACGTCACCGGAGGTTCAAATCCTCTCCTCTCCGTTGAATTCAGACAATTAGTGAGATGGGCTGAACGCCTAGATTTGGTGGCGTCACGCGACCAATTATTTGGCTGTAGGTATATCCCAAAGTTTTGAGTGAGGCGACACAAGCATCAGCGCGTTCATCTGGAATCGCAGCTAAGAGTCCGCCAGAAGTTTGGGGATCGAATAGAAGAGGGTAAGTAGCGCGATCGCTAACTGCTGATAAATTGCTAATTTGGCGGGATGCCCGTAAATTCTGCGGGTGTAAAGAACTCACAATTCCCATTTCCAGCGTTTCCAAGGCACCTTCTAGAACTGGGATGGCTTCTAAATCTAACTCTACCGCCACCTGAGATGCTTGGATCATTTCCAGTAAATGCCCCAGCAATCCAAATCCTGTAATATCCGTACAGGCAGTAACTCCATGTTCTAATAAACACTTAGCGGCTGCTTGATTTGACAGCAGCATCGAGTGGACTGCATCATCAATCCACCGACCTTTTGCTTGCAAGCGCATCTGCGCAGCAAATAGAGTTCCCGTTCCTAGCGCTTTGGTCAAAATTAGCACTTGCCCCGGCTTCATACCGCCTTTTCGTAGCAGCTGATTGGCATAGGCTAAGCCGTTACAGGATAAACCAAAAGTTAGTTCTGCTCCTTCTGTGGTGTGTCCGCCTACCAGGGGTGTTTGCGACTGTTGCAGCACTTTAGCAGCACCCGATAACAGTTGATAAAGGGTTTCCTCCTGCTTTTCTTCCCAGGCGTAGGGAATAGTGGCAATTGCCAGCGCACTCTGAGGAGTAGCACCCATTGCAAAAATATCGCTTAAGCAATGATTAGCGCTAATTTGAGCAAAGATAAACGGGTCATTAATTAGACTTCGGAAATAGTCTAGGGTATGAACCATCACTTGATCTACTGGCACCTTGACTACGGCAGCATCATCTGGTGCATCAAGTCCAATTAAAATATCTTCACGATTACCAACTTCAGGGTGTTCTAATTTAATCCGGAGTAGGACTCGTTCTAATGTTGTACTACCGACTTTAGAACCGCAACCAGCGCAACGCATTGGCGGGTTAGGGGTTGGGGATTGAGGTTTGGGGATTGGTTGTTGGGTAACGGCTGACATTTCCGGCAAGTTGTGGAAGCGTGCCATAAATTGGAGGTCGATGCGATCTTTCCAGTGCCAAAACAAGCGGGATTCGCAGCCGAAAGCGCCCCAAGAAGCGATCGCCTGACCATCCCCTGTACCAATTAAACTAAGATATTGTTTCTGCGGCTTGTACGGTTTTAGTGGCTTCCCCAGTAACGTCCGCCGCAGGTTGTTAAACAGTGGCTTCCCCTGACGCACAGCAAAAACTCCCGCTTTCGGACGGGGATGATGAATCATCGTGGCAATATCACCTGCGGCAAATACTTGGGGATGAGAGAGCGATCGCAAGGTATCATCTACCTGGATAAAACCTTTAGAATCGGTAGCCAATCCAGAGGCTTGTAGCCAACGAGGTGCCGATGCTTGTGTTACCCAAAAAACCCGACACTCAGCAGGAGTCCCCTCGCTAGCGCATTCAACCACTAAACCAGACTCACAAATAACCTTGTGCGGTTGAACTTCACACACCTTTTCCCCTAAATGCAACTCAACCCCACGCTGGATCAAAATTTTCTGGAGACGCCGACCCACCCAGGGGTTATAGTTCGGTAAAAGCTCAACACCGCTATGGAATAGATGGATTTCTAGATTTTCTGGAAACTGCTGGGAATGCTCAAAAAATTGATGCAGGCGAGATTGCATTGCCAGTGCCAGTTCCACTCCACCAGCACCTCCACCCACAATGCTAAGTTGTATCGGTTTCTCAGGCGTTTCTGCAACACTTTTCAGCAGATGATCCCATTCACTTAATAATTTTGCTACGGGTTTAGCTGGAATAGCGTACTCCGCTGCACCTGGTATAGATATTGTGGCTGGGGTACTGCCGATATCAATTGATAACAGATCAAATGCAACATCTGGATGGTTAGCACAGATAACTTTATTATTTTCCAAATCTAGACCAATCGCTCGGTCAAGATAAAATTGTGCTTGGGCGAATTGGGCAAGACGACGCAGATCGATGTGACTTTCATCGTAGTCATAAAAACCTGCCACATGACCGGGCAACATACCAGAATAGGGCGTATGAGAAGTGTCTGTAATCAGCGTCAGGCGTACTCCTGGTAGTGGTTTCATGCCAAGCATTTTCAACACAATGGCATGACTGTGTCCGCCACCAATCAGCACTAAATCTTTAACAATCGGAGATATTACCTGCATCGAAAAGCTAGTGTTTAAATTTTCCAGAGTAACGAGATGCTATCCCTATAGATCGTGGTAATTAATTCAGAGCTGACAAAGTGCGTAGCACGTATCGCGCCCTCAATTTTCAAGTTACACTACCTTGTGGAACGGCAAAACTGAACATCTAACCTCATCATTGACCTTTATACCTTCACGACACCGAACGGGCGCAAGGCTTCTGTCATGTTGGAGGAAGTCGAGCTTCCTTACAACGTCCATAAGATTGACATCACGAAGGGAGAGCAATTTACGCCAGAATTTGTAGCAATTAATCCGAATAGCAAGATTCCCGCGATTGTTGACCAAGATACTGGCATGACAGTTTTTGAATCGGGTGCTATCCTGATCTATTTAGGAGAGAAAACTGGAAAATTCTTACCTAAAGAACAAAAAGCTCGCTTTCAAGTACTGGAGTGGCTGATGCTCCAAATGGGAAGCGTCGGGCCAATGTTTGGTCAGTTAAACCATTTTAAGAAGTTTGCCCCAGAAAAGATTCCTTACGCAATTGAGCGATATGAGAAAGAGACCCTACGGCTTTACGGTGTCTTAGACAAACAGTTGGCAGATCGGGAATTTATCTGCAATGAATACTCGATTGCCGATGTTGCCACATTTCCTTGGGTTGCTAGCTATGAATTTCAAGGTTTAACACTAGATAATCATCCAAATCTTAAGCGCTGGTTTGAAACAATTCAGCAGCGTCCAGCCGTACAGCGCGGGATGGCAGTTCCATAAAGAAAGCAAAAGTTAAAAAGCAAAATGTAAAGGAGTAAGGTGGGCAGTGCCCACCTATTTATTTTAAGTATAGGCGATCGCCTATACTAACCATCAGGCAAGAAAGGGTTATCAACTATAGATCCAAAATCGGTAAGATAGCTCCCATTAGTTTTTATATTTATCCAAATTTTGGACAGCTTTATTATTTAATTTATTGCTCTTATTTTCGCTCAAATATAAACAAAAATAAATCTTCAAATAAAAGTAAAAAATATCTTAAATCATCCCAAATAAGCCTTCATAACCCGCTCATCCTTAAGCAAGTCAGAAGATTTTCCGGTCAAGGTGATGCAACCAGCTTCAAGTACATATCCTCTATCAGAAACTTCAAGAGCCAGATTAGCGTTTTGCTCAACTAAAAGGATGGTTACTCCTGTATCGCGGAGATTTTGAATAATGGAAAAAATTTCTCTGACAATTGCAGGAGCAAGACCCAAGCTTGGCTCATCTAGTAGTAACAGTTTTGGACGGCTCATCAAAGCACGAGCGATCGCTAACATTTGCTGTTCGCCACCGCTGAGTGTCCCAGCAAGTTGATTGCGACGTTCTTTAAGACGTGGAAACATCTCAAATTGACGATCAATATCAGCCCTTACGACTTCCTGGTTGGAGTGGATATAAGCACCTAATTCTAAGTTATCAAAAACAGTTTGTCGTGCTAATACTCTACGTCCTTCTGGAGAATGAGCAATGCCTAGCCGCACTACTTCATGAGGTTGGCGATGAGTAATATTGCGACCGCTGTAAATAATGCTACCAATCCTAGGATTAATTATCTTAGAGATAGCGCGGAGGATAGTACTTTTTCCAGCACCGTTGGCACCGATAAGAGTGACAACCTCGCCGTTATTGACAGTCAGGCTAATATCGTTTAAAGCTTGAATTCCACCATAATTAACAAAAATATTTTTAAGTTCTAGCAGGGTAAACTTTTCTTGCCCACCCCCTGATTCTCTGGATTTATCCGCGTTCATCAACGTTTAAAGCCCTCATTCATTTCCCAAATAAGCTTCAATGACAGACGGATCTTTTCTGATAACCGATGGTTCGCCTAAAGCAATCAACTTACCAAAATTTAACACGGCAATGCGATCGCATAATCCCATTACCAGCGGCACGTGATGTTCAATTAAGATTACCGTCAAGTTAAACTGTTGGCGGATTTCTCGGATAAATTCGCTTAATTGGTGTTTTTCGCTAGGATTCATCCCAGCAGCAGGCTCATCTAGCAATAGAATTTGCGGTTCTAACGCTAGCGCCCTGGCAATTTCTAAGCGGCGCTGATCCCCATAAGGAAAATTTCGAGCTTTTTCTTCAACGCGATCGCCTAATCCCACCATATCCAGTAACGCGATCGCTTTTTGTTTATTTAACTGTTCTCCCCTAGACGCTGATGGTAAACTCAACAGCCCAGTTAATAGAGTAGATAAAATATTAGCGCCCTTATTATGAATATGCCGCGCAATCATCACATTTTCCAGTGCCGAAAGATTACCAAACAAGCGAATATTTTGAAAAGTTCTGGCAATACCTTTAGCAGCGATTTGATGGGGAGGGCACTGGGAAATTTCCTCGCCTTGATAGACTAATTGCCCGCTGGAAGGCCGGATTAACCCAGTCATCAGATTAAATAGTGTAGTTTTACCAGCACCATTGGGGCCAATTAAACCAAAAATCTCATTTTTATGAACCGTGAAAGATACATTATTCACCGCTACTAAGCCACCAAACTGGCGCATTAGTGCTTTCGCTTCCAGACAGGGCAAAGTGTCAAGTTTTAAAGGTGAAATTTCATCCTTCATGCTTTATTCTTCATTTTTCTCTTAAACAATTCTGGCGTCACCAAGCCTTGTGGGAAAAATATCGTTCCCACAACTATTAGGAACCCAAAAATAATCAAGCGACCATCTCGGAGGAATCCTGCTAACCAGGTAGGTAAACCGCTAGTATCTGCAATTCCCCTTAATATTTCCGGCAAAGCTGTAAATACCATACCACCCAATACAGGTCCTACAAAAGTTCTAGTTCCACCAATTAAGACAGAAGTTAAATAAACAATACTGGCATCAAAGGTGCCTTGGCGGGCGTTCCAGGTATTAAGAAAATGGGCGCTAACTGCCCCAGCGATTCCTGCCAAAATCGCGCCCAGGGTAAAAGCTAGAACTTTGTAGTAAGTTGGATTGATTCCCATCGCCCCCGCGGCTAATTCATCTTCTCGAATAGCTGTAAATGCCCTTCCTGCCCGAATTCGTTCAAGTCGATAAAGCAATACCATACTAATAATTAGTAAAGGAAACGCTATCCACAAATACTCGATAGGGGTTTGGAAAGGTTGGGGGATGCCAAAAATACCGACAGCGCCGCCAGTAATATCCAAATTTAGCGATAGGACGCGCAAAACTTCTACAAAGGCAATGGTAGCGATCGCTAAATAGATCCCCCGCAACCGCAGCGCCGGAATCCCTACCATAACGCCCAACATGCCAGAGACTATACCAGCAACCAGCATCTCCAATAACAGCAGCGGAATCGGGAATAAACCGCCACTAACGCGAAATACCTGGGTAGATAGAATCGCTGCAATATATCCGCCCAGCGCATAAAAACCAGGACTAGCTAGAGATAACTGTCCAGTCATCAGCGGTAGGTACAACGACAATCCTAGTAGTGCTCCTAACACCATAGAAACGATCAGCGATCCATAAGTGTTCAAAAAATCACTCATTGCAACACATTAAAAATAAAAAATTAACAAGCAATATTTAGTTTTACATTTAACATTCCAATAACTATACTTTTTGAATCAGCCGACGCCCTAGCAAACCCTGAGGTCTAACTATCAGCATTATGAATAGTATTCCAAAAGCAAACGCATCCTTATAAGCAGAATAATCTGAAGGGACAAATGCCTCCACAAGTCCGATCGCTAAACCTCCCAAGACGGCACCAGGAATACTTCCTAAACCACCTAGTACAATAACAGCTAAACCCTTTAGTCCAAATGCAATACCCAAGTAGGGTCCAGCGATACTTACACTAGACCCTACCAAAGTCCCTGCTAATCCCGCTAAGAAACTGCTGACGAAAAACGTCAGGACAATAAAAAAGTCGGTATTGATCCCTAGCAAACTAGCAGTTATCGGATCTTCAGCTACAGCTTTCATCGCTTTACCAAATTTAGTACGATTTATACAATAAGTGAGGATCGCCAAAATTATTACACATACACTAAAAATTACAATTTGAACGCTACGGATAGGAATTGGGTTTTCTCCCGTACCAAAGTTGATAGAAGGAGGCAAGTTACCGTAAGTATTTGCAGGAAAACTATAACTTTCTGCTCCCACCAAATACTGGATTAAATTTACAATTACTAAGGCTACACCAAGGCTAGAAACTACCGTCAGCAGAGGATCAGAGCCTTTACGTCGCAAAGGTCGAAAAGCAACACGCTCAATTCCAACCCCAACCAAACCAGCCAGCGTACTCCCTAAAATTAATGCTAGTGCAAATGGAAGCTTTATCGGTAAACTTGCATTTGCCAATAATCCGTTAAATCCAAATGTTCCTCCCATCAGGGCATAAGTGAAGTACGCTCCTAAAGTAAAGAGTGCCCCATGAGCAAAATTAATAATCCCTAAGATAGAAAAAATTAGAGTGTATCCCAAAGCAAAAATTGCGTAAATACTGCCAATAGATAAACCGTTTAGGAATTGTTGTAAAAAAAGAGTGATATCCATATATTTTTGATTAAGGTGGGCAAAGCCCACCCTATCGTTATTTAACTAAAGCGAATTTACCATTATTTCCGTCTGCATCTACCTTGAGCTGTGCGACGTAGAATTCTTTTTGTTTGACATCACCTACTGGCGTAAAACCAATCTCACCTAGTGGCGTCTGGTAGGTACCAGCCAGCAACTGCTTGTTCAGTTCTGTACGTAGTTGCGGTAGCGGCATTGTGCTAATTTTAGTTTTCTGATTTAAAGCTTTCAGAGCCTCTGCATACACTTGAACCGCTGCAAAGGCTTGGGCACTAAACTGCGGGGGTTCTTTTTTATATTGATTGAGATAAGCGGTGCGAAAGGCAGCGTTCACCTCACTAGAGTATTCGGGGCTATAAGCTTGTGCAACTAGAACTCCATCACAGAGAACTTTACACACATTAAATATATTGGAAGTATTAAATCCATTGCCCCCAACAATAGTACCTTTATAACCCAGTTCCCGCAGTTGACGAACCAAGTTTCCTCCGTCTGCCGCTAGTCCAGAAATAATCACTAAATCGGGTTTTAAGTTAATAGTATTGGTGGTTTGCGTTTGAAAGTCCGTATCACTCGTCTGGAACTTTTGTACCGTTACTAAATCAAGTTTCTGGTCTTTAACTGTTTGCTGAAAAATTTCTGTCTCTGACTTACTAAACGCATCATTCTGAGCGTAAAATACAGCAACTTTCTTGATATTTGGGTTAAGCTTGAGTGCTGCTTTTAGCGAGAGAGGGGCGACAATGGAAACGGGTGCTGAGACACGAGCAACATAATCTCCAATCTCCGGAATTCCTTTGGCAGTGTTGGATGCTCCAATAACTGGCACTTTGGTTCTTTCTGCAATGGGGTCGGCACTAAATGCTTGCTGCGAAAGAGTTGGTCCAACAATGCCGACAACTTTATTTTGAGTAATTAAAGTTTGAAAGGCATTGATAGCTCCGGCTTCCTCTCCACCTGTGTCCTGAACAATCAATTTAATCGGGGTACCGTCAATACCACCTTTGTCATTAAAGTATTTCTCGGCAATTTTGGCACCCGCAATGCCTTCCTGACCGAGGAGAGCGACGTTACTGGTTTGCGCTAAGGCAATCCCAATCGGAATGGCACTAGATGAACCTGGGGCTGCTGAAGGGGCAGTAGTGGGGTTTGTGCCCACAGGGTTCGTTTGGGTGCAGGCTGACAGTAAGAATGCAACGGTAAGAAATACGGCAGAGGTTCGCACAGCAGGTCGTTTCATAACTCAGTAAATTGTAGATATTTTAGAAGGCCGTTTTTTTAGAAACCGGATTTCTATTTATATTTTCGGTTCTTTTGTGTCTATCTACTAAGGGATGAAATATTCCTTGAGAATTTTACATTCTCCCCATGACAATTCCCCAAAAATAATCCTCGAATGGACCCTCAGCTGCGTCTACGTGCATCTTTCTTGCCCAAGTGTAGATGTCGAAGCTGATATGTCCGCTATCGTGGTGCCAAGGTTTACCTGGTTGAATCACAATATTGCCTAATAAGGAAATCCAGTGAGTCGGGTAAGGCAGGAGTGGCGGTTTGTTGCTGAGTAACCCTTCTGCCGTAACCAAAGCAAACGCTACGCCACCGCTGGCGATAACTTCTGCGGCTTCGCGCATCGCATCAAATTCGCCATAAATATAGGTATGGGCATATTTAAATTGACGATAGCCCAGCACTTCTTTCACCCAGCCTTTCATCTCCCATGATTTCGTCATCCCGCCCAGATTCCGAATGATGTTGGGAGCGTTAGGTTCGACTGGAAAAATCAGGTTTTCGGATTCGCGCAAGGTTGCTAACAGCATCCAATCTGCCATCCCCATTCGCAGTCTGCCTTGGCTTTGGCGCAGTCTAGGCGATGCTTGGATAAATCTGCTTCTCGCTTGAAACCCGCCGGATTCAAATAAATTGCGACAAATTTGTACGTATTTGAGGGGCTGTTTGCGAACCAGCTCAAATACAATCGATGCTGGGCCACAGAAGGGTTGTCCCCCTTGATTTACTTGAAAGGGATCGATTAGACGCGATCGCATATCAGCAATAACTTGCTGTTTATCCAAACTCGACCAAACACTGGGGGCGCTGGATTGCTCGAAGTCTGCGATCGCTTGCTGTGCTTGTTGCAAATCAGTTAAATTTGGCAGTTGAGAAGTCATCAGCACCTCATGGGATTGAAGAAAGATTGCCAGCGAGTTTCAGGTTAGCAGATTAGCAATTACAGACTCAAACGATCCTTTAAACCTTCACCCTGTCAAGCCTTCAATCCTCCACTCTGCAAAATTTCTCAACACACCTGACAAATATCTCAACCCCCATTCCCAGTGCTGTTTCATCAAAATTAAATCGCGGATGATGGTGCGGATACGCTAACTCTTTTTCTACATTCGCCGAACCCAAGAAGAAATAGCAACCGGGCACCGCTTGCAAAAAGAAAGACATATCTTCGCCGCCCATTGTTTGGCATTCTGGCACAATTCCAATCGGAGTTTCTACCACCCCTTCCGCCACAGAACGCACGAGTTCCGCCATCTTGGCATCATTAATCACCGGAGGATAAAGCCGCTTGTAGTCCAGTTGATAAGTGGCACCGTGGCTTTGACAAATACCCGCAATAATCTGCTCAATCCGTTGCGGAATAAGTTCTCCTAGAACCGGATTGAAATATCTCACAGTACCCGTGAAGAAAGCCGTATCAGCAATTACGTTAAGCGCTTTGCCTGCATGAAGTTCCCCGACGGTAACGACGGCGGACTCTAGGGGCGAGACATTTCGAGCCACAATTGTCTGCAAGGCAGTAACAATATGAGCGCTGACTAAAATTGAATCAACTGTTTGATGAGGAATCGCCCCGTGTCCGCCTTTGCCTTGAATCGTGCAGCGAAAACCTTCTGTTGCTGCCATCAAAGCACCTGTACGGACTCCCACAGTGCCGAGAGGCAGATTATTCCATAAATGCAGCCCGATAATCCCATCCACCTGGGGATTTTGTAAGACACCGGCTTCAATCATCGGCTTGGCACCTCCTGGCCCTTCCTCAGCGGGTTGGAAGATAATTTTTACAGTGCCAGCAAAGTCATCGCGATGCTCAGAGAGATAGTAAGCCGTCGAGAGAGCGATCGCTGTATGTCCATCATGACCGCAAGCGTGCATCACTCCATCATGCTGCGACCGATAAGGCACATCATTCTCTTCTTGAATCGGCAGGGCATCCATATCGGCCCGAATTGCCAACACTTTACCGGGTTTATTACCAGTAATTGTGGCAACAATTCCAGTGTTTGCAATGCCAGTTTCATGTTCAATTCCCCATTCTTGCAGTTTTTGGGAAACTAACTCGGCAGTTAAATGCTCTCGAAAGCCTAATTCAGGGCGCTGATGCAGCAGCCGCCGCAACTCCACCAGCATCGGCTGCAATGCTTGAATTTCCGGTCGAATCCGAGATGAATCAACAGAAAGAGGGCTTAAAGAAGTGGCAAACATCTTATTCAGACTCCAAAAATTTATGATGACGTGAAGGAATTAATCGGGTAGGGCGGTGTATCGCCAGGACTTGACTCCCTACCCTTGGTTATCTTTGAATTTTGGTTAAAGTGGCATCAATCGCTCTATATCTAAATCTGACGCAACTTGAGCGAGTTTACCGAGATCGCTGAGGTCGCTCAGATTGGGCAGAATCCCAAAAACTGGGGTATTGGTGAAAGACTCAATCAAATCGCTTGGGCACCAATCGGCAATTTCTTGTTCGGTACGAGGTTGAACGCAATTCAGGACGATGCCTTTGAGGTGTACACCCGACTGACGAGAGAGGGCAACATTCGCAACCGCTTGGGCGATCGCTCCTAATCTTACCGGCACCACTAATACCGTTGGCAACCCCCAATCCCTAGCCAAATCCGCCACCGTGAGTTCGTGCGTAACCGGCGAACCCAATCCTCCCAATGCTTCTATCAGCACAAAATCTCGCTGACGCCGCAGATTTTCAAACGCTTGCCAAGCTTTTCCTAAGTCAACACTCCTTCCTTCCCGTTCAGCAGCGATGGGAGGCGCTAAGGGTGCCTGGAAGTACAACGGATTAATTTCCTCTAAAGATTGATTGAGAGAAAATAACTGATTGTAAAGTTCTCTATCCCCAGTTCCCGACTGAATTGGCTTCATCATCCCTAAGCTTTTGGCAGGACAATACATCTGCCAATAAGCTGCCAAAGCCGCAGTCAAAACTGTTTTCCCAGCGTCCGTATCGGTTCCAGTAATTAGTAGCGCGTTCAAAGTAGTTGTCACTCGTCAGTTGTCACTCGTCAGTTGTCAGTAGAAGTTGGAAGCTTGTAAAGTTGGAAATCCATCTTCTAAGGTTTACCCACCATCGATTACCCATTACCGAACACTAATATCTAGCGTAAAGGGTGTATCCTCTGGCGCAATTACATCAATTTGATAATTTCCAGCGCGAGGCACCTGAGCCTGCCAAGACAAAACGCCAGAGGCATCTTCCACGAGAGTGCCATCGGGATACCGAATATCTAAAGTTGCCCCACCTGGTTGAATGTCCGCCTTCAGTACCTGCCCTTGTTGCACATTTACCAAGTAACGCTTAATCCGCTGCGGACTGGTTCGAGCCGAAACCTGCACAGCCGGTTCGCCGGGAGGGAAGGTAATCGATTGAGTATCAAATTGACCGGCGGGAGGAGTGGGAGTAGGAGTAGGTGTCGGAGTGGGTGTGGGTGTCGGCGTTGGCGTTGGGACTGGGTTCGCAAGGCTAATCTGTAAGTTATAGTCGCTCTGAGGCAACCCCTTGATCGGACTTAGCTGAATGGTGTAATTGCCGGTAAAGGGAAGCGTTCCTGTCCAACTTCGGACTCGCCTAGCATTGTTACTAATTGGGTTTTGATCGGGTCCCAACACCGTCATTAACACGCCTTCGTCATTCAGCAAGGAATTTAATTGTTGATCTTGTTCTCCACGAATGATGTAGTTCAGAGTTTCGTTTCCTTTGAGATTTCCTTGTTTATTCAGCGTTTGACCGGGTACTAAGTTTAGGCGCTGACTGTACGCTACTGGTTCTAAGCTGGGTGTGGGCGTTGACGTTGGTGTGGGCGTTGGCGTTGGTGTGGGCGTTGGTGTTGGTGTGTCAGAAACTATCGGCGTTGGATCTGGTTGAGGCTGCCGATTAATCACAAAACTGACTAACGCCCAAGAACCCAGTCCAGCTAATAAAGCAAGACTGATTACAACTGCGAAGACAGCCCAAGGATCTTCCCAAGTCGAGCGGCGCGGTTCGGGAATCACTGGATCGGGTCGAGTTGGACGGGCGGCATTCGGATTGACCGGGTTGCCAGGAGTATTTTGGTTAGGTGTCACCGGATCGGGTCGGCGTCCTACCGCTACTGTTTGTACTTGGGAAGTAGTCGGACGGGGCGGTTGGGGGCTGGGAGCTGACGGTTGCGGGTTAGCAGGTGGAGGTTGAAAAGTCGCTGGTGGAGGTTGAAAAGTTGCGGGTGGCGGTTGGATCGGTGGTGGAGGTTGAAAAGTTGCGGGTGGCGGTTGAAGAGCGGCGGTTGTATTCGTCAGAGATTGGAGTGCTTGTACAACCTCTCCAGCTGATTGGTAGCGATCGCCCGGTCGATAACTTAACATCCGATTCAATACTTGAGCGAACCCATCGCTGACGTTCGCCCACCTGCGCCATTGCCAGGTTAGCTGAGTCGCATCCAGCAATTCTGCTGGCTCCTTGCCTGTGAGCATTACCGCAGCCGTCGCTGCTAAAGCGTAGAGGTCGCTGCTAGGGTAAGCTTGCCCTGCCTGTATTTGTTCGCTAGGGGCATAACCGGGTTTCCCCACCGTTGTCGCGATTGGTCTGGTAACATCTGGTAGCTGAAACCGAGTTGCCAGCTCCTTCACGACGCCGAAATCGATCAGCACAGGTAAGCGATCGCTCTCCCGTAAAATAATATTGTCCGGCGCAATATCCCGATGAATAATCCCTTTAACATGGATGTGCGCTAAGACGGGCAACAACTGCCGCAGAAATTGCACCACTTCTGCCTCCGAGAAAGTGTTGCCTTGACTCCGACGCTCATCCAGCAGCATTCGATAAGTCTTCCCCTGCACATAGTCCTGCACTAGGAACAACCGCTGATCTTGCTCAAAAGTAGCCCGAAACTGGGGAATCTGCGGGTGCTGGATTTGGTAAAGAGTCGTCGCCTCTCTCTGAAACAGTTCTCTTGCTTTCTCCAGCGCATAGGCTGATTCTTGAGCAGGAATTAATTCCTTTAAGGCACACCGTTCGTTAAAACGCCCCTGGTCTTCTGCTAGATACGTTCGTCCGAACCCTCCCTGACCGAGAATACCGATCAAGCGGTAGCGGTTTTGTAGAATCGTTCCAATGACAATCGGGGGTTGCATAAATAAGGACTAGGGAAGAAGGGCTTTTCAAGATGCAATTTATGACAAAGCTATGCTACCTTACCTTTTTGAATCTATTTTGGCAAAAGCTGTCGCTCACCGTTCCATCAGCTTGCAATCTTGCCTGATTGGAAGCTGGGTCAATCGCCGCAGCCATCAGTCGTACTTTTCGATGCGAGTAAAAGCGATCGCGTTCCCTTAATGTATTTTTATTTTGCTTTCTATTTGTTAAAAAATTATTTATTATCAAAGCATTTGTCTAGAAATCTGTACATTTGACTTGCCTATGCGATCTAAAGTTTATGTTTTATCAGGAGAAATACGGAGACATCATCTTGACAATTTACTTAAGATTATAAAAAACTAGGGCATTCTACTGAGAGGCTCATCCCTGAAGAAACCTGCATTGAAGAGTTAGGTTCTCAAACTTAAGACCAAAACTTTCTAATTCTTGTCTATAGAGCAATTTTTTAGATATTCTGTAACCAGTGATTCAGATATTCATCCCTTCTTAACAAATAAATTTGATAAGTCTTTTCGGCGACAATGATAAGATTGCGATCGAAGTAGCTCTTGAGGGTCTGCTGTGCTCCGTTCTCCCACTATATCGCTTCAGCCTACGCTGCCACAAATAGCAGATAACAATCGTCTGCGACTGTTTTCCGGCTCTGCTAATATACCCCTCTCTCAGGAAGTTGCTCGCTATCTAGGCATGGACTTGGGACCAATGGTTCGCAAGCGGTTTGCTGATGGAGAGCTTTACATTCAAATTCAAGAATCGATTCGAGGGTGTGACGTCTACTTAATTCAACCCACTTGCCATCCGGTGAACGATCACTTGATGGAATTGCTGATCATGGTTGACGCCTGTCGCCGCGCCTCGGCTCGACAAATTACGGCAGTCATTCCCTACTATGGCTACGCTAGAGCCGACCGTAAAACAGCAGGACGCGAATCCATTACCGCCAAGCTGGTTGCGAACCTGATTACAGAGGCTGGAGCCAGCCGGATTTTGGCGATGGATTTGCACTCAGCCCAGATTCAGGGATACTTTGATATTCCCTTCGATCACGTCTACGGCTCACCCGCCCTCATCAATTACCTGGCAAACAAGCAACTATCTGACTTGGTTGTTGTTTCACCGGATGTAGGTGGTGTGGCTAGAGCTAGAGCGTTTGCGAAAAAGCTGAACGATGCGCCGTTGGCGATTATTGATAAGCGTCGGCAAGCGCATAACGTAGCAGAAGTAATGAATCTGATTGGCGATGTCGAAGGCAAAACAGCCGTCTTAGTAGACGACATGATTGACACCGGCGGCACCATTTCAGAGGGCGCTCGGTTGTTACGCAAAGAAGGCGCTAGGCAGGTATATGCCTGTGCTACCCATGCAGTTTTCTCTCCACCCGCGATTGAGCGGCTCTCAAGCGGGATATTTGAAGAGGTGATTGTCACCAACACCATCCCAGTCCCCGAAGCAGATAGATTTAAACAACTGACGGTTCTTTCGGTCGCCAATGTGCTGGGCGAAACTATTTGGCGGGTTCACGAAGATAGTTCTGTCAGCAGTATGTT
This sequence comes from Trichocoleus sp. ST-U2, assembly GCF_039961875.1. Classification (NCBI taxonomy): domain Bacteria; kingdom Bacillati; phylum Cyanobacteriota; class Cyanophyceae; order Leptolyngbyales; family Trichocoleusaceae; genus Trichocoleus; species Trichocoleus sp. ST-U2. Next base: position 5,211 of record NZ_JAMPJY010000070.1, on the reverse strand, counting down.
CCGATAAATCTTAATCCGCGAGGGATGTAGTTTTTTTAGGTCTAGGGACATGGCAATGCCATGTCCCTACAAGATTACAAGTAATGCAAAAATTCTCCTGGGACTAATCGCAACTCGCCAGATGTAAAACGATTAATTTCTACCCAAAGTGCCGCTTTTTGGCGATCGCCTTCAGCAAAAATTGTTCGTTCAATCTGATAAAGCTTGGGATCGACAAAATCACATTGATACAGTTGAATGATTTCGTGACCAGGCTTACCGTTGAAAGTAAACAAATTTTCGATACAGCCAAGATATCGAATATTCGTTAATTCAGCCTGGATTTCTTCTTGAAATTCTCGTTGCAGTGCTTCGAGGCTGGTTTCTCCAAAGTCAACGCCGCCCCCTAAGGCGCGATAAAATGTATTTTGCTTAACGGGGTCATAGCCTTCGGAAATAAAAATGCGCTCGTCGTTCCGAATCAGCCCCAAGGCAAGCACCCGAATTTCACCTGATTTGTGCATCGTTTTTGTCAATTTTCGTTGTAACTAAAGGCAGCCCGACTTTCGCTACCCTCAACAGGCCAGTCTTCATTTTCGCCGCCAATGTACAAACGTTCAATTCTTACGTATTCGTTGTTCAGCTGGTTGAGAGAGTTGATCAGGATATCAAGCGCGATCGCATCACTGGTTCCCAGATCGAGCCAGCACCGTGCCCATCCCCCTTCGTACTCAAACTCGCCCATATTATGCATGAGCGAGACCATCGTATTATCCGCTGCGTCAGAATCGTAATCCATGTAGCTGATATCTAAACCCGTATCCTGGACTTGGAGATTTTCTGCATTAAATCCTCCCAATTTCCCCAAGAAGAACCAGGAGTTAAACACCTCCTCGACATACTGCTTTTCCATCTCCGAGGGAACCATGCTGAACTCCAGCCAGATCCACAGATCGAAAGGGTTAAACTCGCGGAACACTACCTGCATATCAACCGTGAAGTATAAAGTGTAAAGGATGAAATTCGAGAAATCGGCTTCAATCCATTGTTTTGGAACCGCAAACTCATTTCATCCTTTCTTTCATCCTATCGTTTATACTTCATCCTTCTAGGCTTCATCCTCTCGTAATCCGGCGTTGTGCTTTATCGCGTTCTCGCTTCAGCTGTTTGACGACGTTCGCCGGGAGTTGGGCTTCTTTTGCGATCGCTTTGTCAAAATTCTCCACCGCTCGCTTGATCAAATCTTGGTTATTGTTTTTCTTCTTCCCTTGCTCAACCAGGATCTGCCCCTTGAGATAGAACAATTCTGGGTTATTTGGCGTGATTTGACTTGCCTTCTCCGCAAATTCCCACGCCTTATCGTACTTCTTCAAGTCCCGATAGCCGACGGCAATTCCTCGATAAGCCAAATAAGACGGACTTGCTTTTTCTAAGCGTTCAATCGCTTGATTGGGGTTGGAAAATGGCAAATTTACCGCAATCATCAAATCCATATACCCCTTGAGCAAGTTGAGTTCTGCATCATCAGGTGCTACTTTTTCAGCTTTATCGAGGTATTCAAATACCTGCTGCAATTTACTCAAAGCTTGCGGGCCACTTTTGATTGCATCTCGATTCGCGATCGCAATCGTATGAGCGCCTTGTAAAAAATGACCTACTGCGGTGTAGAGATTTCCCCGCAAGGGATCGCTTGCTGTAAGCTGCTCAGCCGTTTGCAGCGTCTTGTCCGCGTATAATTTAAACTCATCTAACAAAGCTTGTTTTTGTTGCTTGCTCTCCGCACTTTCCCCTTTCCAGTCAATAGAGGAGTAGGTGAGAGACGCCTTCATTGCGTATGCTAGGGGTTCGTTGGGTTCCTGCGTTTCCGCTTGCTGTAGGTAACGCTTTGCTTCTAGATAGTTTCCCTTTTCAAAGATTGCCTTGAAAGCAGCTTCTGTACTGTCTCCGATATTCCGAGGGTTGCTAGAGCGAAAAGGGTCATCCGCTAGACTAGGGCTAGACCAAACGCTGACTGCTATCAGCGATGCGAGCAGAGCAAAACGTGCAGACGCTGGCGCGATCGAAGGCTTAGAGCAAATCGCGGGTGTATTTGCGATCGCAGAAACAATCTGCTTCGGAACCGAAAATCGATCCATTATCGTCATCCTCACAAAACCTTACGCTTGAGTGAATGCTGTCTCCAATGTTAAATGCTATCTAGTAACGCCAGAAAATATTCTGTTACCATCGCCCTTCGGCTCAACATTTAGAAACAACAAGTGTATAATTAGTCACTTCTAGATAAAGAGAGTTAAATGCGTTTGACGCCTTTACTAAATTCCAGGTTCCGGAAAAATTTAGTTAATTTTTTTTAAATGCCAAGGATAAAAGTAGAAATAAAGAGATCCGGAATCGCGGATAAAATTTGTTTTGCTCAAAAACAGGTTTTGTTCAGTTTTTCTTGTGCCGAATAATTTAAGTCAAAATTAAAGAAGGCTTTTTTGTTCCCAACTGGATGCCTTGACGAGTTCGCTTTCTATTTTCTATTCGGGTAATTAATGCTCTATCTCAAAAACCTGACTTATCACCCCCCGGCTGCCCCTACTGCGATTCTAAAAGCCCTTAATTTAGAACTGGCACCGAACAATCTGGGTCTTGTCATTGGCCCAAGTGGCTCTGGCAAAAGCACATTTTTAGAAATTCTCGCAGGTCTGGCGGAAAAAACGGATGGTGCCCTCTATTGGCGAGACCAAGAACTGACTCCCGAACATCTGCAACAGTTGGGAGGATTAGTCTTTCAATTTCCAGAGCGGCATTTTTGTGGCGGGACAATTTTAGAAGAACTGCGGATGGGGCATCCAGAGTTGGGATCGGAAAAAGTCACGGAAGCTCTGCAAGAAGTAAATCTGGCACATCTGCCGTTGCATACCTCACCGCATTCCTTGAGTGGAGGTCAACAGCGACGCCTTGCTCTAGCAGTGCAGTTAATTCGCCAACCTCATTTACTGTTGTTGGATGAACCCACCGCTGGGCTAGATTGGTCAATGCGGCGTCAGCTAGTTAGTTTATTAGCAAAACTCAAAACCCATTGGACGCTGTTGGTTGTCACTCACGATGCGGGTGATTTGTTAGCGATCGCCGATCGATGCTGGACAATTAACCACGGAGAGTTGCACTCGGTGGAGCCAGCATCATTAGAAGCCAAAGTGATTGAGCCGCAACCAGCAGCTTAAAGGGGTTTGGACGGTTGTAGGGCGAACCCTTTCCCGAAGGGTAATTCACAAATTTAAAAAGTTGAAGGTTGGCGGTCATGGGTGAGATTGAGACGCTAATGTTGCCGGAAATGGCAGACATCTGGCAGCAAACATTAGGCTGGCAGCCGGAAGCCGAACAAAGGCAACAATTTCAGCGCCTTTACGAGCTAATTTTGGTAGGAAATCGCCAGCTAAATTTAACTCGCATCACCGAACCTACAGAGTTTTGGGAAAAACATCTGTGGGATTCTCTGCGAGGAATTGCACCCCTGCTATCCTCCCATTCGGAAGGGACAAGCGATCGCTTGTCCCTTCCCTCCGTCGAACGCGCTATCGATATTGGGACTGGAGGAGGATTTCCGGGGATTCCCATTGCGATCGCCCTCAGCCATTGCACCGTCACTTTACTGGATGCCACGCGCAAAAAAATCGCGTTTTTAGAAACTCTGATCGATCAGATGGGGATTCATAATGCTGCTACTTTGACTGGTAGAGCCGAAGAAATTGGTCAACATCCCCAGCATCGAGCTTCTTACGACTTGGCACTGGTGAGAGCCGTCGCCACAGCATCTGTCTGTGCAGAATATGCCCTCCCGTTACTAAAACCCGGTGGCTTAGCCATCCTCTATCGAGGACAGTGGACAGAAGAAGAAACCAATGCTCTACAACCAGCGCTTGTGCAATTGGGTGGTGTCATTGAGTCGATAGAAGGGTTTACGACTCCTTGTAGTCATAGCGATCGCCACTGTCTTTATCTCCGCAAAGTGGCACCCACGCCGAGGGAATTTCCGCGCACTGTCGGCTTACCTGCTCAAAAGCCACTTTAGCCGCAGGCGATGGCAGGGTGGGGTTTTTTCGTATTTGTGGGTCATCAACCAGATTCGATATTATCCATTCTCGTAACGCTGCAACAGACTGGCTAAAAACTCAGCGGCTGTGGTGTAGGTTCGCGTTTCCGCTTTTCCCTTTACTGAACTTACCCACCAACCTTGTGCAGTTTGAGGCGATCGCCATAATTCTAAATGCTCTACTGGCGGATCGGCATAGAAACTCTCTTCGCCACTTCCCAGTACCGCTGAACTCCAGTGTGTAAAGTAATCGTGACTGAGTCGATGGATGGGAAAGTTACCAGACAAAGGCATACCCCAGCCATCTAGCGCAATCAAAGCTTTAACCGTTCCTCCTGATAGCTGCCACAGCCAAGCCGCTCCAATTGCCCCCACAACACCCGCACTGAAGCTAATAAAGATTACGGGTGATGCTTGGGAGCTAGGCGGACTAAGATTTACGCACAAATAATTGTAAATAGCCGCTGCTGAGTAAGCGGCGAATTCTTGAACCGGAAAAATCAACAGGTTCTCTCTCTTTTTTGGCTGTAATTCTTCCAGAAAATTCTGCGTTAGCGCTGGATCGTGGATACCTGGGCAAATAATGACGTTCATCATTTCTAAAGGTTAGGGGCAAATGATGACGAGCATCATTTGAATTATGAAAATATCTTACAGACAAAACATCGATCTTCAGATATAAAAAATCTTAGAAAGACTTTCAAAGGGTTCAATTCAGGGTGTAACTAGTTGTTAGCGGGTTCCAGCAGAATCTATGATTTCAATGATTAGTAAATTTGGACTTACACGCTTTAGCTAAAGACATAAACTGCCTGTCGCTATTATGTTGCACTTATTATTTGACAAGAAATGTATGTGACAAGAAGTGAAAAAACAGGGTGACTGTACGTGACAGTGGCAAAATTCCTGAACATAATCCCAACACGTTCTGTTGGATTCAGGAAACATTTAGCAAATGAGACACAAGAAGATAACAGCGCTTCAGCGAAATCTAGCGATCGCTAAGTAGACTTAATCGGAAATAGAGTAGTTTAGAAGTGAAGGGTTGTTGCTCGAAGACCGAGGTGTTTACGATGTTGAGCTACGGCGCTATCCACAATAAACCTCATGTGTTTCAAAGCTTGACTGGACTCAAAGTAGAAGAATTTGAG
>NZ_JAMPJY010000069.1:0-23787 GCF_039961875.1 Trichocoleus sp. ST-U2 | reverse complement strand
TTGGCTGAGCGCTATCGGAATCGACGGCGGCACTTTACGCGCCGAGTGCATCTACTCGCAGGCATCATCAACTTTGAGCTAGCTCTGGTTAGCTGATTCGTGCAAGAGGTCTATTCTATCAACAGGTGCAGAAAGGTCGCCTGATGCTTCATGGATAAAACTGGAACGATGGAATGCTTTATCCCCAGAACAACAGCAAAAGTTTGCCCCTATTTGCCCTGATTTTGTGATTGAACTGAGGTCAGCTTCGGACAACTTAAAGCCTTTGCAAGAAAAAATGCTCGAATACATGAGCGAGGCAGGATTCCAGCTAGGCTGGTTGATTGACCGAAAAAACCGCAAAGTTTATATCTATCGTCCCAGTCAAGAAGTGGAATGCCTAGACAATCCCGACACGGTAAGTGGCGATCGCGTTTTGCCTGGATTTTCCCTCAATATGACTAAAGTTTGGTAAAAGTCGAGTTGGACTACCGCGATACGCCAAAATTTTTATAGGGAAGAACTTAGGTAATTTCAGAATGGATATCAAAAAGGGTTTTGTAGAGACAGTTGGCAACACACCGCTCATCCGCTTAAACAACTTCAGCGATGAAACAGGTTGTGAAATTCTGGGAAAAGCAGAATTTCTCAATCCAGGCGGTTCTGTGAAAGACCGGGCAGCACTTTATATCATTGAAGACGCCGAAAAAAAAGGTTTGCTCAAACCTGGCGGTACAGTCGTTGAGGGAACCGCTGGGAACACCGGCATCGGTTTAGCTCATATTTGCAACGCCAAGGGCTACAAATGCCTGATTATCATCCCAGATACCCAGTCTCAGGAAAAGATGGATGCTTTGAGGACGCTGGGCGCAGAAGTTCGTCCCGTTCCAGCTGTACCTTACAGCAACCCCAACAACTATGTCAGGCTCTCCGGCAAAATTGCGTCTGAGATGGAAAACGCGATTTGGGCGAATCAATTTGATAATTTAGCCAATCGACAAGCACACTACGAAACTACCGCAAAAGAAATCTGGGAACAAACGGACGGTAAAGTTAATGCTTGGGTTACAGCCACGGGAACTGGCGGCACCTTAGCGGGTGTAGCGATGTACCTGAAAGAAAAAAATCCTGCTGTTAAAACTGTCTTAGCAGACCCGATGGGCAGCGCCCTCTACAGTTATATCAAGACGGGTGAAACGAAGAGTGAGGGCAACTCAATCACAGAAGGGATTGGCAATAGCCGCGTCACCGCCAATATGGAAGGCGTACCGATAGACGATGCTATCCAAATTGATGACACCGAAGCGGTACGGGTTGTCTACAGACTCTTAAGAGAGGAAGGACTGTTTCTGGGTGGCTCCACAGGAATCAATGTAGGAGCAGCCGTAGAACTCGCCAAGCAGATGGGGCCAGGTCATACGATTGTGACCATCCTCTGCGATAGCGGTGCTCGTTATCAGTCACGGCTGTTTAATCGGGAATGGCTAGAATCGAAGGGACTTTCACCCGATTAGAAAGGAAGCAAAGGGGAGGCGGTGAAAATTCTCACCGCCTCCCTACCCTCAGCATTTAGTCGTTTTTATCTAACCATTGCTAGCATCCCATTGCCAGCAGCGGGTGCAAGTGCCAGTTCCTTCCACAGCAAGAGCGGCTACGTAGTCGAGTTCCGGTTTCAATTCTTGGAGTGACCAGCGATCGCTTTCAATGCGATCGCCTTCAATGCTTAGCAGCATCGCTGGTTCCCCTGGAGCCAGCGTTACCTCAATTTGATCCAGAGGTCGAGCCAGCCCTTCTCCAATTGCTTTTAGATAAGCTTCTTTGCGAGTCCAGGCGTTTAAAAATGCTTGCTGCTTCTGATGTGCAGGCAAGGCACGCAAAACGGCATTTTCTCGCGCCGAAAAGAATCGTTTAGCGATCGTTTCAACTTCGGCAACAGAACGAATGTATTCAACATCGACACCGATCTGGCGATCGCGTGTTACTGCATACAGGCAGATATCTTGAGAGTGAGATAAATTAAACCGAAGGTTACTTTCTGCGTGCGTTCCAGCCAGTGCTGGCTTGCCACGAGAGCCATAGCAAAATTGCACCTCGACTGGGTTGATTTCTAAGTAGCAACTCAGAATTGTCCTGAGCAGACCTCGCCCAATGATGAAACGCTTCCTGTCCCGCTCAAAGTGGAAACGTGCGGCTCTTATTTGCTCATCTTCAGAAAGGATTTGTTGCAGATGCTGAACGTGAAATGCCGATTGGTCGAGGGAAGCACGCCAGACATGGACATCATTGCTCGATAGCGCTAAGTCAGTTGGGGGAGAACGCCACATAGAATCAATATCAGTCATCAGTCTGAGCCATCAGTTTAGCAAATTATTATAAATATTGGCAGTGCTACACCAGTAATGATAGCCATCTCTATTAATTAACCCTTGCCCATGCAAATTTGCCCACCCTGGTCCTCTTCTCAAACTGCCAAAAATTGTCGCATTCGCAACGATAAACAACGGTTCAATTGTCATGAAAACCAGCGATCGCTCCGCAACTGATAGCACCCCACTCCACAACCAAAGTGCCGCAATAGCTAATCGCTTTAGCCATTAGTCTTCGATATCAAGCTTATTTACACCCACCCCTGTAATGATATGAACGGCAAGCTAGACGGCACAAGGCATCAGAGAAAGGTCAGTTCTGATCCTTCGGGTGGGAGCGCAACTCCCACCCGAATTTGCATTCTCGGTGGGGGCTTTGGCGGTCTTTACACTGCTTTGTACCTACGCCGTTTTTCCTTATTGAAATCAAATAAATGCGAAATTACTCTGGTTGAGCAAAAAGATCGCTTTCTTTTTACCCCCTTGCTGTACGAACTGGTGACAGACGAACTGCAAGCGTGGGAAATTGCTCCTTCTTATCAGAAGTTGTTAAAAAACACAGATATACGGTTCTGTCAAGAGATTATTCAGGAGGTTGATTTAAAAACGCGCCATGTAAAGCTTCAAGGGGGTGAAGTACTCGCTTATAACTACCTAGTTTTGGCAGTAGGGGGACAGACGCACTTGGGAGGCGTTCCCGGAGCTGACACTTATGCCCAAACCTTTCGCAGTTTGGCGGATGCGGAGCTTCTTAAACAACAGCTAGGGGAGTTTGAGATTTCCGACCGGGAACGAATGCAGATTGCGATCGCTGGCGCTGGTCCCAATGGCGTAGAACTAGCTTGCAAAATAGCCGACCGGCTACAGAAACGAGGGCAGGTGCTGCTGATTGACCGGGGCAATCAAATTCTTAAAACCTTTTCCGCTCATACTCAAGCTGCTGCTCGCCGTGCTTTATCCGCTCGTGGCGTGCGGGTGGAACTAGAGACGAGCATCAACCAGATTGAACCTGACCAAATCACCCTGGTTCGGGATGGTCAGACGGATACTTTGCCTGTAGATTTGGTCTTTTGGACGGCTGGAACCCAACAGATCAATTGGGTGCGCGAACTCGATTGCCAGCATAATCCCCAGGGACAACTGATTTCTTGCCCTACCTTACAATTAGTTGACTATCCAGAAGTGTTTGCCTTGGGGGATTTGGCGGAGATTTACAATCCCCGTGGCGCACGGGTGCCCGCAACCGCCCAAGCCGCTTTTCAACAGGCAGATTGTGCTGCCCGTAACATTTGGGCAGCGATCGCAGGCAGACGTTTACGGCGCTTCCGTTATTTGCATTTGGGAGAGATGGTGACGTTGGGAAAGGGTGCGGCTGCGGTCTCTAGCTTTGGTCTGAATCTAGAAGGACGCTTGGCATCTATTACCAGACAAGTCGTCTATCTCCAGCGACTGCCAACGGTGCCTCACCGCGTCCAAGTGGTGAGAAATTGGCTTCACCAAGCGATTCGGTGGGTTATTCTAACAGTCTGGAAGTTTCTGGCGGCGATCCAGCGGCAGTTAGTCAGGCTAGGGTTCAAGCGTTTGGGAAGGCGGTGATTAAAAGTGCATTTGGTTGTTTATCTTGACGATGCTTGGAGTTACCGCGATCGCTCACCATACCAAAATTGCCGCTAACCTAGCATCGTCGTGTTGTGCAATTGCCTTGCCTATGGTGGGAATCTGCCTGAGCTACCCTAGAGTTGTAGGCTTCGGCTTCTTACCCAAAGAAGCGGAAATTTTTCCAACCTTTACCTTGTCTTGCTCTAAAAGTATTTTGATTTGCCAAAACCGCAGCTGCCGCAAGCAGGGTGCAGCTAAAGTTTTGGCAGCTTTCCAGGCGTCTGAAGTTCCCGACGTCACTGTAACAGGGAGCCAATGTTTAGGACAATGTGGCAATGGCCCGATGGTATTGGTGATGCCAGAAGAAGTGTGGTACAACCACGTTCATCCCGATGAAGTGCCAACAGTGATAGAACGACATTTGCGGGGCGGAAAACCTGTTGCAGCAATGCTTTATGGCAAATTTCACCAGCGTTCGTAGCGTATTGCCCCTAAACGTAGTCGTGTGTCACGAATGGCACCGCGACGAGTTCACCCTCGCTTTCTCCTACTTGTACTTTCAGCCCTTCACCACCGGCTTTGGTGCGGACGTAGCCGAGTCCAAAGGAACCTTGGTCGGTTTCAGTATAGCTGGTAAGTTTGCCGACTTTTTCTTCTCCGATAGAAATTACACTTCCTGGATCGGCGGGTGCGTTGAGTCGGACGCCCCAAAGGTGTTGTTTGACTCCTTTATAAGTGTTTAAACGGGCAATCGTCTCCTGTCCGATGTAACAGCCTTTTTCAAAGGAGATGGTTTGCCACAAGCCTGCTTCTAGCGGATTGTAATCCTCTGTTAGCTCAAGGTCAGGTGCGGGGCGTCCTTGTTCGATTCGCAGATGTTCCCAGACGCGATCGCTCATCGGCACTGCTCCAGCTTGCGCTAAAGTATTCCACAGCGTTTCCTTATCAGCAGCGGAGAGGATCAGAGTGTATCCCGGCGTTGCCAAACCGCTGCCCACAGCTACCCGTACCTCGGTATCCCCCACTGTCAATTGCTGATGAGAACCATCAGGTTGACCAATCATGACACCCGCACCTAACTGTTCTAAGAGGGCATCACTCCCTGGCCCAATCAAGCTGAAGGTTGCAGTATTATCAGTTACATCGGTTAATTGCACCTTGTCAGCGAAAAAGATGTATTGGTCTAGCCATTTCATCAGCTTCTCGCGCCGATTGGGTGAAACCAGCAGCAGCACTGCATCTTCCATCACATAAGCGGTGGCTAAGTCAATCGTTCGCGCCGTTGATGTGACAAAAACCGTATCGCAGCCTTGTCCTGGCTTGAGTCGCTGAAAGTCGTTTGTACTCTGGTTGTGCAAAAATCGGATGCGATCGCCTTCGGAAACTTGAATCCGTCCCCAATGAGAGCGATCGCATACAGCAACCCCCTCCCGCGCCGCTTGGATAGCTGCTGCACTTTTGTCGTCAAAATTGCCGTCAATTGCAGATGTAGGCATGGTGATTGTTGCTAATCGTTTCAATTTTTACCTAGCATTTCTGCTAGATTCTCGGACTTAAAAATCTTATCAAATAAGACTAATCGGCTTCAATCTCGTACTCAATCTGAAGCTAACATACAGTGCGAATTGCTCTGAGTAAGGACATCAGGCAATAGTTACTGCTGAAATTGGGATAATAACCAAGCACCAACTAAGCTTTGATTTTCTTGACGACTGCGCTGTAAAGCTTCCACTAGCACTGAAATTGCTAATCCTGGCAACACCTGAGACTCAGTAATTCTTTGACTTCCCCCAGCAGAGGTGATGGTAAAAGCAATAATTCTGATATTCGCAACATCTACCACCCAATATTCTGCCACTCCTAAATCTTCGTATAGTAGCCGTTTTTGCCCGATATCATCAGATAGTGAAGTATTAGCAATTTCAATTACTAAATCTGGCGCTGGATATTGGTCTAAGTCAATGATTGAGGTTCCCCAAGGGATTACATCAGCATTTTCACCAATATAATAAGACACATCTGGTTGACTTTCTTGAACGCCTGTTTTTCTGAATGTACAGTTATCCCGTCCATTTATAGGAATGCCTTTGAGGGTAGCAAACAGGTTAGCAGCAAAGATAATAATAGTGTGATCGCTGGCGTGGTCAGAGCCGATAGGTGACATTTCTATCCTCAATTGTCCATTGTGGTAATAGCCTTTCGCTTGTTCTAGTTGCGGGTCTTCAATCGCATGGATATATTCATCCCAACTGGCTACAACCCAAGTATTTGTCGATATTTTTGTTTGTAATCCACTCATAGTTAAGGTTTTTTATAACGTGATTTAATGGGTATCTTTTTTTCTAAAAAGGCATTTGATCCCAAGCAGCATTTATCAAAAGCTTACCAAAATAAATTATAACTTCTTGTAAAACTTCACTTGAACGAATACACATCTGCCATGTGTAGGGAAAAAGTTTATTTTCATTAAGTATTAGATAAGTGTCGCTATTACTCAGGTTTTCCGGGCAAAACTCATCTAAAATAATGCTCGGTAAAACTTTATCGTAATGGTCATCACCATAGAGCCAAGTTTCGACTTCATTCAGATAAAAAGTACCTATTGTATGACCTTCCACTTCTAAAAGGTTCCAATAGTTAGGGTGTAATAACTCTAAAAAAACATCCTTTTTAGAAGGCAAGACCAAAAACTTTCCTGCTATAACCTCCTCAGCTTCTTCTAAAACTTTACTATCTATCCAATATTTTAGTATTAGTAAATATGGTTCTAATATGTAATGAGGAATACAAAGACTTAAACTATCTTCGTGTTGGAATAAAATTAGTTGATGGCGTTTATCTCCGTCATAAGGAGCATGGAATCGATAGCCTCTGTTTTGCAATGAACCAGTCATCTTAAACAATTTATTGAAACCCAGTTTTTCTAGCATACTGGTAGCCAACAACATTAGAGCCTCCCCTGTTTCATTCTCCTTCATGCTTGATGAGATTAAGTTAGGTACATCATTTTGCTTTACTTGTTCCAAGTCGTCATCATCTAGTTGCATGCTGAAAGCACTAAAGAGACAGCGAATAGACTCCTTATCAACTCCTTTTTCACCTTTCAATATTTTCCTAATAGTGCCAGTGTCTAAACCATCCTCTTTAAAAGTACGGGTCAGGTCTCGCATTTTTTCCTGAGTACACCGCTCACCATGCTGAGTTTCCCGCTCTCGCTTCGCCTCATTGAGCTTTTTCGCTCCTTTAGGAGTGAGGATGTAACCACGATTACGTTTTGGCATTTGTAGAGGCAATAGTTAACGTAGCTTAATTTCCCGATGCGGATGTTTAGGGTCACTTTCGGGAAGATAAGGAATTCCCACTGATCTTAAGCTACTTAGCATATTTCAGCAATTGAAGCTTCTTGAAGATTAAAAAGCCTGCCATCACTGCCTTTCCCAAAGCAGCGTATCAGAAAACTTTAAATTCATAGTTTAACTGCTTAGACTTCGCTGGATTAGCCTTAGTCGAATTTGCATACTGGACTCAATTACTTAGTACACATGACAATCAAGATGACCCCAGAAGCTATTAAAAACATTGTTTTCGTTCCCTCCAGCTTTGATATCATAAGCCTTCTAACATTTCAGAAACCACAGGCACATTGCCAAAAATGCCTTGCTATCTTGCCCGGAATGCAGCGGAACCAGAAGCGGCAGATTTACTGCCCAGTTTGCCAGGTTCAGTATGTTACTTGCAGCAACTTCCAAATTGAGAAATTGCAATCGTATTTCCGGAATCAAGGTCTTTATATTGAGATGAAAGATCCCATTGAACACTGCAAGCATCTGGCAACGATAGCAAGTAATGTAATGTACAGTCCGGACTATCCACCGCTTAAAGGCTTGTTACAAGCATTAAACAAAGCACAGTGTTTTGTCCATATCACCAGTTGGGGGATTAGCCATCAATTTCTGGGCTTTCTGAAAATGGCAGCACAGCGGGTTGAAATACGAGGAATTGTCTCTCTACCTCCCGATCAAGCTTGGCTATTACCTGAATTAGAATGGTATAAAAACGAAGCACCAAATCTGGAAATAAAAACTGTTTGCGCTTCAAATCACAGATGGGATGAATTACCTCATCAAAAATTAGTCGTGATTGATGGCTTACTTGCTTTCAAAGGTAGCGCTAACTTCACCCAAACTGCGTGGCGGAAAGCTGAAAAAGGTCTTGATGAGTTAGAAGTTATCACCGATGTTAAAAAGGTTATCAACCTCCATAACCGCTACTTTTCGCCTGTTTGGGCTGACTTGAGCGAATACGGAGACGCGATCGCAATTAGTATAGATAATCTGCCCGACGAAACTGCCGCTTGAAGAAAAAGCGATCGCGCCCTCCCCTCATCTTTTAACTTGCGGACTTTTTAACTAGCTGGTAAGTCCGCAAACACCTTCTCTACTAGCTGTCGCGCTTTAGCGTCCAAGAGGTTCCAATCTACATCGCCAGTGTCCTCTTCAATTAAGCTAGTATCAATCTCAATTTCCTGATTTTCTGGGTGAGCGATCGCTTGCGTGTAATTGCGAAAACAGACTTGATAACAAAGTTCCCACAAATCAACAGTAACTTGCTGGTCTTGATGCTTCAAACAAAGTAGATAACCAGGGTAAGGATTAGGCATCGCCATTAAAGCTTGTTCTATCTCCGAAGCTTCCTCTGGAGAAGCAGATGCAAGCTGTTCTCTTAATAACGTAAAAGTGGTTTTAGTTTCCTCCGGTGTCCCTTCAGGCCAAATCAATACATCTTGGTAAGTTCCCTTCCAGTTTGATTGGTCTAGCTGTTTGCGAATCTGGTCGATGATTCGGATGAAAGCTGGTTGCATGAGCAATTCAGCTTGCTCCCAACTGGTAATATTTGTGAACTTTGGCATCATTCTTATCTTATAAAATTGAAAAAATGTGATAGAAAAAACTTAAGGTTGAGGTGAAGATGGTGACGAGACTGGAGCTTCTCGCTGTACAGTTTCGACTTGACTAACTTGAAAAATCAAGGTAAAAGGTTGACCCATTTTTTTGGCAACAAATTCTTCCAACAATCGCACTTGTTTAGGAGTTAAAACTTGCTCAGCGCGAACAGTAAGATAAACTTTAGGGGGGTTTGTTAACCAGTTGGACTCAGTTTTAACCAGTTCTACTCGCTGAAAAGTAATCGTATTCTTCAGTAGCGCCTGCTTCAAACTCGCTTCTAGTCGGGCTTGCCGGAGTAATTCTACAAAACTGATCCCTAAAGGAATCAAGAGAATCGCCGTCAAGGCAAGCGTCCAACTTAGGGCTTTCCTCGCTTTCGCTAGAGGGGTGTAGCCGGACAATAAAAAAGTCAGCATACAGGCAAGGGTAATCCCCAGCAAGTTCGTCATGTACAGCAGCGCTGCACCCAGACTCAGCGACCAATTCGCTTGGGCAAGCCCCAAACCAATGACACAAACCGGAGGCATCAGCGCCACAGCGATCGCAGTTCCCGCCAAAGTCCCAGAAATTTTGGGCTGCACTTTCGCAAAGCCACTAATGCCTCCAGCGACCACAGCAATTCCCAAATCGAGTAGAGTCGGTCTAGAGCGAGACAGCACTTCGCTGCCAAATTCTGGGAGTCCGACAAAGGAACCCAGAAGCATCGCTAAAACAATCGCCAGACACGTCCCCACGACGATCGCAACCAACCCTTTGCGAAACAGAATTACGTCGCCTTCTAAAGCGGCAAAGGCTAATCCGCGAATAGGGAACATCAACGGGGCAACGATCATCGCACCAATAATGACAGCCGCACTGTTAGTCAACAATCCCAAAGTAGCGATCGCGCAGGAACCAATAATCAACACGATGTAGTTCAAATCCATCGTAGATTCTTCCAACAGCCCCTCTCGCTGCACGCCTAACTCCTGCTGTGCCTTTCGTCGCCATCGCCGATATTTCGACCACTTCCAATGAATATTTTTTAGCAAATGAAAATAATACCCTAAAATTCTATCTGAAGCCTGATAAAAGCTCCGCTTGATGCTCAATATTCACAATGATCGCAATCCCTCCGCCAAATTTAGCTACGTCTCTGGATGGAAATCAGCAGTGAATTATCGGTGTTTACAGGCACGCTTCCCGAATGCTTCACACTCCAATCTGAAAAAATTAGTGAAATCTTTGACAAACTCTGCGGATTCGTTGGGTTTATCCGAGTGGTATTAATATTGAGCGTACATTCTTTTTTCGGCAGGTCGCACCATGATCGGGCGTTTATTAGACCAGCGTTACCAAGTTGTCCAAGCCTTGGGGGCCGGTGGATTCGGAAAAACCTACATCGCCAAAGACACCCGCCGTCCTGGTGCCCCAACTTGTGTTGTCAAGCACCTCAAGCCTGCTAGTAGCGACCCTCATTTTTTGGAAACGGCTAGACGGTTATTCACTAGCGAAGCCGAAACTCTAGAACAACTGGGAAATCACGACCAAATTCCTAGATTATTAGCCAACTTTGAAGAAAACCAAGAATTTTACTTGGTACAAGAGTTCATCGATGGGCATCCCCTCAGCGCCGAACTCTCACCCAGTTATCGTTGGGAAGAAGGTCAAGTCATCCAGATGCTGCAACAAGTCTTAAGCGTTTTGGAATTTGTCCACTACAACGGCGTCATCCACCGCGACATCAAACCAGACAACTTAATCCGACGCAACTCAGATAGCAAGCTAGTTTTAGTTGACTTTGGCGCAGTCAAGCTACTGCGAACTCAAACACTCATCAATCAAGCACAAGCCAGTGCCACCGTTGCCATTGGCACTCCCGGCTATATGCCAACCGAACAAGCGCAAGGCAGACCCCGCCCCAATAGCGATATTTATGCTTTGGGTATGATTGGCATCCAGGCACTGACGGGATTGATGCCGCTACAATTGCACGAAGATCCCCAGACAGGCGAGATTCTCTGGCAGCATCTAGTGGCGGTCAGTCCAGGGTTAGCAGGTTTTTTAACAAAAATGACCCGCTACCACTTCAAAGACCGCTATCAGTCAGCGACGGAAGCACTACAGGAATTGCAACAGCTAATCTATGGCAGTAGACAGCCAGGAGTAGGGGTTGGGTATCCACCCATTGAGTACGCGCCCTCTCCCCCAGCGCCGCCAACTCCACCGTCTGAACAGAAAACCCTTCCGGTCGTTCCTCCCCAACCCACGCCACAACCTACTCAACAACCAATTAGTCAAGAGTACAATCCGCCTGTTGTTGCTCCCTCGTCTAATAAATTTCCCCTAGCGATGGGGATCGGGGTAGCTATTTTGGTATTTGCGGTAGGGGGGGCTATTGCTCTTTATCAATCCCAACCCAAGAGTAATGGAGGGTCTAAGAGCAATCCGAATGAAGTGGTAGACAAAGTACAAGAGACTTGCAAAGTTTCGGATGGGCCATTAAATGTACGTTCTAGCCCTAACGCTTCGGTAGTAGGTAGCGTCAAACAAGGGACGATTTTATCTGTTACCGGCACTGCACGAAATGGTTGGGTGCCGATTAGTTCGCCGCTCAAGGGATGGGTATTTAGAAAATATATCGATTGTGGCTCATCGGCCTCAACGCCTACCAAGCCCACTCCAACAACGACTGCCAAACCCTCTCCAGAAACGCCGAAACCTGCCGTCGATCGGGGACGGGAGATCATCGCCCAAGCGACGGAAAAATTTCAAGCGGGAGATTTCGACGGCGCGATCGCTCTCGTTAGATCCATTCCCGCTAACAGTTCTGCTTACGGACAAGCGCGGGAAGCGCTGCAAGAGTGGTCTTTGAACTGGTCAGTTGCACAAGGGATATATCGGGATTCCCAAAGAGCTTTCGAGCAAGGTCGGTGGCAAGATGTAATTGCTGCTGCAAACGACCCTGGACTTCCCCAAATCCGGTATTGGCAAGATCGGTTACGCCAATTAGCGGCACAAGCCGAGCAAAAACAGAACGAACAAACACCGTCTCCCAGCCCCAGCGAAAGCCCCACCGAGAGTCCTAGTCCCACTGAAAGCCCTAGCCCGATTCAGAGTCCGAGTGAAAGCCCTAGCCCCACGGAGAGTCCGGCAACTGAGCCTTCCTTGTGACGACACTCAGATAAGTGCTAAGCGATCGCTTTCCGCTCAAATCGGGCACATTTCCCTACTTGCTCTCATCGGGAGGTGGAGGGAAAGGCACCAGCGCCGCTTGGAAGAAATAAACGCGACCGCAATATTGCGACCTGTTAGAACAGATCGTTTCTATCGCCACATTATTGACATTAGTAACATCAAATGACATGGAATCTTTCTGCCCAGGAGCAATCGTGCGAGAATGCTTACGCTGTCCATCTAAATAAATATTGACCGTGGTGGGAGGACTACCGCTGTCGTTATCCCGCATTCCATATTCCAAATTCAGAGTTTGGAAGTAAGTGTCATAACCCTCCGGCATGATTCTACAGGTCATCGACACAAAAGCATTGCCTGGAGCCAGACTGAGACGGCTGGTGTAGACGGCTCTACCCACAGCGACATCTGACTTATAGGGACGCCAACGACCAGGGCCAGTACTCACGCATTTAGTCTCTGGTAGAGAGACCGTACGCCGTGCCTGTACAGCTTGATTGCCCAGAGTCGCCAAGACAAAGGACAGCAGCCCGCCAACAAGAAGTTGACTGATCAACTTGGTTTTTTGCATGGAGAGATCGCCAAGTTAAAAGGTAACAATCTTTACTAATGATACCGAATCCCCATCCCCTGAATTCGCACCAACTCTAATAATAATCAGAATGGGAGCGCTTGAGTTAGAGAGAGCGCGATCGCGATGGGCTGACTGACAAATCAGATCGGACTAAAGGCGAGATCCCGGACTTCTCTAAGAATTCCGGGATCTAAACCGCTGGCATCTCACCACTCAAATAAGACTGCAATATAAAATGCCTGCAATCCAAACCCCCAAAAGACAGCTTTAGTGGGTACTAAATACCCTAGCGGCAGCAGCAACACCGGCACCGGGAGTAAAGCCTTCGTATCCGACTTCTCGCAGTGTCGCTTCCAAAGCGGCAACGGCAGCGAGAATATCGCGATCGCTCACAAAACCCAAGTGACCAATCCGGAAGATTTTTCCTTTGAGATGGTCTTGTCCGCCAGCCAGGACGATGTCGAACCGCTTTTTCATCACGCTACGGATTTGCTCGGAATCCACCCCAGTCGGTGCCACAGCGGTAATCGCCGGACTGCCTGCACCTTCAGGCGCAAACAGCGGCAACGAGAGCGCAGTCATCGCCTCGCGGGTGGCAGTCATCAGCCGTTGGTGACGGGCAAAAATCGACTCCAAACCCTCGGCCTTCATCATTTTCAGGGCAACGTGCAGCCCCACAAATAAGTTCACCGGAGGGGTAAAGGGAGTGGTGTTTTTGGCGGCATCTTTGCGGTACTTGCCCAAATCCAAGTAGTAGCGGGGCAACTTAGCCGTTTTGTAAGCTTCCCAAGCTTTCGGGCTGACAGAGACAAACGCGAGTCCTGGGGGAATCATGTAACCTTTTTGGGAGCCAGACCCCACCACATCAATGCCCCATTCATCAATCGGCAGATTCACCGCTCCCAAGCTGGTAACAGCGTCAACGATCATTAAAGCTTCACCGTGGGCTTTAACATGACGATTGATCGTTTCCAGGTCGTTGAGAACGCCAGTGGATGTCTCGCTATGGGTGACAATGACCGCTTTGATTTGTTTATCTGTATCGGTTTCGAGTTTTTCCCGGAATTGTTCTGGGTCGAGGGCTTGACCCCACTCAGCTTTTACCGTATCAACATTCAGACCGAAAGCTTGGCTAAGTTCCGCCCAGCGATCGCCAAATTTGCCATTGCAGCCAACCAAAACGCGATCGCCTGGACTCAGGAAGTTAATGATGCCAGCTTCCATCGCCCCCGTGCCACTGGCAGTTAACATCAGCACGTCATTCTCGGTTTGGTGCAACCATTTCAGGTTTTGCGTCACCTCAGCCATCAGTTTGCTAAATTCACTGCTGCGGTGCCCAAATGGATGCTTGGCTAAGGCGAGTAATACCTGTTCCGGCACTGGTGTTGGGCCGGGAATCATCAACATTAACTTATCGTCCATCGATCTGTCCTTAAACTTGAAGAGCGCATACTCCAGAATCGCATATCTTTTCCAATCCATTCACCAATTAGCAATCAGCTTTTTAGCTTTTCGGAGTAATTGAGTAATCGATAGTCAGTAGTGGGTAATCGGTTTACAGTCTCTTTACGAGCTAGTACTGACAAGTAAGGAGTTAATAACTACTAAAACATTGACAAAAAGCCAAATCTTTACTCTAATTTCTCCGGTGGGATTTTTCTTAAAAAAGCGGGAAGGTCTACCTGTAAATGTTTGTTGGGGTGAGGAGATGATAAAGGAGTTCGGTTGATTGGCTGAGGAATCTCAGCCACAGTTGGGGGTTCTATTGCCATCAGCAGTTCTTCCAGATCCTCAGGGCTATCTGCTAGCACTCGTTGCAAGAAATCCTTTAGTTTTTGAGCGCTACGAAGGCTAGCATTGCAACGGTCTTTCCAGTACTGGATGGCGGCTTCGTACTCATTTGCTTGCTGGGCTTGCATGAGAATTTGCTCTTGCAGGGTCGCGGTGTGAGTTTCTAATTCGGTTGTCTGGGCTTGATAGCGATCGCGCGACTCTGCCAAGTCGTGGCAAGCTTGTTGTAATCGAGCCTGAATTTTGGCTTGCTTGTCTAGCTGGTTTTCTAGGTCTTCAATCTGGCGGTGAAGAGCTTTAATGGTTGCATCCTGTTCACCAACCAAGTCTTCAGTCTCGGAAAGGTTTGCCAACAGTTGTTGCTGTTCTTCCAATGTTTCGTTGGCTTCTTGGAGTTGATCTTCTAGCTGATTGATAACTGTAGCGCGATCGCTACATCGACGGTAAAGCGCCTGCATTTGCTGCTCCTGCTCTAGCGCCTGCACCTCCAAACGCCTTATTACAGTTCGAGCTTCCAGAATTTGAAATTCTAGCTCCTGCACTCGTTGTTGCTGGGCTTCTAAGGCTGTTTGCCGGTTCGCTAGCTCTTGTTCCAGCAGCGTTTGACTGTTTTGGCTAGTCTGACGGCTATGAGCTAGCTGCCTTCGCAAACGTCCTAATTCCCCTTGCTGCGCCTCAGCTAAAGTTTCAATCGTCGCTAACAATTCTTGAACCGTTTCGTCTTTGAGAACCGCTTGCGATTGATGATTCTCTAGCGCTTGCTGCTGCTCGAAAAGCTGTTGCTTGAATTGATCGAGCGCCCGCTGTTGAAGATTCGCGGCTTCCTCTGTCGATGCCAGCTGAGTTTCTAAAAGATGTTGCTCGCTCAGTTGGAGCCTCAACTCACTGACACAAGCCTGGGATTCCTCCAACGCCTGCTCTAACTGATGAATGCGAGCTAACTGCTGCTGTTCTTGCGAAGGCGATCGCGCCAATTCCAGCGGTTCTGGAGGCTCCAGTTCCCAAGATTGTCTTTGTGAGTCTTCTAACGAGGGTAATTCGCTGGGGTGAGGCTGTGGAATAGCAAGAGCATCCGTTGCCTCTGCGTCTGCTGAAGCTTCCTTTGAATTTAACCAAAAACGATCGGCTGAATCTGGTTCAGTCACTCCGAACCTCCCAGAAGTCAATAACGGTCTTGGAGCATCCAACAGCCATCTCGCATTTCCGAGTGATGAGTTAGCAGTTAGCAGTTCTCGGAGCGTTTATCACTGTTTATCACTTAAGTAAGTAGAAAGCATTGACCCTAATTTTAGGGCTTTCCGGCGATTTTTCTGTATTGAGGACGAAGCATCAGTGCCAGCATCTAGGCACAGAATTCAGGTATTTAATAACTCTGGCTTCGCCCCACGCCCTTTCTAATCTTAATACCTTTTATACCTTGGGTTCTCGGTGTCCGGTGACAATATCTGGCGAAGGTGGTTGATCGAAGGCAATGTTATTCAGAGACCAACGGTAATCGATTGGTAAATTTGCTCGTTCGCAAGTTTGTTCGAGTTGCTTCTGTTGAGCCATTGCTTTGCGAAGAGTACTAATCAGCTGGTGAACTTGCTCCCGCACTGCCGGTTTTTGGCTAACGGCGAACGAGGTGTGGCGTTCCAACACTTGCAGGAGTAATTCGTAGTGGATACGAGAGGGAAGAGGAATTGGCTCCATGAAACCTAATTTACCTATAGGGGTCAAGATATTGGGCAAGGATGAGGCGGAAGGGGGAATGAAAAAGTTCTTTATTCAATCTTTCATCCTTCCTCCTCCCTCCTTTATCCTGCAAAAGGGTTTTCATTCTAGGAAAACAGCTTGGCGATGCCAACAGCAGGGTCGGACTGTTTCACCAAGGACTCACCAATCAGCACCGCATCAGCACCCGCTTGCACAACCAAGCGAAGGTCAGATGGCGTGTGCAGACCCGATTCGCTAACGACAGCGATCGCCCGATCGCGCAACTCGCTACCTCGCGCCGCTAAAATCTGGCAGGTTGTTTGTAAGTCTACGGAAAAATCTTCCAGATTGCGATTATTTATACCAACTAGCGTAACGCCTTCTAAGGAGAATACTCGGTCTAATTCTGCTAGAGTATGCACTTCAATCAGCGGTGTCATCCCCAAAGCATTGATAATTTTGACAAAGTATTGGAGGTCTTGATCGCTCAGAATTGCTGCAATCAAGAGAACGGCATCGGCTCCGTGGCGTCGGGCGAGATAAATTTGGTAAGGATAGATTAGGAAATCCTTACATAAAACGGGCAAGTCTACGGCAGCGCGAACAGCCGTCAGATTTTCAAAACTCCCTTGAAAAAATTTTCGATCGGTCAAGACTGATAAACAGCTGGCTCCTCCTTGCTGGTAAGCAGTCGCGATCGCCACTGGGTCGAAATCTTCCCGAATCACACCTTTACTGGGAGAAGCCTTTTTGACTTCTGCAATCAAGGCAGGTTTTGTCTTCCCTTGCCGCAAAGCACCGATAAAATCACGAGGTGCAGGTGCAGACTGCACTTGACGCCGCAACTCCACTAAGGGCAGGCGTTCTCGCATCTGGTCAACTTCCGTTTCTTTTTGCCAGACAATTTCCTCCAGAATGTGGCGGGGTTTGGCATCAGGTACGGCAACCTGATAGCGTAAAGTGCTGATGGCAATCGATGGATTTGGGGGACGGCGGCGAATTTGCATATTTCCTAGTTTGGCACAATTATTCATGGGGAATGGGGGCTTAGTAGAGGTCATTTGTCAACGGTGATTCGTCATTTGTCACCAGCAATCGACGAATGACGAATCACAAATGACTCTTCTCCCTAATGAGAACCTACAGCCCGTTTGTAAGCTTCATCCAATACTTCTGAGAGGGTGGGATGTGCGTGGACAAAATATGCCAGAGTCTGGACAGAATTGCGTTGAGCGATCGCGTTTGCGGCTTCGTGAATCAAATCCGCTGCATGCATTCCGATGATGTGGACGCCCAGCACTTCGCCTGTATCTTTGCGGTAGATGACTTTTGCCATCCCGTCGGCTTCCCCTTCTGCGATCGCTTTCGAGTTTCCTTTGAAATAACTCTTCGCCACTGCAACTTCGAATCCCTCCTCTTTCCCCATTTCTTTCGCCGCCAGTTCCGTCTTGCCGACAAAGCTAATTTCTGGGTGAGTAAAGGCGGCGGCAGGGATGCTGTGATAATCGATCAAACGGTGACGCCCGCAGATATTCTCTACCGCCACGACGCCTTGAGCCGACGCCGCATGAGCCAGCTGCATCTTGCCCGTAGCATCTCCAATTGCCCACAGGTGAGGCACGGGTTCGCCACTTGACAAGACTGCCATCCGGTCATCGACGGGGATAAAGCCTCTATTTGTCTCAACGCCGATAGCATCCAGCCCCAAGTCCTTAGTATCCGGAATGCGACCTGTAGCGACCAAGCAAGCGTCTACTTCCAGCACGTCCACAACTTCTTTAGTTTGGGCGTCAGCTAGCTCAATGACCACGGGAGAACCAGGTTTAACACTCTTCGCCAACGTGCCTACTTTCGTTTCAATGTCGCGCGGCTTAATCAGCACTCTTTCGGCAATTGTGGCAATGTCCCGGTCAAACCCTGGCATCAGCTGGGGTAACGCTTCAATCATCGTGACTTCAGCGCCTAATGCCGTGTAAACATCTGAAAATTCTAGACCAATGTAACCGCTGCCAATAATCGCGATCCAGGAAGGTAGCGACTCCAATCTCACGCCGTCGTCACTGGTAAAAACAGTTTTCCCATCAATTTCAATTCCTGGTGGAACCCAAGGAATTGACCCAGAGGCAATGATAATGTCTTTTGCCGTAACGGTTTTTTCACCCGATCCCGTGCTGATGGTGACTTTTTGGGGTCCCGCAATTTTCCCCCGACCTTGGAGAATTTCAACGTCCAGCCGTTTCAAACTGTTTGTCAAATCGCCGCGAAGCTTGGAGACAAGGTTGTTCGCATGATCTGCGATCGCTTGTCGGTCAAACTCAACACCTGCAACTTGAATCCCCAGCGATTTCAGATGGTGGGCATTGCGTAACTCTCGCACTCGACCGGATGCTGCCAACAAAGCTTTAGAAGGAATGCAGCCCCGATTCACGCAGGTGCCGCCCATATCGGCTGCTTCCACAATGGCGGTTTTGAGACCGCAGGAAACGGCGTGTAGGGCAGCGCCATGTCCGCCGACACCGGCTCCAATAATCACTAAATCGTAATCAAATCCTTGAGTCACGTTACTCTCCCCTAGACGACGATGCCCTCCTCATTTTCAGCTTGACCAACGGTGAGCGCAAGTCCCCAATCGGTTGTGGAGTGAAAGAGTGCAAGTTATTCTCCTTACAATTTTCTCTAAAAAAATTACGAATGAGTCATCCCTTCAGCCGCGTGTTATATCTTAGAAACTAAAAGAAATCCAGCGTTCGCTCGAATTGAGCGAGCGCTGTCAATTACTAGGGTGCCCTGCTATCAAAAGCAGTGTTTGTGGAA
This sequence comes from Trichocoleus sp. ST-U2, assembly GCF_039961875.1. Taxonomy (NCBI): domain Bacteria; kingdom Bacillati; phylum Cyanobacteriota; class Cyanophyceae; order Leptolyngbyales; family Trichocoleusaceae; genus Trichocoleus; species Trichocoleus sp. ST-U2. The sequence continues at coordinate 4,849 of NZ_JAMPJY010000069.1, read as the reverse complement.
CCAGCGTAATGAATCAGAGTGACCAAGACCATCGTCGCGCCGCCGATCAAGCGTTTAGCGAATCGCTTGAGCAATTGCAGGATTTATTGGAATTGCCGGACAATCAGACGGCTCGATCCCAGTCAGAGTCGGACAGCGGTAATCATCAAAAAGAATTGACTGAAGCAGATGAGCTGGAACAAGCCGCTGCTGACATTGAGGAATATATGCAGAAAAAGACTAAATCATCGGGGAACGGATAGCGAGTAATTGGTTGGGAAAAGCGAAAAAAACACTAACCATTGTTGACCCATAACTACTGATTAGCGGCTACTTCCTAACTTCTGCCATTCTGACGCTTTACTTCGTACAACATCAAAGCAGCTGCTACAGCCACGTTTAGCGACTCGACTCCTGGACTCAGGGGGATGGTCACTTGCACCTGTGCCAGTGAAACTAACTCTGAAGACAATCCAGCACCTTCATTGCCCATCAAAATCAGCGTGGGACGACGTAAGTCTACCTCCCAGTAGGTTAAAGTCGCACTAGGCACAGTTGCCACGACTTGCATTCCTCGTTCCCGACACTGAGAGATATCTGCGATCAAATCAGAACTGATCCGCATCGGTAGCCGAAACCATTGTCCAGCAGAGGCTCGCAGCACCTTTGGATTGTCCAGATCCACACTATCTTCACTGACACACAACCAATCCGCACCCGCAGCGGCGGCAGTACGAATCATCGTGCCGAGGTTGCCCGGATCTTGCACGGTTTCCAAAATTAGCCCCAAACCCGTAACTGGCAATGGGGACACCTGGCGGCTCATCCGGGGTGCCGTAGCGATGACACCATCGGGTTGAATCGTGGTAGCGATCGCTTTCAGAACTTCCTCGCTCACCACTTCAGCCCTTTGACATTGATTACAAGCTTGCTCCCACAATTGCTGGTGACGTTCTTCCCATTGGGGCGTACAGCATACGGTTTCTAAGGGATAATCAGCCGCACAAGCTTCCTCCAGCAAATGGGTTCCTTCCAACAAAAATATTTGCTGCTCCCGCCGTTCCCTGGAGCGGTGTAACTTACGAATTTGCTTGACCAGAGGATTCTGGAGACTCGTCAACATCAACAAGAATTAGGACTGAGGACTGAGGACTGTAGGACTGAGAAAGTGTCAAAAGGCAAGAAAGAACTTTTTCCCAATCTGGCAAAGGATTGAGTTCTGAGTGTTACTAAGTGACGAAATTCTTTACTAGCGTCTGACTACATTAGCGTCTGACTACCCTATCTCGATCGCCACTTTTTTCTACTCAGTCCTCAGTCCTGATACCTCAGTCCTAAAAATGCGGAACCCGGGACTTGAACCCGGAAGTCCTTGCGAACACTAGAACCTGAATCTAGCGCGTCTGCCAATTCCGCCAGTTCCGCTGACGTCTGGATTTATACCACCGATTTACTATCTTGCAACAAACCCTAGAATTTGTCAATACCTTTTATCCGGAAAAGTGAACCGATACAAGGTACAATGCTTCATCGACTGACAATGAAGCGGGATTGCTAATCTAGACATTTAAAATCTTTCCTGTAGAATCAAAACCAAATTTAAAAAAAAGCCACCCTATTCCGTGAAATTTGGAGGACAGACCTATTAACCCCCCTCTCAGCCTGACCGATACTTACTCTCTGCCCGAAGAAGACAAGTCCGTTTTGCACATTTGGGGTAGAGCTTCCTTGCAAGGGCACGTCAAGATTAGCGGCGCAAAGAACGCGGCACTAGCGATCATGGCAGGAGCCTTGCTGTGTCCTGAAGATTGCCGAATCCGTAACGTTCCCTCGCTTGTCGATGTCAAGCGCATGGGTCAAATTCTGTCGTCCCTAGACCTGAAGCTGGAATGGAATGGCGACATTCTCGACATCAACGCTAGCCACATTGGACAATCAAAAGCGCCCTACGAGTTAGTTTCTCAGCTACGAGCTAGTTTCTTTATCGTTGGACCGATGCTGGCGCGACTGGGTGTAGCAAAAGTGCCACTACCTGGCGGTTGTGCTATCGGTGCCAGACCCGTCGATCTTCACGTCCGAGGTTTGCGGGACATGGGGGCAGATGTCCAAATTGATCATGGGATGGTCAATGCCCATGTAACTGGCAGCAATCGAAGATTAAAGGGAGCCAAAATTTATCTGGACTATCCCAGTGTTGGTGCGACAGAGACACTGATGATGGCGGCAACCCTAGCAGAGGGAGAAACAATCCTAGAAAACGCCGCCCAAGAACCAGAAGTCGTGGATCTCGCTAATTTCTGCATTGCAATGGGAGCCAAGATTCGCGGTGCAGGTACCAATACAATTGTGATTTCTGGCGTTCCCCGCTTACATTCTGTAGATTACAGCATCATTCCCGACCGGATTGAGGCGGGGACATTGCTCGTTGCAGGAGCAATTACCCATTCAGAACTAAGTCTGTCCCCAATTATTCCAGACCATCTCACGGCTGTGATTGCCAAGCTGCGGGAAATTGGAGCGACGGTACTCGAAGAAGCGCCTGACTGCCTGCGGATTATCGGAGGGCAAACACACGCGGCAACCGATATTGAAACATTGCCCTATCCTGGATTCCCCACGGATATGCAGGCACAATTTATGGCATTGCTGACCCTCAGTGAAGGGGACAGCGTGATTAGCGAAACGGTTTTTGAAAACCGTTTGCGTCATGTGGCAGAGTTGAATCGCATGGGTGCAGATATTCGCGTGAAAGGCAATCATGCAATTGTGCGGGGTGTGCCAATGTTATCGGGGGCACCTGTCCTAGCTACTGATTTGCGTGCTTCGGCGGCGTTGGTTTTGGCATCGCTGGCGGCAGAAGGAAAAACAATCATTCGAGGATTGCAGCATCTAGATCGGGGTTACGAAAAGCTGGAGGATAAACTACGGCAGCTGGGAGCTAAACTACAGCGGGTGCAGGATGATGACAGTTTGCCAGTTGAAAATTTGAAGGTTGAAGGTGACAGCCTGCCGGTTGAAGGTTTAAAGGTTGAAAGTTGAAGGAAGAATAATCGGTAATAGGTAGAGTGATGAGTGATGAGGTATTCATTCAAAACTCATAACTCAACACTCATAACAATTACCTTTTACCGAATTGTCTATTCCTTCACAATTTCTGTCAGCGCTGGTTTTAGGGTTGAATACTGATATTCAAATCTTTGGGACAAGGTGCGTTTTGGAAGAACTTGTTGCCCTTCCAAAACGACTTGGGCACCATCTCCTAAGAGACCTTCTAAAACAAAGCTGGGAACTGGTAGCCAGGAGGGTCGATTTAAAACTTCTCCCAGAGTTTGGGCCAATTCGTTCATCCGGACTGGATTCGGAGCTGTACCGTTTAGGACACCTTCAATTTCTGGGTGGCTGAGTGCAAATAGAATTAGATTCACTAAATCGTCTCGGTGAATCCAGGAGAACCACTGACGCCCTGAACCAATGGGGCCACCAGCAAACATTTTAAAGGGGGGAAGCATTTTGGCAAGTGCCCCTCCCATTCCTAAGACAATTCCAGTTCGCACAATTACCAGTCGCGTGCCGCTGTCTTTGACTTTTTGCGCTTCTGTTTCCCATTCTTTACAGACAGTGCTGAGAAAATCATTACCGGCTGAACTAGTTTCATCAAAGGCAGCCGTTTCGCTGGTGCCGTAGTAGCCGATTGCAGAAGAATTAACTAAGACAGCGGGCTTACGATTCGCTTGATTAATTGCTTCTACAATTTTTTGCGTCCCTAGCTTTCGGCTATTTAGGATCGTCTCCTTTTGTTCTGGAGTCCAGCGTTTTTCCGCAATCGGTTCTCCCGATAGATTCACCACAGCATCGCATCCAGCAATGGACTGTTGCCAGGAGCCTGATTCAGTGGGTGTATATGCAATGATTTCGAGATTGGGATAGGTGTTGGCAGGAAAGACTTGCTTCGCTTTCGCAGGGTTACGACTGAAAACCAAGATTTGATTTCCTTGAGCGTGTAGTCGTTCTACCAGACGAGAGCCGACAAATCCAGTTGCTCCTGTAATGGCTACTTTCATGCTTCTCTGGTTGCCTCGCTATCGGGGGTTTTTTTCGTGTCGCTGTAAGCCATACCATTGACCTCAGCATAGCGATTCATAAACCGCATAAATCTCTCCCAGTGGTCTTCTCGCTGAATTTCAAATTCGCAGTCCAACCGCTGAAAATCATCCCCTTCTGGCCCGCTGAAAACAAATTTTACAGAAGAAGGCTCAACGCTTATTTCACCTTCTTCATCCGTTAATCGCAGCCCATTAGAAAACTTATTTTTAAAGCTGTTGAATTTTTCTATGGCTTTCAGCTCGTTAAATGTCATCAATACCGTGCGGACTCCAGAACTGCGATTCCGCCGTAAGCTGACGTTACCGATTTCTTCAGGAATCCCTTCAAAAAATTGAATTAAGGGTGTATTAGAAGTCATGCACAAAATTAATGAAACTCATAAAGTAGTATACAAAAGTCAAATGCCCTCCGAGCGCTGACTCGGTGAGCTAGAGAGTTTAGAGGCGATCGCCTAAAATATTTTTGACAAGTTGTCGGTAAATGCGTCCTAAAACCGACATCCAAGGTAGGGAGATTTTTAACTCAACTTTTCCCTAACCAGATTCTGAGCAAGTAGCTTTAAATTTATTAATTAACCTGAGTTCGGGATAAGGAAGGGGCAAAACAGGTAGGGTGAAAGTGCTAACTTCTCATCCATCTGAATTACCCCATGCTTAGTCTAGAAGAACTATTTTGCTGTGTCGACGACTTCTGCCAAAGCTTTGAACCGCAGTGGGAGCGCCAACTGCTTGGGCATGGATTACAGCTACGCAAACGAGAGCGGAGC
>NZ_JAMPJY010000068.1:0-23879 GCF_039961875.1 Trichocoleus sp. ST-U2 | reverse complement strand
AGGGGAAAACTGAAGTGGTGAGTCCCAGGGCTGTTCTACCTCCCTCGATCGTATTAGACCCGATGTTACGCAGCTGGTTGTTGGAGGATGTCGGTCGCGGCGATCGCTCGAGTTACAGTACGCGATGCAGATGCGGGGTAGCGATGAACCACCGGATGGAACTAGATGATGCTGTGATGATTAAGGATAATCACATTTCTGTAGCTGGAGGAATTGGGGAGGCGATCGCTCGTATCCGTAGGTAGATGGTGAATAAAGTGGCGACCTTGACTGACCTGCACTTTGACATTGGATCTTCCTGGCTACCCAATCGTTAGAAAAAGCAGCTTTTTTTGATGAGCAACCAGCACATTACCCAGGAGAAGGTCGTTCTGAATTAAGGCTCAAGAACACCGCTGCCAAAAACTGAACAGGAGGAAGTGTTGAGCCGATTTCAAGCCCTGACTCATTAGAAGTGCAATCGTGGTACCCAAATGATGCAAACTCAACAACCCCACACGTAGCTCTCAAAGTAAGCGCTTGGATAGCAAAAGTAGCAGATGAAGAAAGTAGCAGATGAAGACAATGCGGGGGGAAAGCCACGGATGAAGAAGAGTTTCTGCTTTAACCCTGTTGACCGCAGTGTGCGGCGACTTAAATAAAATTGAATAAACTCCCAAGAAGCGGGAGAGCATTGCGAAGAGCTTATCCCATCCCATCCTTCTTCAGATATTTTGTCCGAATGTCTGTTAGGATGAGTTTCTGCCAGTACATTCCGGTCTGTTGCTGGCGCATTGGAAAAAAGCTCATTTAAGCCATCCAACTGAACTACAAATTTCGTGCTCTTAGACTGGCCCCAGGCACTTGATTTGGGATAGGGGCATTACTAGGAGCGATCGCATCCATGACATTTCGTAACCTCGGTCTTTCGACGGACCTGCTTCGTGCTGTGGCTGACTCTGGCTATACTGAGCCAACCCCCATTCAGCAGCAAGCAATTCCCGCCATCCTGAAAGGGCAAGACATTTTCGCTAGCGCCCAAACTGGAACGGGCAAGACTGCTGGCTTTACCCTGCCTTTACTGCAACTCCTGGGTACTGCCAACGCCAACCAGGTGCATCGCAGACCTCGTGCCCTCATCCTCACCCCTACGCGCGAACTGGCAGATCAGGTCAAAGATAGCGTCAAAACTTATGGAAAATACCTGTCGCTGCGAGCAGCAGCGATCTATGGCGGCGTGGGAATTAAGCCGCAAGTTCAAACGCTGCATCGGGGAGTTGATATTGTAGTCGCTACACCCGGTCGGTTGCTCGACCACGTTGGGCAAAAGACGGTCGATCTCTCGAAGATAGAGATATTGGTGCTGGATGAATGCGATCGCATGTTAGATATGGGCTTTATCCGCGACATCCGCAAAATTTTGGCAGTGCTACCTGCATCGCGGCAAACGCTGATGTTTTCTGCCACCTTCTCTAAACCGATTCAGCAGCTTGCCAGCACCCTACTAAAGTCTCCGACCCAGATCGAAGTAGCTCCCCGCAATACCGCCGCACAGCAGGTAGAGCAGGTGGTTCATCCGGTCGATCGCAATCGCAAGCGAGAACTGCTTTCTCATATGATTGGGTTCCACAATTGGCAACAGGTGCTAGTCTTCACCCGGACGAAACATGGAGCCAACCGTCTAGCTGAGCAACTTGCTCAAGATGGGCTGAAAAGCACTGCAATTCATGGCAACAAAAGTCAGGCAGCCCGTACCCGTGCTTTGCAAGACTTTAAGCAAGGAAAAGTGCGAGTATTAGTTGCTACCGATGTAGCATCACGGGGTCTAGATATCGATCAGCTGCCCCACGTAGTCAACTTTGAACTCCCTAACGTACCAGAAGACTACGTGCATCGCATTGGTCGCACAGGTCGCGCTGGCAACGAAGGAAGAGCGGTTTCCCTCGTCAGCGAAGATGAATACTCATTCCTCAAAGACATCGAACGATTGCTCAATAAAACCCTTGTGAAAGATGTGATTCCAGGCTACGAGCCAACTGCCCCAGTCCAGAAAGTGGTAGACCAAGCGAAGGGTCAGCGCGCAAATCAAGGGCGCAGTAACCGAGCAAAGTCCCAGGCACCATCTGCACCCACCCGCAGCAAAAAGCCCACCGCACCAGGTCGCGCTCAAAAAAGGCTGCACACTGCTTAAGCCTCTAGCGATTGCCGCCTAGTTAAGGCGAGATACCCGAATTTTTTAAAAATTCGGGTATCTTTTTAGGGGCTGACAATATGGTTGGCAAGGGGTGCGGTGCAAAATACGGTAGGAGCGATCGCTATTTACCCATCACTGTCAGTTAGTCATTAATGATAATTATGGGTGAATAGCGAATTACGGTTGAAGAAACCGCCCCAGCAATCGATAGAGGAACACCAATGACCGTTACCATTCCCATTCGTGCCATTGAACTCACTCCCGGTAGCACGATTAGCATTCATAACTTGTCTTGGCAGGACTTTGAACAGATTCTTACGGAACTGGGAGAAAAACGCAGCACCCGCATTGCATACTACCGAGGAACGCTGGAAATCATGTCCCCTTTGGCACTGCACGAACGCCCCCATCGCATTATTGCTGATATTGTCAAAGCTATCTTAGATGCTCAAGGGCGGGACTGGGAAGATTTTGGCTCAACTACTCTAAAGCAACCAGAAATTGCCGGAGTCGAACCCGATACTTGCTTTTACATCCAGAATGCCAGTCGTGTCCGGGGTTGCACCAATATGGATTTAGCGGTTTACCCACCCCCCGATCTCGCCATTGAGTCTGATGTCACTTCAAAGACTACCTTGAACGCCTACGAAGCGCTGCGCGTTCCGGAAGTGTGGATCTATCGGAATCGCCAACTCAAGATTTACATCCTCCAAAACGGTGGCTACGCCGAATCATCCATCAGTGCTATCTTTCCCGATTTGCCGATTACCGAAATGATTCCCCAACTGGTGCAAAAAGCGATTGATGAGGGAACCAGTCGGATGCTGCGCGAACTTAAAATACAACTGAGTCAATAACTAGAAAGATTGGAACAAAACTAGACAAGCAAAACATGGATAGTGCCACTCGCCTTCAGAAGATTTTAGTCGATTCGCCGGTTGGTGTTGTGTTACCGGCGATCGCGCTTTTGAATCTCCCCGACTGGTGGTTAGCTGGCGGTGCAGTACGAAATACGGTTTGGCGATCGCTATTTGGCGATGACTGTCAGTTAATTATCAACGACTTTGACATTGCCTTTTTTGATGCGCTTGGCGATCGTTCCCAAGAACTCACCGCGAAGGCTACCCTCACAGCGCAGTTTCCTGACTACAAGTTTGATGTTAAAAATCAAGCCAGTTTTGCGCGTTGGCGTTCCGGTCGCAGACCTTACAATAGCACTGAAGATGGGGTGAGTGATTGGTTGCACACGGCGACGGCTGTAGGCGTTCGGTTAGATACTCAAGGACAATGGCAGTTTTTTACTCCTTATGGTCTGGATGATTTGTTTAACGGCATCATCCGACCGACTCCAGCGCATATAGGCAACCCGGATGCTGAGAATAAAGCGACTTCATTTTTACAAAAGTGTCCTTTACAATATAAAGGTAACTAATTCATATATTACTGATATTTTCGTAGCTTCTGTAATATTTAATCAAAAAAACATGAAATTAGTAAACTTTTCGATAAAAAATGTTAAAAGTTTTAGGGAATCTACCAGTGTAAGCTTTGATGATAAACTTAATATTTTAATCGGTCCTAACGGAGGAGGAAAAAGTAATTTTTTAGATATAATTACTGTTAGCTTTAGAAGGTTTTTATTGTTAACTTATGAAGTTAGTGAAGATAGAGATAAGCCAGGGTTAACAATTAGGAAGCCATTTAGTCGGAATCCAATAGATAAGCTGTTAGAGAAATATATTGGAGATAATACTGAATCTCAAATAGAAATAAAGATTAAAGTTGATAAACAAGATATAGATAACATCCGAACTCTAAAAAAATATAGCAAGGAATTTAAAAGAGTATTAGAAGTCAAATACAGTATAAAAGACTACTCTTCCGAGAACCAGAAAATTATTGAGCTTATTGATAGACTTAATGATTTACCTGAAACTATTTCTTTAGATCCAGAAGTAAATTTTTTAATTACAAATAATAAATTAGCTGAACCGGAGTTTTATAGATTTGAGCGCGATTATTTAATTTACTTGAACTCCCTTGAGCTTTGCCTAATCCTCGCAAAAGACATTAGCGACATTGAGCTGAACCCAATTTATTTATATTTTTCTCCCTACAGATCAGAAAATAATTTCACTACTCAAATCAATCTTGCTGCCAACAATTATTATGAATTGTTGGCAGAGTATTTAGAAGCAAGTTCTAAAAAAACCGCTTCTATTATTAAGTTAGCTTCTTTACATTTTGCCGAAAAAAAAAGGATTTATGAATATAAATCTAGTAAGGTTCAAGGAGATACAACCCTTTGGAATAATGACGAAGAAGTTAAAAAAGTTACAGAAATTTTGGAAAAACTAGGGTTCTCCTGGGATTTACCTCTAATAAATACAAATAAAAATATTTATGAAATAATACTTAGTAAGCAGAACCAAGAATTTTCTTTAGCACAGGCTAGTTCTGGCGAGAAAGAAATAATTAACTTTATATTAGGGCTTTTTGCTTTGAACATTAAAGGAGGACTGTTAATTATAGATGAACCTGAATTACATTTGCATCCTAAATGGCAATCTCTGTTTCTTGATGTATTGATTGATTTGGCAGAGATGACAAATCAATCAATTTATTTTGTCAACGCACTCTATTAGCTTTATAAATAAAAACACCATCTCGAATATAATAAGAATTTATAAGGATAATAATTCTAGCAATGTGGTTACTATAGACAAAACTAACTTAATGGCTGCTAAAGACTTAATTCATATCATAAACAGTTATAATAATGAAAAAATTTTCTTTGCGGATAAAGTTGTGTTAGTTGAAGGAAAATCTGACAAGTTAATATTTGAAAAATTAATTGATTATTATTTATATATTTATGATAAAGTTGAGGTTGTAGAAGTTGTAGAAGTTAATGGAAAGTTAAATTTAGAGAAGTATAGAAAATTTTTAGAATCTTTTTGTATTGAAAACTATATTATTGCAGACCTTGACTACGCTCGAACTGTAGGTGATAAAAATATAAAAGAATTATTTGTAGTTGACTTTAAAAAAATTAATCAAGAAGTGATTGGCAAACTTGATAAGAGTCTCGATGGGCAAGCTTTATTAAAGGGATTAGAAAATGCGTTAGCATCAGAAGATATAGAAGAATATAGAGAGGAAATTAGCGATATATTTGAATATATAAAAAGTAGAAATAGAAAAATAAAAGATAATTTAAGCGTTGATGAAGAAACGAAATTGAATGAATTTATAGATAGCAAAGTTAATGAAAAAGCTTACATTTTGCGAAAAGGTCAAATAGAAGATTATTTACCTAATGGATTCAAGAAGTTAGAAAAACTTATTGAGCTTGTAGAAGATGAAGTTTTTAATACTAGATTTTTAAATCAAACATCGGAAGGAAGTTTTCAGGATAGAAGAAAAGAACTAGATAAAATTGTATTGGAAATTTTAGGGTTAGAGCAGGCAGAAAATCACCAGAGTCTTCAAAAAAATAAAAAACTTGAAATACAAGTTAATAAAAGTAATAATCTAACTGGTTCGGTTAAAATTCGATCTTCAATAATTTTATTATTCAGGCGTATTTTAGCCCAGAAATGGCGTATTTTTAGGAAACCCTCGTTTTGGTTTGTATTATCAGCTATATTCAACATATTGTATTTAGTCCTCTGCATTCTGTAGCTTTTGTCAACTACCTGATAAATGTGCTTCAAGCTTTTGCACCTTTCGCAAATCCCCACCAGTGAAATCCTTTTGGCGCTTCCGCACCAATGCCTAGAAAGCATCAATCCCATTTCACAGCCACTCTACCCCTAGCATCTCCCTTCTCTACTCGGTAACTGGCAATTGGTGTACGCCTCAAGAGAAACGGTCGTCACTTAGATTAGATCAAAAAATTAGGGTAGGACGCGGTGCAACAGGCAATCTGTTTGTGTTTCGTCGTGAGTGAGTTGGGCGTTTTGAGCGATCGCGTTCTATCAACTCAGGAATTATGAAGAATGCGATCGCTCTTGAGTCATATGCAATAGTTCAAGTCATCTGAAGCCCAATATCGAACGTACCCACGTAGCCTTGTGCATCTTGGGTTAGCTGAAGCATCAGCTCTTCACCACCATCTTGAAAAATGCCGTCTCCATCGTTCTTTTGGGTGCGCTGTCCCTTAGCAGCATAGGGAGACTGCGTGTAAATTCGATCCGTGAGAGCATCGTCGAAGTAAAGCTGCGAGGTAAACTCAGAACCGCGCCCAGACGCAGAATCGGTGCGAATCTTGAAGTGAATGTGAACCGTTCTGCCTGGATACCAACCAGGATAGATCGTTACGAACTCCACGGTTCCATTTGCATCCGTCACCTGATTTCCGCGCAAGAACTTCTGCCCTTGCGTATCCCCGTTGAAGTCCCGGACATCCGAATAAACACCCAGCGCGTCACAGTGCCAAATGTCTACAGTTGCACTCCTCAAAGGTGTACAGGATCTTCCATCAATCCCAGAGACTCGAAACACCAAACGCAACGGTACTCCTGGCTTTACCGAACCGTCAGAAGGATCTGAGCGGATATCAGAGCGGTTAAGCTTCTCATCCACGAAATATGGCCCTTCCGTCTGTTGGGGTTTTACCACGCAAGTCGGAGTCTGCGCGATCGCTATCGGAGTCGGTGTCTGAGTTGATGGACTTATTGGTTTTGCTGAAATCGACTCTCCGCGCCACCATCCCACAAGCGATACCGCCGCTGTTCCCCCTAGGAAGCCAAGCACCTGTCGTCGCTTCATTATGGAGATAACGGGAATTCTTTTCACACGGTCTTTTTTCATTGCATCTGCTTTAAATAGAATTATCGCAATTTACCTGGGCGGTTGAAACCGCGTCTACACAAGACAAAACCCGCCTGCGCGGGTTTCAAAACCTTTGATTTGTCTTAAGTCCGCGCAGGCGGACTTGGTTTGTTTAGCCGCGATTTCTAATCGCCAGGGCTTATTGAAAATTTGGTCGTATCCACGAAAGGGTCGCTAAATTGATTCAAGCTTATTGCTGAGGAGGAGGTACGTCTGATTGGTTGCCATCTTGAGGTGGGCGGGGCGGAACTCCCAGCGCATTTACCAGTTGCTCTTCCGTCACGCCGAGTTTTGCCGCCGCCGCCTTAAAGTCGGGTCGGGGAGGGCGTTGTCCCGGTTCGGGCGGCGTTGTCGGTGGGTTGGCAGGTACTCCCAGTGCTGCCTTTAAATTGGCTTCTGTTACGCCCAGCTTCTGCGCTGCGGCTGCAAAATCGGGACGGGGCGGACGGGGCGGAACTCCCAACGCATTTACCAATTGTTGTTCGGTAATGCCGAGTTTTGCCGCCGCTGCTTTAAAGTCGGGACGAGGCGGGCGCTGTCCTGGTGTAGGATTCGCTGGCACTCCCAGTGCTTCTTTCAACTTAGCTTCTGAAATGCCCAATTTCTGAGCCGCAGCGGCAAAATCTGGTCCTCGTCTGCGTCCCTGTCCCTGCTGTTGTTGATTGGGCTGGGATGAGTTTTGGGCTTGTCGGTTGGGCAATTGAGCCGTTGCCTGATTAAGAGTCACACATCCAAACGTCCCAACTAGAACAGGAATTGCGATCGCTGCCAGCAGTCGGCGGGTATTCATCACAAGCTTTCTCCTTCGGTTGAATCTCGAAACGTGTCTATAAATTCAATTAAGCTCAACCAAAATTACAGCTTGCCCTTCGTCTAAATTACAGTTTTGTAATCTGAGCTAGTGAAGGCGAGATCCCCGACTTTTTAGAAAAGTCGGAGATCTGAACCGCAGGGGATCGCGTGAACTCCACAAAAGCAACCTCAAACACACAACAGCCATACTTCCTTGGAAAGACGCGATCGCACAGATGTCTTCCTAGGATGAGTAAGAGTTGCGATCGCATTCGCGCAGACTGTCTCGCGAAAAAGAAGCACAATCCACAGCTTTCCTAGCGTGGAGAAGTCCTACAGGAGTTTAAATGGTTATGAACAGTTCGTCGAACCGACCTCTAGCTGTCGTGACGGGTGCCTCCAAGGGCATCGGTTACGAGCTTGCCAAACAGTTCGCCCAAAACGGCTTTGATCTCCTCGTCACAGCCACCGGATCGAGTATCGATGAAGCCGCTCAAACCTTTGAGGGACTGGGTGCCAAGGTCGAGACGGTGCAAGCTGATCTTGCTACTTATGAGGGTGTAGAGTCTCTCTACACCCAAATTAAGGCGACTGGCAGATCGGTAGATGCGATCGCGATAAATGCAGGGGTCGGTGTCGGTGGTGATTTCGCCCGCGAGACTGACCTAAAGGACGAGCTAAATCTCATCAACCTGAACGTCGTTTCATCTGTGCATCTCGCCAAACGGGTAGTGAAAGATATGGTCGAGCGCGGCAAGGGTCGAATCCTCTTCAGTTCGTCAATTGCTGCCATCATGCCAGGGCCATTTGAAGCAGTCTACGCGGCTTCCAAAGCATTTGTACACTCCTTCTCGGAAGCGCTACGCAACGAGTTAAAGGATACAGGCGTCACCGTTACCTCACTCATGCCTGGGCCAACCGATACCAACTTCTTCCATAGTGCGGGAATGGACGACACCACGGTGGGTACAAAACAGAACGATGACCCGGCTGAAGTCGCCAAACAGGGTTTCGATGCCTTAATGGCAGGCAAGGATCACATCATCGCTGGTTCGCTCCTGACGAAGATTCAGGGCAATGTAAGCAAGGTTTTGCCTGATACCGTCAAGGCTGAACTGCATCGTCAGATGACTAAGCCTGAGTCGGCTAACAAGTAACCCACGCAGTGCCTTCCCGATCATCTGTTGTAGATAAAGGTCTTTTGGCAGGCATTCTTATACCGACTGGAGCAAATGCAAGCGTCGAGTGAGGTGCAGACATCAATACCCGTAGGCAAAAAGTAGTTTTAAGCAGAATACTTATGCACATTCATCATCTCAATTGTGGCTGTATGTGCCCGGTCGGTGGGGCGCTCTTCGATGGCTTCAGTCGCGGGCTGACGGCTCGCCTTGTCTGCCACTGCTTGCTTATCGAAACGAACCAGGGACTCGTTCTAATCGATACTGGCTTTGGTCTGCGCGATGTCAACTCGCCTTACGCGCGACTCAGCCCGTTTTTTATTCATTTCAATGGTATCCAGTTCGATCGCAAGTACACAGCGATCGCTCAGGTCGAGCAACTAGGATTTTCCGCACGGGACGTGCGCCATATCGTGCTTACCCACCTCGATTTCGATCATGCTGGTGGGCTGGAAGATTTCCCTGAAGCAACCGTACACGTAATGCAGACTGAAATTGACGCAGCGCAGGATCGGCACGGCTTCATTACCAGCCAGCGCTATCGTCCAGAGCAGTGGGACGAGGTAAAACGCTGGAAGTTCTATTCGCCGGGGGGTGAACCCTGGTTTGGCTTCCAGGCAGTTCGCGATCTTGAGGGACTACCGCCAGAGATTCTCCTCATCCCGCTTGCGGGTCACACGCGGGGTCATGCTGGCGTTGCCATCCAGACAGCAGAGGGTTGGCTGCTGAATGCAGGCGATGCCTACTTTTACCGACACGAGATGGACTCCTCCGAACCACGTTGCACGCCGGGAATGCGTTTCTACCAATGGATGATGGAGGTGGATCGCGAAGCGAGGCTCCACAATCAAGATCGGCTACGTGCATTATCGCGCGATCGCAATAACGACGTGCGCCTCTTTTGCAGTCACGATGCGATCGAGTTCAAAACCTTCGCCGACCAGTCCAGCAACCCTCAGAACTTGAAAATTCATCATTCATGAAGTCTGCGTCAATCAGATTGATTGAAGAAGCAAAAATTAAGAGCGATCGCGGCGAACAACAGGAGACTATGCTCAGTTAGTCCCCGATTTGATGTTTGAGGTCAAGTCCAAAACTGACTTCTTATTTAAGCTGCGTTAGAAGTCTCAGGAATCTCTAGCTCTATGAACGCAGGTTAGGGTTTTAGTTGACTTGCGATTGGTTTATATGAAGATAAGAAAATGTTAGGCTTCCTATCAAAAAAGGGTTAGCGATTGAAAAGCCAATCGAGTAACTCTTTGTCAAATAGCTCTGGCTCTTCAAAGTGAGGCGTATGGCTGCTCTTCTCAAATATGCGGATAGTAAGATTACTAAACTTGTCTCTTACTCCTTCCCACATATAGGGTGGTGGAACGAGGTAATCGTAGCGACCAAGTGCAAGCAATACAGGTGCTTGCAACTTATCTAAGTTCTCAGTAATATCTATATCCCGAAAAACCTCGCCCCAGACATAATCAAACATAGCCATATTGACTTCTATACCTTCCCAAAGTTTTGTCGCGTCATAGTTGTAGTCAAACCAACTTTTGGGTCCCATGAGAAGGCAATAGGTAATAAAAGCTTTCTCAGGCGCAGCAGATATTTCTTGAGGCAACCTGGTCAGGTTTTTAGCAAGAGCTGCTTTACGCTCAGGACAAACAGAATCATTCAGATATCGTTCCGCCGCAAGATGCCCTTCACGCGAGTAATTTGGTCCTACACACATCATTACCACATGAGACACATTGGCAGGATATTTTTTGGCATACTCCAGCGCCATAAATCCATGACCTGAATGACCAATAACAATAATCTTGCCAAACCCTAGCTCTTTCCTAACCAGTTCAATATCATCAACCAGTGAGTCTAACTGGAACAAAGAGGTGTCTTTACAATTATAAGGAGGTGAGAAACCTCGATGATCGATAAAGACCAACTTTAGACTGCTACGAAGATTGTTAGAAAACGTTCTAGAGTAATACAGTGAACTTCCAACCACGATGGTAGGAGTACCGTCACCCTCAACAATATACTGAAGCTTAAAACCGCTTGAATACACATGGCCTGTTAAAGACATATTCTTACTTCTCCAGATTTCATCCGCTTAATCATAAATACAGAGACGACCGCCATACAGTCTATGATTTACTATGATTCTTTCAAGGAGTTTCGACATTTTAAGTAATCGCTTAATTAAATGTTAATACTAGGATAAAGTATGCTTTTGCAGCGTACTGGGTTCAGGAATAGATTGACATAGACGCAAGACATACATCCTCGTACAGTTGCGATCGCGTCTTCACAGCACCATCCAATCGTTTAGCAAATTTGAAGCCGTTAGCACCAGAAGTCTTAGCTATTTTAGCTACAGTAGCAAAAGGACAAGCTACGGTAGTCAGTGCGTAAAAATAGAGGTCAGCAATGTCCAATTAGTACCATTGAACGATCGTGCTGTATCGACTCATAAATCCTCGTCCTTCCTTAGTGGAATTTTAGGAGAGGCGAGTTGGATTTGTGTCATGGACACGCAGACAGACTTGTAGGGAATTTTTACTACCCGATCCTACAAAGTGCCTGACTCTAATTGCTCCAAGTATATGAAATCAGGAGCCTTTACTCCGGCTTCAGCTCTGATTCTAATGAGTTTAGGAGATTCAAAAAAACGCTTGGCATCGTCTATCGATGTCCACAATGAGAAATGCACCACTTTGTTGGGATCGCTTTCATACTTTAAGACCTGATACGACCTCTCTCCAGCTTCCCTTCTGATGTCGGATGCATTGTCAAAAACCTTCTTCCACGACTCGTAGTCTTCAACTTCATGGATAATTAACACGTATTGCATAATTTATCTAGCTAGTAGTGTTTCTTTATTAACCTAACCGATGCTTGGGACATTGGTGTTGGTAGTAGTGGATCGCGAGCCGAGGCTCCATGATCAAGATCGGCTACGTGCATGATCACGCGATCGCAGTAACGACGTGCGCCTCTTTTGCAGTCACGATGCGATCGAGTTCAAAGCCTTCACCGACCAGTCCAGCGACACTCAGAACTTGAAAATTCATCATTCCTGAACTCTGCGTCAGTCAGATTGATTCAGGAACCAGAGCTAAGGCGATCGCGGCAAGCAACAGGAGACTATGCTCAATACTAGCCCCTTAGACTTTACATAACTAACCGACGATTGCCATACCATTGACTCAAATCATGCTCAATTCCTTCAAGGATTGCGATCGCATCCATCATTGATTTTGCATCAGCCGCTAACAAAGCAAACACTGACTCAATCCGTTGTTGATAGTTTTGTGGGCAGAGTGCAAAGCTGTTGGCAACTGCCACCGCACCTTTCTCATTCAATAGGTATTCTTCATTGAGTGCAAATAATACCTGATTCATACAAGCTACGCTGCGGAAACAGCAACCTGCTGCATAGGCAACATCACCGCGTGCAATTGCCTTTTGTGCAATGAACAGTGAGAAACTAATTTCCCAGGCAAAAGTATCAATAGTTGCTTGTTTAAGCTGAATAGGATAAGGGGTTGTCTTTGCCTTTAAAGCATCTAAAACGTTATACGGATCGTGAAGTGGCAGACAAATTGCAACTTCACCCATATAAATAGAGGACACAAAGCCGTGTGGATGCCCTGGTTGGTAATCAATAGTAATTTTCCCAGCATGGCAATCATTAATGACACGATTAACCTGAGCCACATCACGATAGAGAAAATCTACAGATACTCCTTCTACCTTTAGCCAACCACCGCCATTAATCCATTTCCCCCATCCACCAATTGGGGTGATTAGATTTGCGCGATGATTGTCGTCAAGTTCAGAGGCGAGGTGATTTAGAGCAGTCACATCAAGCGGATTCTCTGGATTGTAATAGATTCCCAGATCCACATCTGACTTCTGTGTATGGTTGCCTCGTGCCCTTGAACCCCCTAGAGCGATCGCTGCAATTCCCTGAATTGACTGTAAACGTTCAACAACACGGTGGATGAACTGAGGCAACTGCTGATTCATATTGACTCCATTTTTACCACCAATTCAAACCCATTTCACATTAGATGCTATCGGACAAGCTTCAAATAACACCCTCACTCATAACATAAGCTGCACAACTATTAGTTGTACCGCATTCGCTATCAAACACCACCCGCTTCAACTATATTTTCTATGTAGAGTTATCTACATGGAATTCTGTTGAATAGTCTGTATCTAGCTGAATCGAAGCGATTAGGCTTTGAGTCCAAGGAAAGCGATCGCGCCGAATGACAGAAAGCTGCATTGGGATTGTTATACCGCCGTGTACAATCACTAAACACTCAAGTCCAGCTATTAGCTAAACACGCCCTTTAAATGTGTTCTCAAACTTTCAATGTTGTTCCACTGAGACATTAGACTTGGACTGGCTAACGATTTTGCTTTAGTATCTCGCCACCCCCAATCTGCTCTCATGACATCTTTATCGAGGGGAATACGATAAGGATTGCTGAAGTCAGCAACCCAATGTATCTTCACCCGTCTGAAAATGCCCCATTCACCCAGTTTCCATTGAGATTGATCTTCACTTCCTTCGTTGACCAGTTCGACTATGTGCGTTAGACACCGCTCATAGCCAACTGGCTTTTGGGAAAGAATGATGAGCGCTCCTTTTGGTAGCTTCAAAGCATGAGCCTCTACACCCATACCCTCTTTGAAGTTCAATTGGAAATGAGATCCAAGGGGGTAGTCTTCATACGCCCACTTGTCGGGTTCATTAACATTATTGACATTTTTGATGTATTCCAGCCGAGTATAATTTATTTTCTTTTCCAGTTTCTTACAAAGCGCAAGGTTTTTTAGTTGTTCTAATGTCTCTATATGACACTCTGAAAACTCCTCAAATGGAGAATAACCATTCCACATTGAACTAAAGGGATAGTGGACATCAAATGGAGCGATGGAACTGAGGTCTTTAGCCACTAGAAAACAGTAAGGCTTCGGTGGGTTACTAATCTGTGCTGCAATCTCCTGACCGCGTTTTGCGTAGTTTTTAGACTTTTCAATTGCTTCAGGTGTGACGAAAGGAAAAATTGCTTTTTCAGCTTCCTCATAAGTCGCTTCTACCCAAAATGAATCAACGGGTGTAGCTCCCCACTGAAAATTACGATACTCGCACTGTGACCAGTAAAGTCGAACAAGCATATTCTCTTCTTGCTTATCTTAGTTTGTTGATAGGAATCGTGTCATAACTGAAGTTACTTTGATAGTTGCTGCACAAATGCGGTATGTTCTGGTGCAGTCAACCCTTCGGAGAAACACAGCGATCCCCCCATATCCCTAGCCAAGAGGTCGTTCACTGCCAACCATAAGCCTGGAAACACTTGACTCTGAATCACCCCATCCTCATCAGCTGACAGTGGAATACAACGAGGATATCCCAAAGTTCCTAATTCAGCCAACAGCTCTATACCCGAAATCGTTGAGATTCCTATCAAACTAACTCGATTTCAACTTCCCCAGGCGGTTCAAACACACTTGCAATCTTTGTTGGCTCGTCAGGATAAGGGTCATACGCCGTCTCCAGCAGAACAACAAGAAGCAGAAGGACTTGTTGAACTGGCAGAATTTTTATCCTTACTATATTTGCCCTCAACGCGGGTGATGAAGCAAGCATAGATGACAACGGATTTCTTAGTTAGACGACTGCTAGGCAGGTATCGAGTGCTGTAGCAAACGGCTCAGGCGCATCAAGCATGAGCCAGTGTCCTGTAGCGGGTAGAGTGATTGTGGTTAGTGCTGGACGGAGGACGTGAAGGCTGAACGGCGAGTTATTCGACGGAGCAAGAATAGCGTGAGCGCGTGCCCCTGGCGAAGCGAGGTACTCATCAAGAGCTTCTAGTGCTTTAAAGGCAAACAAACCGCGAGACGTTCCAAGCAGCCGATCCTTTGGGGTGGCGGCAAGGCGGGCGAGTATTTGCTCTTGCGTTGCCGAGGTGCTTCCTGCCAGTGCGTTGCGGAAAGAGTCTTCCAGCACTGCTCGCCAGTCGTTAGTTGCCAGCGCTGCTTGCATCGGAGCTATTTGTGACTGATATACCTCTGTGGGGAACTGAGTGCAATCGATTGGTGGATCTACCAGCACCAACTGCGCGATCGCGTTAGGTTTAGCCGCCGCCGCAGCGAGTGCGACGCAAGCGCCGAAGCTGTGCCCAACGAGCGCGATCTGCTCAAGTCCAAGGGCTTCTAATACAGCCAAGAGATCGGCTGCACACGAGGCGGGAGAGTAGTCATCATCCTCAGGCGGTGAGGAAGCACCGTGTCCCCGCAAATCGATCGCGATCGCACGTCGAGTCCGGGCGGCATAAGCAAGTTGTTCATCCCAGAGGTCTGCGGAACACGCCATACCATGCACAAACACTACTGGCAGTAGCTTGCATTCCATAGTGGTGACAGGTGCAGCGGCTTCAAGGATATGAATGCTAACGTTCTGAGCAGCGAGAGTTATTAAGTTCATACTGCTTTCCCTTGAGCCTTAATTGCTTCAGATAATCGCCATTACCCTACAGATTAATCTTAAAGCATTGTCTCTAGTCCAATTGCTGCTCAAACACTGGTCAAGCACCTCAAATACACAAACTGCTGTTCCTGTCCCTGCTATGTGATTAGCCCTGCTTACTGCTTCCATTCTACTTGAACAGGCTTTATCTCCTGTTCGTTGAATGCGGTGAGGCTAGCTCTCAGATTCCCATTGGACCAGTGTATGGCTGTGAGATGATACTTGTAGTCTTCTCCGTATTTAGCGCGATAATTGTACATTTGTTTTAAGGTCTAACGGCTAGCGTTATCGATTGCAGATCAGCTTGAACTCAGCACAAGAAGCATTAGTCAATCCGGTACACGCAGTTGTTAGCCATGCCACTAAACAAGTTAAAGTTTCATTTGCATATTACAACCCTCATAAGGGCAAGGTCGTCCAACTCCTTTCCGAAACTATGACTATCTAAACGAATTTGATATGACCTCAAAAGTGTTCCCAATTTAAAATCCCGGCACTCGTATCCTGAATGCCGGGAAAGATTTAAGTCGCTGAGCCTATATGAGAGATTTCCCGGTTCCGTAGAATCAATCTGATGCTGTGAGGTTTTTCCACTAAACTACCCCTGCATAATTAGAGCAGGGGACGGGATTTGAACCCGCGTCTCGCTAGCCTTGTTCTACAGAGAATGATACAGGGAGCGATTTTTAAAATGAGATTGGAGCAATAGCTTGAGCTTTATTCTGAGCTTAATGCGCTAGGGCGGCTTTACCATTTGCCTACCCCCAGATAAACTGGGGGGCAGGAATCGAACCTGCAAATCCCTACTCGCTAAAAATGAACTTGTACTCCAAATCCAGTGTAGTTTAATCTGCAAATAAATAGCCAAAAATCGCATTAGCAACTTGCCGCTGCTGCACTTCCTTGCTATTGGCTTCTTCTCTAGCTTGAATCACGGCTTTTTGTAACATATCCACTCTACGCAGCATTCGATTCACGCGGTCTTGAGGAAGTGCCCCTGAGAACTCAATCAAACTCCAGGTTCCTTCCACAATATCTTTGGAAACCTCCTTAATTTGGGCAGGGTGATGTTCCGTTGCTTCATAGGCAACGACAAAATCAGTAATTTTCTTGGTTTTCACAGTTTCTTTGGGACTGGTGACGTAGCATCCTCGATTGGGGTCATGCTGCCAGTCTTTATCAATCGAAAGCACGGGTAGCGAAGCAATGAACGTCTTCACATCCTGAAGCTGCTTTTCAAGAAATAATAGATAGGAAACAGGAACATCTGCAATAATAGTCTGTCCATCTACTATTACAGATGCTTTAGCTTCAGTATTAGCGTAGTCCTGAGTAGCTGATAGGTCTAAAAATTCAGAGCAAGATTGCACAAACTTTTCGATCAACTCCTCAGCCTTCAGCGTCAGTTTTTGCGATTCAGGAGGATATACAAATCCATCCTCTTCTCTAGGCTGGTAAGTTCTGCTCAATCCTTGAAACAAGGTACTCTTCTGACCCAGTTGCGATACTTCGGCTTTGCCTTTGTTGGCATTTGCTTTAACAGATTGCAACACAGCGATCAACTGATTTAGCTTCATAGAATTACCAAAATTGGTCAATTCAATTATTGCCTAGCCGATAGAGCCAACTTCTGATTTGGCAGGGAAAACTTATTGGGACGTGTGGCTTACAGATAACCACAGGTTACACTGAATAAACGCCCAAGCCGTCCGACGCATGAGAAACCCATGCATATTCTGTTCGTTGAAGATGAAGCGAAAATTGCCAACTTCGTCCGAGCCGGATTGAAGGAACAGGGTTTTGTTGTCGATTACTGTGACAACGGAGACGAGGGGTATGCTCGCGCCTTGGACAACGAGTATGACGCGCTCGTGCTTGACATCATGGTGCCGGGAAAAGATGGTTTGTCTATCCTCAAGAGCCTGCGCCGGAAAGGACAGAATGTACCAGTCATTTTGTTGACTGCTCGTAATGAATTGGATGACCGACTTGAAGGTCTAAATTTGGGTGCTGACGACTATATCGCGAAACCATTTTTTGTGGAAGAACTCGTTGCCCGGATTCATGCAGTGATACGTCGGACTGCGGGCGATCGCCAAAATCTAGTCTGCGTTGGCCCCATCAAGCTCGATCGCATCACGCGAGAAGCCACTTGCAATCAACATATCGTTGAACTCACCACCCGCGAGTTTAACCTGTTGGAATATCTAATGCGATCGCCTGGACGAGTCTTCACCCGAACGCAAATCTTGGAACACATCTGGGGCTATGATTTCAATCCCAATACCAACGTGGTCGATGTGTGCGTTCAACGCATTCGCAAAAAGATTGATTCCATCGGTGGCGCGGGTTGGGTTGAAAGCATTCGCGGCGTTGGATATCGATTTCGTCAATCAGAGTCTCAAGAGTGAAGCTGCGTTCTTTCCGTATCCGGATTGCTCTATTGTCTGCTGTTCTGGCAGGTAGCGCCCTCATTGGGTTTGGATTAATTTCCTGGTGGCTGATTTATGAGGCAAAGGTGAGCCGTCTGGATGCAGAATTGGAAAGCCAATTGATGCGGGTAAGTCGCCCTCGACCGCGTGGCTGGCAGTCTTATGAAGACTCACTTGGGCAGTCGTTTAGAACCGATACAAAAACAGCGATCGCCTTACTAATAATCGGTGCAGATAACAATGTGCTGTATCGTTCCGAGCAATGGACTACCGATCTCGATACCAAAAACCTTTGGACATCGCGCCCCCAATTGCTGCCGTTTCCATCACCCCCTTCCGATCGCCCAACAGCCCCCTTTTCCGAAGCCAACCCGCCATTTCCAGAGCGATCGCAACCGCCGCCGGATCGACCTCCGCCTACGCCTCGATTCGTCACTCAGCGCACCGCAAGCGGAACATGGCGGATTGGTGCCGTTACAACACCTTTTGCTCAAATTGCGATCGCAGTGAGTTTAAACGCGATCGCAACTGAGATGGTCGTCATCCGCAACATCTTCCTGATTTCGATTCCAGGGGTACTTCTGCTTGTAGCCGGGGGTGCATGGGCAATTGCTGGAAGCAGCTTGCATTCCATCCGACGACTAACCACGAGTATTGGGAATGTCACCGCTAGCGGTTTGGAACAACGGGTTCCTATCGGGACAACGGATGTTGAATTTGTCGAATTAATTCAGGTTTTCAACAAAATGTTGGAACGTCTGGAACGCAGTTTTAAGCAAGCGTCCCGCTTCAGTGGAGATGCTGCCCACGAACTCAAGACTCCGCTAGCGATATTGCAAGGAGAATTGGAACGCACTCTGCAACAAGCCGATCCCGGCTCCGAGGTGCAACAAAGCTTGAGCAATTTGCTGGATGAAGTGCGCCGACTGACGGGGATTGTGCGTAAACTGTTGCTGCTTTCTCTAGCGGATGCCGGACAAATGAACCTGCATCGAGTTGAGGTGGATTTGTCTGGTTTATTAACTGAGATGCTGGAGGATATCGAACTGCTAGCACCGCATCTGGAGATTCAAACAGAAATTGCTGATAGTTTGTGCGTAAAGGGCGATCGCGACTTACTCATTCAAGTCTTGCAAAACTTGATTAGCAATGCCATTAAATATAATCTCCCGAATGGCTGGATTCGGATTCAGGGTCGTCGTCAGAGTACAGATGTGTTGATTACTATCAGTAATTGCTCTCAAGAGATTCCTCTGGATGAGCGAAACCGAATTTTTGACCGTTTCTATCGCGGCGATCCAGCCCGAACCCGCAAAGTAGAGGGAATTGGATTAGGACTGAGCTTGGCGCGGGAAATTGCGCGATCGCATCGTGGTAATCTGACGCTTGATCCGACCTTATTTGGACAGACTGCATTAACGCTAACCTTACCAGTAGGGTACCAGTAGGGTTGTAAAAGCAGCGTTCTTTTTGTACAGAGCCAGCTTTCCCGTTACTCAGTTTTCGTTGAGAATATGCCTTGAATCGCGAAAGCGATCGCTTTCGGGTTTCACGAAGCTGTAACCGCTCCGACAAGAGCCGCACAATACTAGAGCCGCCAGCAAGCGAACTCCGAACCTCTGGCTTGGTAGAGAACAGTGAAATTGGCGCGATCGCACTTTTGCGGCGGCGATATCGCTGATGCAAATATGTCTAATCTCTCTAACCACTGTCACCTTGACATTCCACAATTTACAATTAGTAATGTCGCCAGAGAAACGCAAAAGGATTTCTTTGTATTCCGCGTAATTGAAATCCAGCCTGCACTGGCTACAAAGGCAATATTGATTTCCTGGCTTGTAATGCTTGCAGGTGGTCGCCAACGGTTCGTTGTATTTACTCTAGAGACCAATTTATGAAAGACCTGACTCGTTATCGAAACATTGGCATCTTCGCTCATGTCGATGCTGGCAAGACCACCACAACTGAAAGAATCCTGAAACTGACAGGTAAAATCCACAAAATTGGTGAAGTACACGAAGGCGCGGCGACGACGGACTTCATGGAACAGGAGCAAGAGCGCGGGATTACCATCCAGTCAGCTGCGACTACCTGTTTCTGGAACGATCACCAACTAAATATCATCGACACCCCAGGACACGTTGATTTCACCATTGAGGTCTACCGTTCCCTGAAGGTTCTCGATGGTGGTATTGGTGTTTTCTGTGGTTCAGGCGGAGTTGAACCGCAATCTGAAACCAACTGGCGCTACGCCAACGACTCCAAAGTCGCTCGCATCGTCTACATCAATAAGCTTGACCGCACAGGCGCTGATTTTTACCGAGTCGTCAAGCAAGTCGATCAAGTGCTTGGAGCCAAGCCACTGGTGATGGTGCTGCCAATTGGCATTGAAGAACAGTTTTGCGGCGTGGTCGATCTGCTGACCCGTAAGGCATGGGTGTGGGACAACTCTGGCGATCCGATGAACTATAAGATCAAAGATGTTCCTACCGATATGGTCGATCAGGTCGAGACCTACCGCGAACAGTTGATTGAGCTAGCGGTTGAGCAGGACGATGCTGTGATGGAACAGTATCTCGAAGGGGAAGAGCCGTCGATGGAGGATATTAAGCGTTGTATTCGCAAGGGTACTCGCGACTTGGCGTTTTTCCCGACCTACTGCGGCTCGTCGTTTAAGAATAAGGGCGTACAGTTGGTGCTGGATGCCGTGGTTGACTACCTGCCGAACCCGATGGAGGTCAAACCGCAGCCAGAGATCGATCTGGAAGGGAATGAAACAGGCAGCTTTGCGCTTGTCGATCCAGACAAACCATTGCGGGCACTCGCGTTTAAGATCATGGACGATCGCTTCGGTGCTTTAACCTTCACGCGCTTGTACTCCGGAACATTGTCCAAAGGCGATACCGTACTGAACACCGCGACAGGTAAGACTGAGCGGGTCAGCCGTTTAGTTGAGATGCATGCGAATTCTCGCGAAGAGATCGACTCAGCTCAGGCGGGTGACATTGTGGCAATCGTCGGCATGAAGAACATCCGAACCGGACACACCATCTGCGATCCCAAGAATCCCGCGACGCTGGAGCCAATGGTCTTTCCAGAACCCGTCATCTCCATTTCGGTCAAACCGAAGCAAAAGGGGGGTGAAGAAAAGATGGTCGCCGCGCTCACTAAGATGGTGCAAGAAGACCCGTCTTTCCATATGGTGACAGATGAGGAGAGCGGCGAAACAATTCTCAAGGGGATGGGTGAGCTACATCTCGACATCAAGGTGGACATTCTGAAGCGCACCCACGGGGTTGAAGTTGAGGTGGGTAAACCTCAAGTAGCCTACCGCGAGTCGATTACGAAACGCCTCGAAGACAGCTACGTCCACAAGAAGCAGTCTGGTGGTTCTGGTCAATTTGCCAAAATTGGCTATGTAATTGAGCCGGGTGAACCAGGCAGCGGCTTCCAATTTGAGTCAAAGGTGACAGGTGGTACCGTGCCGAGAGAGTATTGGCCAGCAGTGGAAAAAGGCTTTGAAAGCTGCGTCGATCGCGGTGTATTGGCTGGGTTCCCCTGCATGGACTTGAAGTTCACGCTGCTTGAAGGTGGTTTCCACCCGGTGGACTCGTCAGCAATGGCGTTTGAGATTGCTGCAAAAGCCGCTTATCGGCAGTCTGTTCCTAAGGCTGCGCCTCAGCTGCTCGAACCAATCATGAATGTTGATGTCTTCGCACCAGATGATTACATGGGCGATATCATCGGCGATCTTAACCGCCGCCGAGGGATGATGAAATCTCAGGAGACAAATCAGACGGGGGCACGCATTAAGGCAGATGTGCCTTTGAGCGAAATGTTTGGCTACATTGGCGATCTGCGTACCATGACATCTGGGCGCGGACAGTTCTCAATGTCGTTCTCACACTATGCTCCTTGCCCCAGTAACATCGCAGAAGAGGTGATCAAGGAAGCCAAAGAGCGTCAGGCTGCACACTAGGGCATTGGCTCCGATGAAGCGATTTGTCGAGGCTAATAACCGATAGCAATCCTCAATCAGTCATGAGATTTCTGCGTAGTGTGAGCATCCTGCTTGCGTTGAATCCCAGGCAAGATGCCCGCACTACGTATTCTTATGACTTTTCTTATGACTTAAATAGGACTGCTGTATATAGATGTGAATTTGATGCAAATTTTCTGGCGGTCTGTCGATATTAATTCTTTATGAAGCTGAATCCTTTGCCTACAGAAGTCATTCTGAGCCATCCCCGTTCTACCCTGAGTCATCTATATCTAGACTGGAATCCTGAGCCTGGAGCCTATTTAGAAGTCGAGGGTCAAACATATATGGTTTTAGAACGTAGGCATCGCTATCTGCTCAAATCGGGTCGTTATCAGCTTCACAAAATTGCTCTTTACGTTCAAAAGTTCGATACCCCGACAGAGTGCAGTCTGTTGGACGGGCGCTGGGTAATCGGAGATATCACCTGCTCATACAATGCTCGCTCTGAGTTGCTTCGATGTACGATTAATCCCAGTGGGCCTTGCGATCGCTGCGTTCATTATCAGCCCTTTTAGAATCGCTCTTTATCCCATCAGTTGCGGCTTAATGCCATCTTCGGGTTGCTACAACGATTCGAGCAATAAAGAGCCATTTTATGTAAAAAAGTTTAAACTTTGTCTTGCCAACGGATGACGTGACGTACTTCGCTCAGAAGCCCTGAATCCTAGTAGTTAACCATAGAGATTATGACAGGCTAGGAGTTGGATAGAGACGCTTGAACTTTGTGCGAGCATCGACTGTAGAAAAGCGCCAATTGACAGTCGCTTGGTTTTGATTGCGTTGTTGCTCCCACGCCTCTATTTCCTGTTGCAGTTCGGCGATGGTTGGAATACGTCGGTTGAGACATTGACGAGAGAGGACTGAAAACTCTAACTCAACCATATTGAGCCAACTGCCATGTCTGGGCGTGTAGTGAAACTGGAGCTTGGAGAGGATACGGAGTGCTTCTTGTGGTGGAAACGTTTGGTAGAGGGCGGCTGGAGTATGGGTGTTGAGGTTATCAAGCACAAGATGAATGAGCGCTACATCTCGAAACAGGACATCTACCAAGTACTGCATACACAAAGCAAAATCTTCTGAGGTGCGCTGTTGGGTCACTTTTATCTGCCGCCAACCTAACAGGGGTTGGAAGAAGGCAAACAAATTACACGTCCCTTCTCGCTTGTATTCATAGTCATAGCGCTGGGGTTTGCCAGGTTCGGGTGGCAGTGGCAGGCGAGTTTCACTGACCAATTGCACGGGGCGTTCATCAAAACAGATGACGGGTTCTTGGGGGTCGTAGGGCTGGTTATACAAGTCCAGCACCGCTTCCATACGCCAGACAAAATCCGCATTGACTTCGCCGATACACCACTGCTCTTTCAACCAGGGCTTGAGGTGGTTTTTTTCAGCGTGCGTCGCACGGTTTCATCAGAAATCTGCTCTACTAGTTGCACTTCAACCAATCGCTCTGCCAAAAGTTGCATCGTCCACTCGGCTCGTCCGGCTGGGGGGTCACTGCACGTCGTTGCCACTAAAAAGGCTTCTGCCTTGCCATCCAGTTTACGTTTGCTACCCGGTCGGGGCAATTCGCTCAAGGCAAACTCAACACCGCCTACCACAAACTTTTGCCGAATTCGGTGAACCGTCGATTCCCCGACATAGCGGGACTTAAACAGAAATCAACCCCAAACAAAGCCCAAAGCAGCTTTATAAGCGAAGAATACGTCTCGATTGTGGTTCAACCACTCGACAAAACGGAAAGACATCGCTGTCCGAAACGCCTCTAATGCTTCAGTGAAGGTATTTAAAGGTTTGTTAGCCCAGCGCCTTCTTAATCCTCCGGTTTTGGTGTGCCATAAAATAAAGGTATAGGCACAAAATACCAGAATGAAATGCCTTATTAGGC
>NZ_JAMPJY010000067.1:0-24022 GCF_039961875.1 Trichocoleus sp. ST-U2 | reverse complement strand
ATGAGCCTGTGAAAGGCATCCGTAGAAGCCGCAGTAACGGCTGGATGCGATCTCCTTTCGCTTCATGAGTGCGATCACACGTTTTTCAGGTCTCAACTTTCTTTCTTTTTTTTATTGTTGGGATAGTTGTAAACAGTAGGAACGTCTTCAATTCCTACCAGCCGACTCGCTTTTCTCAATGTCCGGGCGAATGATTTCTGGGAGCAGAAAATATAATCAGTTAGGTAGAGTAGAAAATTTAGTTTATGTTTTCAGAAAGTGAAGATTACAAAAAAGAGTCACCCTATTACACCAAATCCGATCTAAAGAGCCTTGGCTGGACTAATGGAGCAATAGCATCCTTTTTAAGTGAGCCAGATACAACAGCACCAAATCCCTATAGCAGAAAAGCATCTCCAGTTAAATTGTTCTCGAAAGACAGAGTAAATCAAGTTATGCAGTCTGAACCCTTTACTACATGGCAAAGTAAAACTGCCCCGCAGCGGTTAAAGGCATCAGATAATATGAAGGAATTAATGGCTGCGAGACAGAATGCTTTAGTTGATCAAATAATCAAGCGCTTAGAGATTTACTGGACAGATAAGGAAACACTAGAAACTCTTGTTAACTCTGCAATGACTCGTTGGGAAGAGCAAAAGATATATCGAGAGTCGCAGCGAAGAAAAGAAGCTCCTTGTGAGATGGATCGGATCGAGCGTCCAACATGGAACAGTGATATTAATTTCCTAGAGCGAATTACCCTTAACTACATACGTCATGAGTGCAGCAACTACCATGAATTGCTTAGGAGCTTGGAAGAGCAAGTAGGGCGACAGGCGGCTTACGAGAGCCTCAAAAACGAAATTGCTGAAAGAGTGGAGGCGAAGTTTGGCTCTCTTTATGTGGGAATTAAGAAACTGAAGGCTATCGAACAAAACCTCTTACCATCCGATAACTCGTAAAAAATATAGCGGAACTCGCTTAATGATGAGCGTCGAGTAACCTTGGTCTGCACGTTGGTGAAGATTGTAATTCACAACCAACTACTTCTGTAGGAAGTCAGGCGGTAGTGTAATTTGTCCGCTTTTGACCATTTGCATAAATTAATTAAGCAGGTCAAGTTGTCTGAGTAGATAAGGTAGATATTGGGGTCTCTGGATAAAGTTAGTGTCCCAATTCTTGACCGTCTGCGGACTCAAACCAGTTGTTTCTGCTAAAGCATTAATGCAGCTCTTTCTATATTCTTTATTCGGGTTGAGGGCTATCCAACAAGAACAGTAATCGATTGGTTCTAATGGCAGATGGCGAAAAGCTTCTATCCTCTGCTCAACCGAAAGTCTTTGAGAATGGCTTTCCGGTTCCATTTATTTGAAATTAATAAGGTTGATAAATCTTGGCGAACCTTTCAAAGGAGTGAATTGCTTAGCCACTCATGCCTGAGTGGTGAAGGTTCTAATTTGTGTTGGGACGCCTGAGCTAGTCGGAGGCGTCAGGATATCTTTGAGGCGCGTAGAGGGTATTGTGCGAAACAATTCTGTTAGCCAAAAAGTAAGTACCAATTGGCACTTACTTTTTTTGACACTCAAGTAAACGAAGGTGCCATTCACGAAGTTAAAGACAGTCCTTAAATTTCTCCATCAACTTAAAGTCACCATGCCGACGCAGCACAAATGCGATCGCTTTCCTAGCCAGCCGATACCGTTCGGGTTTCGTCGCCTTCAAGGTTTCCTTAATGAATCTCCCAGTCGGTAACTCCGTATCCTTCAGCATGGTCAAAAGCTGCTTTTCAGGTGGAAATCCCTGCCCTTCTGGATATGTATCGGGCGTATCCCCATCGCTTAAATCGCTTGTTGTGCCGTCATTGTGGCTGGATGCGCTCGTATCTGTCGTATCCCCATCCGAGTCATTGCTGGATACGTTTGGCGCTGTCGTATCCTCAACCGTATCCCGTTGAAACGTCGCTTCTAGGCGTTGTCTCGCCGCGTCCCAAAGGTCATCTGGGGAACTGTCTTGCGTGGGTTGAATGGGCTGAGGAGTGCGATCGCTTTCACTGGTTCTGTGGAATACAGTTATTTTTTTGTCAATTTTTGGAGTAGTAACCTCCATCCATTCGGTTGAGCCATCCAGCCTAATCAGTGCCTTACCGCTGGCGACCGGCTGCGAGGTTAGGGGGTCAGTCGTCGCTAGTAACTGAATCTGCTGCATCCGAGCGATCAAGTTAGCCAGTCCCTTGATATCGCCTAGGCAGCTCTGCGTATTGTTGTGCGCGACAAATGTAACGGGCATTTCTTGTTTACGACTGAGCGTTCCCCCGACCCTGACAAACTTGCCCAGCAGCTCCTTATCCTCAATGAAATCGGCGTAGGTGGTTGCCTCCTCAGCAATGATTGTGACTGCCTTCCCTTTCTTCCAAAGCTGCGATCGCCACTCCTCCTCTGAGATGGTTGACTTCCCAAAGTCCTCGTATCGTTGCATTACTTCAGCTACATACCAGCGCATCTGTTCTTCTATGGCGCTGTAGGTGTTGTAAAGTTCTACTCCCTGCCATTCTGTTGCGTTTGAGTTTGGGTCGAAAACAATCACCCGGTAGCCCATCTCAGCCTTCCTTTTTGCCAGCAGCCGGACGAACCAGCTTTTCCCGCTGCCTTGATTCCCCCAAGCCAACGCAGTGCTGGAGATAAAGCCTTTAAGCCACGGAGTCGGATCGGGTTTCGCCTCGGTCTGCTCTGTGGGCGCGGAGACTTCCTGCGTCGTGGGTGCGGCTGGTTCCGTAACGACTTCCGCCTCTAGCAGTGCCTCTTGATACGGGGCCAGGATGCCATAGGACTGTTCAGCCGCTTGAAGCATTGCTTGCTGGTTGAACGCCTCAAGCTCAATTTGTGCTTGTATCCGGGCTTTTTGTAGGCTGACACCTTCCCAGAGGTTTTGATACTTCTGCTTGCTGGATTCCTGGGATGATAGACTTCGCGCCAGTGACATCGAAGCGCCAAAACCGGCAACCGCAACAAATGCGCCGCACAGTTTCCATCCCCCAGCGCCAGGAGTGCGTTTTACTTGGGCAGCGCTTTGGTTAACTTGTATCCAATCGGGTACTGAGCGCTGTTCGCAACCTGTAGCAGTCGGGTGGCAATATTCAATCCTGCCGTCAAAGTATCCAGCCGTCCCGACAGCCGATCCAATTGTGCCAACGGCGAAGGCACCAAGCATGGCTAACTTAGGATTCATCAGCGCGACCTCCCCATGAATACAGATAAGGCGATCGCAAACAAGCCCAGTCCAATCCCGATCCAAATTAGCGGGTTCACCATTGCAATCAGACTAACAACGCCATCCCAGAAACCGGCGATGACTGAGGCAGCGATCGCCAGTCCAATCACTGCGCCTTCCCGTCTGTCCCTCCTTACTGCAAAGACAATGTAGCCAGAAGCAATCGCAAGTAATAGAGCGTAGGTAATGAGCATCCCTGGAATCAAACGTGATAGCAGCGCCAGTGCTAGTCCACCACTGAAATACAGCCCAAATTCTGATAGGTTCCCAGTCGCTTTGTAGAACCGAACTTGGTTAGTTTCTGGGGTTTCGTCTTGAAAAAAATCAGCCTCGTGGTGAGGCTGATGATTATTGAAATTAAGCATCAGCTTTCACCTTGAATTAACGACCGCTAAACCAATCACCGATACCTTGCCAAAAACCTTTCTTGCCTGCACTGGAACGGGAGCCATTAGTAAGTAAATCCTTGCGGTCTTCCCGTTCTTTTCTCACCTGCTCTGACAACGCTTCTCGCCGCTCCATGAGGGGGATTTTCTCTTGGATGCGACGTGCGCCGCTTTGGTGCCGACGTGCCACAATTTGCATCGCCGTTTGGAAGTCCATGCGCTCCAAGGTAAGGGCACTGCGTCCCTCTGCATCTAGCAGCCTGATTCCGTTTTGGGCTTTCTCACCCATCAGACGAATGTGTTGCTGGTAGCCTTTTCCAGCCAGGAATACGTTTAGGATTTGTTGGTCGATTTTCTTGGCGGCGGCAGCGGCATCCTTCTGGACTTCTGCGACGAATTGCTCGTACTTTACTTGACCTTCAATTAAGGTTTTGAAGTGTTTTTCGAGGATGGGTAACACTTCAATTAGGCGATCCATCGCAGCAGCTCGGTCAGCATATTCTGCAAGCTGCTGGTCGGTCATGTTCGGGAGTTCGGCTAGGTCAATCCCGAAGTAATTCTTAGTCAATCCAGCAAGAGTTTTATCCAGCGCGTGTACCTTGTGGATGCCAGATTTTTTTGGTTCATACTTGACGATGGCAGTGTTTTTAGATGGTGCAAAATCCATGATTAATTCCTTGGTGGCGAGGTGCGATCGCCCTCTCATTTGGAAGGCGATCGCTTGATTGTTTTACTTACTCAAACCGAGCGCTCGTTCCATGCCTCGTTGCTCAGCTTGAAGCTGCTGAATTTGCTGTTCCTGTTGCTGAATGACTAAATCTTTAGGGTCAGTTTGTGGCTGCTTGGTCATGAAGTAAAACCCAACTCCAGCCAGAATTAAAGCAAGCCCGATGTAATCTTTCATTGGTTAATCTCCCTCTGGTACATCCCTTTTCTGATTCGGTGGAGGAGCATTCTGGCGCTGCCAAGGTGAAAGCTAGGGGCTAACAGAATCCCTCCGATTGCAAATGCGATCGCGTAGTTCATGACTCCGCTTCCTGCCGTTGCTTTGCGGCGAACCATTGCCATGCACTGCTTACGATGTGCTGGTCTGGTTCTGGCAGGGGATAAGGTAGTTCGCCTGCATCTTGTCGGCTGAGAATATCAGCGGCTTGAACTGAAAGTTTTTCGGGCACTCCAACACTGCGAAGGTTATCTGCCCAGATTTCTTTGTTAGGCACGAGTAACCCCCTTCTCTTGCAATCTTCGATACCCTCCAGCGATCGCTTGCTTGACTTGTACAAGTGCCGCCTGACCTTCTGAAGAGGAGCGAAACTGCTGGATGAAGTCATGCACCTGTTGCTGTTGGGAAGGTGTCAGGCTATCGGGCATCGGTTCAAATAAGTTGGCGTAGTCAGCAATTCGTCGCAGGCTGTCTGCAATTAGGGAAGGATGCCTTCTGTGTTCACCTTCAATCCGCAGGATGTGGTCAGCAATGTAAATCGGGTTCATTGTTGATTGCCCCGTGCGCTAATTGCCTCGACGAGGAATTTGGCTAAGCTAAGCTGAAAGCCTCTTTCCAACTCATCAACCAAATCTAGGGCATCGCAAACCTGCTGGCTGAGGTCGCTGTTTTCCAACAATGACCAGGTATCCGTTTGGTCGCTTTTCGCAGCGCAATAAGTCAAAATCGCGTGCAGTTCTGGGCGGGTCAGTTGTTCAAAGTAGCTGCCGAATCGATGTTCTAGTTCGGCAAGGATTGAATAAGCCGGGTTGGATTTCGAGGTGCTGACCC
Source organism: Trichocoleus sp. ST-U2 (assembly GCF_039961875.1). NCBI lineage: Bacteria > Bacillati > Cyanobacteriota > Cyanophyceae > Leptolyngbyales > Trichocoleusaceae > Trichocoleus > Trichocoleus sp. ST-U2. Next base: position 18,616 of record NZ_JAMPJY010000067.1, on the reverse strand, counting down.
AGTAACTCAGTGGCTTACTGGCTACAAGTTTTGGCATGATTGATGTGTCTCCTTACTTGTCTGGGGAGCCAGTGCCAGCGGCTTGGCCTCGCAAACTTCGCCGCTGGTGACTGACAAAAATTTTTAGTTTTCTTGTGAACGTAGCTCATCTCCGGCTTCTTTCAGCCTTCGCTGAAGGTCAAAGAAACCGCCTTCTGAAAGGACTCCGAGCAGGTTATCTACCATGTCTTCAGGCAGGTTCCCTCCCAGGAAGAGCGCCTTCGCTAGCCCGTATGGGTTTCTCATGGTGAGTTCCGGAAAACATTTCATTTCAATTCCCCGGTTGTTTTGGGGACGGGCGGCAAGTACAAAAAGCGCTCCTAATGTCAGACTGACTTCCTGGGGAGTTCGCTTTAGTGCGACAGCAGCTTGCCTGTGAGTAATTTTTCGAGTAAGGAATTGCTCCATAGTTTCTCGAAGCGTTCCATTTTCAAACATCAAAGAAGTATCAATCGAGAGTGTGACAATCATTGTCTTCCCCTATTAGTAATTTTGTACTAATAAATGCAAACTCCTGATGATTTATTGCACTATGCGGCGCTTAGTAAATCGCCCAACGCATCAACTAAATCGTTGTCATTAATTGCCTGCTGCTGAATGGTTGAAGCAGATGCGATCGCTACTGGTATCGATGCGTTTTGCGTGAAAGGTTGGCTAGGTGGAGTGCTGTGACATCCCATCCGATGGCAGTTCAAAATATGATTTACCACCTCAGATAAATCATCAGTTCCCAGCACTTCGCCAAAGGTTGTTAAGTACGGCAGATGATATTCCCGGACACTTACGCGCCGACTTGAAGTAGTACCCATTACCCCTCCCTCCGCAATTTGATTTGTGCCAACCGAGCCAAGCCACGAGCATTGAGCCAAGTTCCATCAGAGCTGGTGACAATATTCCGAGCTGTTAGCAGTTGGGCAATCGCAGGTAGTTGAGAACCTCCGCCGATGGCAACAACCGAGTCGGATTGTTCGCGCCAGGGGTCAACTGATTTGAACGCTGCTGCTAAGTTTTGGGATACCCAAGGCTTCAACTCAGTGTTGTAAACTTGGCGGAAATTCCAGCCGGTTGTCCCATATTGAAAACTTCCATTTTCAATACCAGCCCGGATTAAATGTCTGTCACCTTCACGTATTAAATGACGGCGAGTATCGATATTTTTTGCGATCGCTTCAATTAGCGCATCAACACCACCAGATGTAACTTTTCGGGCGATAAGTTTGCCACCAGAACCAAACACAGAACTAATAATCGTGCCGTTGCCAAGGTCGAGAAAAATGTTCTGGGTTTTGGGTTGGATGAGGTTACATCCTAGCGCGGTTACAACTGCACCCGTCCCTTCTTCAATAACTGCGCTAACCGATAAATCAATCCAGCTTACCCCCTTACCATTGATGCGGATGGAGTGCTGACCTTGGAGTAATTCTTTGAGTTCAGCACCAAGCAGTTGAGCATCTTGGATTGAGGCTATAACTGACAGATTCCAGCGACTGCGATGCGGTAATGTTGCCAACGCACCTAAGAAAAGTTGCAAACCCAATTTAATTTTTCCTGCCCTATCATCAACGACCCGCTGGTGACTTTGGGGATTGTATTGGTAAGCGACATCACCACTAAACCAGCGCTGACTGACGAGGTCGGAGCGATCGCCTGCTAAATACTCAATCAAACTACCTTCAGGCGACTCTGGAACATCATAAATCTCAGTATGCAGTGGCTGAACATATGACGGGATGCGGATTTCAGCGTTATCTACTATTAATTTGACGCTACCATTGCCGCCGTCGTATCCAACTGCCAGAAGTGGGGGAGAAGTGGCAGGAGGGGGCGCAAGCTGGGGAGCTGTTTGCATGAGTTTCATTCCTTGATTGATTGTTGAAAGGGTTATGCTGACTGAGCTTGAGCGCATACTTGCGGCTGGCGACCAATGGTGTGCCGGTCGTCAGGGTTGGGCGAAACTCAGTAACTTTAGGCTGTTGGTGCCAACTGAGTACAACTTAGCATAAAATAACGTCAGGTACAGTACTTAACTTAAAAAAAATATCAAGAGTAACGGAGTACGCCATGATTGATCCAGAGAGTTTATTAAATGCACTAATGCCTTCTAGGTGGCGGATAACAGCGTACTTACCAGAAGATATGCAAAAAGCGATAGAACAATGGGCGGTTGAAGAGAATCGCTCGATTTCTAATCTGGCAGCAACGATACTTATCAATGCGATCAAGGAACATATGCGCCAAAAAGAAACCGCTTCCCCTGCTGGTAGGGGCAATGAGGAATGATGAAGAGCGATCACGCAGATTTTTGAAAATTGAGATGGCGGCGATGAGGAGCGATCGCACTGATGACGGTGAGTGATCGCACTAATTACAAAGTAATGGAAGTGACGGAAGGTGATCGCGCCTCAAAGGACTGGCAACTAGAGTATCCGCATCACATTTATATAGGAGCTATCATGCTTTATGACAACGCAAGGAAAGCTTGAGCTAACCATAAAGATTTCAGAGTTCCCAGCCGACGTGAAAACCGTTGAGAACGGTTGGAAGTCTTTCGAGATTGATTGCGACGGGCAGATTGTCAGCGTTACTGTCAAACCCAAAGTCTTCAAGAAGTTGGAACAGGCACAAACCGACTACCCGATGTGGGTTGCCGCGATCGCTGGGAAGATGGGCGAAGCTACAGGACAGGGTTTTGTATTAAACGAGCCAGCCATCCAAGTTTTTGAGAAGAAGCCGAAGGAACCGAAAGAAACAGCAGTGGCAGAATGAAGAGCGATCGCCTGGTAGTAAAGAAAAGTAAAAATAAGTAAACTTTTTGATCATTCGATTGGCATTTGATTCTGTGCCAGCCGACTGGATTGCCATCAGTCGGCTGGCTGGCACGATACCGCCCGCCAAACCAGGTATCACACTGAGATGCCATTCAGTATGATTTTTAGCCAAAAAACAAACCGCTTCCTCCGATGGTAGGGGCAATGAAGAATGATACAGAGCGATCGCTGCCATAGGGAAATGGAGGAGTATCTTGTCCTCAAGGACTAGATACTAGAGGAGTGATCGCTGCCGTAGGGGAGAGGGAGGAGTATCTTGTCCTCAAGGACTAGATACTAATTATAAGAATGTAATGAGATTTAGTAGGGAGTTACATCACTAATAATCAATCAAAAAGCGATCGCGCTTTAGCCTGGTTCTACAAAAAAAAGCTTTTATTGTAGCAGATCCAAATGTCATACAAATCAAACGAGTCAAATATGGCAATTGTGCATTACCAGTTCATTATAATAACCAAACATAACGGAACATATTCTTCGGAGAGGTGCTGAAAACGAGGCAATGTGCGATCGCCAGGACTTTCATCTATAATCGGATAGTCGGACTCAAGGAACTGAAATGGCGCAAAAAAGACCAATTAGATTCACCCAAAGACTAGGTGTTACTCAATTCAATCGGTTGCAGGCTACCGCCCATAAATTGGGCGTTCCTAAAGCAGAAATTACCCGTGCCGCCCTCGATAAATATTTAGACGAACTGGTTTCACTTAGCCATAAAAGCGAAACGCCAGCGGCTTAAAACTGCTGGCGTTTCATTTCTTGTAAAACCACGCAACGGATCAAAGTTTGGCGACCTAGAGACCGTTTGCCGTGGATTAGCGGTTCCCACGCCCGTTGATAGCGGGTAGGTGGGACACTCTTTAATAATATGTCGGACGCATCTTTTCCGCAAAACGTCTCTCTTGCACCATTATTATCTCATAATCCCGATACACTTACCGGGGATTCATTAGGATTATTACTACATAATCCCGACAAAGTTAAAGCAGATTCGAGGGAACACCGATCGCCTCACGCTTCAACCGAGCGATCACCACTACCTCACCTCATTGAAAAACACGAACTGACAGACGCACTTGAACATCTTGAAACGAAGGGACTACGCGGAGAAAATGCGCTCTTCGCTCTTACGCTGGCACAAAACCTGATGCGTCGGGGGGTGGAGCTATGACTGCCTTGCAAACGGCGAAAAAAGCCAAGAGTCTTCCACTTTTCGAGCTTGCTTGTTGGCTATGCGGGTGCCAGGAATCTGTAATCGTCCCAGCGATCGCGCCGACTCTCAAAGCCAGCGTGCGCTGTGCAACGTGCGACTGTTTCTTGGGCGCGGTTGGGGGTGAAAAATGATTCACCCACTACACTTGGAGGAATGGCGAAGCAGCGGCGTAGATGATGCAATTATCAAGCTGAACGTGCGATCGCTCTCAGGTTATGTGCCTCACGAACGGCTACTTTACTCTGATAAATTAGAACGATTGAACACTGGTCGCGTTGCCAGTTGGATGCTGTACCGATACGCCCATACCGAGAAAGGTGGCTGGTGGTGCAGTGGACTAGATCCATTGGATGATTGGCAGGCAATGCTCTGGGGAGCGTTCAAGCCTGACCAGCCTAGGCGCGACGATGATGGAAAGCTCCAAAAATACGAGCATCCGCCGAAAACGGAAACCCGTGTTTTCTACTTGCGAGTTTCATTGAGTGTCTGGGAAGCGATCGCTACTCGCTACGGCGTGCCGATGCCAGAAGAAGTTAGTGTCACCGAAGACGTTGAGGCTGCTGGCTTTTGGGCGTGGCTGCTAATCAATAAAATTCCGCTTGGCATCACAGAGGGGGTAAAAAAAGCAGCGGCATTACTGTCGGCTGGATTCGCAGCGATCGCACTGCCTGGAATCACCAGCGGTTATCGTCAACCCAAGGATGAGTTTGGAACTCCCGTGGGAACTCGCCAACTTATCCCAGAACTAGCAATTTTCCAAAATCATCCGGTCTACTTTGCTTTCGACCATGACGTGAAGCGGAAGACTGTTCGGGCTGTCGGCAACGCGATTCATCAAACAGGCTCTTTACTTCTCAAGCAAGGTTGCCAAGTTTCAGTGGTTACTTGGGATGAACCCCAGAAAGGTGTTGATGACTTTCTGGTAGCCAATGGTGTCGAAGCTTTCGAGAAGTGTTATGAGTCAGCCCAGCCGCTGGAGGAATGGAGATCGCACTCCTACAATCGGCTGATGTATCCAACGAACGTATCTTTAAACCAGAAATACTTGGGAGAATTGACCATCCCAAAAGGCACCAAACTGATTGGCATTAAAAGCCCCAAGGGGTCAGGAAAAACCGAATCCTTAGCTAAAATTGCGGCGGACGCAGCGAAGAAAGGTAAATGGGTACTGGTATTGAGTCACAGGGTACAGCTGGGACAAGCATTGTGCCGTCGCCTAGGAGTGCCTTATGTTACCGAAGTTCGTGACTGCGAGACAGGTAAACTTCTGGGCTTTGGGCTGTGCGTCGATTCCTTGCACCCAAATTCTCAGGCACAATTCCGCGCCGAAAACTGGCGTGATGGCATCGTGATTCTTGATGAATGCGAACAAGTTGTTTGGCATTTGTTGAACTCCAAAACCTGTCAGTCCGTTCGCGTTCCGATTTTACGAGAATTTAAAATTCTAATCAGCAACGCACTCACAAGCCAAAATGGGCAAGTAATTTTGAGCGATGCCGACTTGAGCGATGTGACACTTGATTATATTCAGGAACTGGCAGGGGTCAATACTGACCCGTGGATTGTCGAAAATACACATAAGTCCGAAGGTTGCAACGTTTACAACTACTTGGGTACAAACCCTAGTAGATTAATAGCTCAGTTAGAAGAAGCGATTGGGCAAGATGAAAAAGTCTTTATTTGCTGTTCAGGGCAGAAGACTGACTCCCGCTTCGGAACCCGAATTCTTGAAGCGAGACTTGCCCAACAATTTCCTAAAAAAAGGATTCTTAGGATTGATTCTGAAAGCGTTTCAGACCCCAATCACGCTGCCTTCGGATGCACCATAGAATTAAACGAAGTTCTAGACCGCTACGACATCGTGATAGCCAGCCCCTCGCTTGAAACGGGTGTCAGTATCGACATCGAAAATCACTTTGATTCGGTTTGGGCAATCCTCCAAGGGGTTGTACCAGAGAACTCAGCACGACAAGCATTGGCGCGGGTGCGGGAATCTGTAGATCGTCACATCTGGGTAGCAGCTCACGGACTAGGGAAAATCGGCAACGGCAGCACTAATCCTAAATCTTTGCTAGCAAGTCAACGCAAACTCGCCAAGGCTAATATCCAACTCCTCAAAGATGTTGATTTTGAGGATCTAGATACAAGTTTTGATGCCCCAAGTTTGCGGGCATGGGTAAAGATGGCAGTTCGGATAAATTCAGGAATGATTCGGTATCGTGAGAGCGTCCTGGCTGGGTTGAAGGCTGAGGGGCACAAGATTATCGATATTGCTGACGGCAATGGCGATGAAACCTTAAAGGCGCTTAACCAGGTTCGAGACACTGAACACCAGAAAGAAGCGGAAGCGATCGCCAGCGCCGCTTCTATCTCCCAATCCGACTTTGAAAAATTAAAGGAGAAGCGCTCAAAGACTCAGGAGGAACGCTGCCAGGAACGTAAGCACTCCTTGGCATTGCGCTACGGAGTCGATGTAGCGCCAGACTTGGTAATTAAGGATGACGATAACTGGCATCCCCAGTTGCAGATGCATTACTACTTGGCAGTGGGCAGGGAATATCTTCCAGCGAGGGATAAAAAACGGCTGGATGCCATCAAAAAGCAGGGTGAGGGAGCAGCTTGGATGCCCGACCTAAACAGGTCGCTCATTAGCTCGTCAATCGCCGCACTGGAAAATCTAGGTGTATTGGCTCTACTAGATACCCAACGGGATTTCAAGGGCACCGATGATGACCTTCAGGCAATGGCGCAGAAGTCGATCGCTGCCCGCTGGCAGATAAAGACAGCGCTGGATATCGGCATCAACGAGAAAGACAGCCCTATAGTGATCGCTCAGAAGTTGCTAGGGAAACTCGGTCTACGATTAACTTTCCTCCGCAAGGAAGGTGCAAGGGGAGAACAGCAACGAGTCTACAAGTTCTTAGGCTCCGACGACGGGCGCGAAGAAGTGTTTGCAGCATGGCTGGCACGGGATGAGGCAGCGAGGCAGGCAGAAGCTCAAAATGTATCAAGCTGTGATACGGTAGTCACCCCCGGTAATAAAGAGTATTTAAAGAACTCGCCAGACTACCAAACTCCCCAAACTATTAATCAGGGGAGCGCGGAGGACGCCCCCAGTTTTACTGCTGAGGACGTGCGGGACGCAGCCGATATGGTGTTGTGCTGTGACAACCCAGAAGCAGTTTCAGCGGTACTCCAAGTCATCAGCGGCTTTTGTTGTCGGGCAACGCAAGCGATCTGGGCGCTCATTCCTAGGGAGAAGGAGATTGAGTTTTGGGAACTGGCGGGAGGTGCGATCGCATGAATGTTTACAAAAATGAATTAATGGAAGTTCCAAAACAAAGTAATGGTTAAAGCTATGGAGAACACACCCAGACGCTCTACGGTGCTTAGAACCGATTGACTGAGGCGCGGGCGCAAGCTACTTCCTGCTGATTGGTGAAAAGAAATTACTGAATGCAAGAAGGAAAGAACGCCGGTTAGTTCTGCCACAGTCCGTCCATAGTAAATTGATTAATGAGGTTTGTGTGAATAATCAGTAAATAGCAGTCTAAGGGAGTTAAGAATGGCTATTTCTGCTTCTCAAATTTTTGAACAGTTAGCTAAGGCGGTTTGGGAGCGAATCCAATTGGGTGAGAATTTGGGCTGTCGTCAAGGAGAAGAGACCATTACTGATATTAATATTCTTGACTTAAAACGTGCTGGAATTTGCGAAGTTTCTATCCCAAAAATCAATAAAGCAACCGAGTCAGAAACTGGCATAGATTGGGAATGGTGGATTGGTTCTGACCAAAAAGGTTGGTGGCGTTATGCAGTCCAAGCCAAAAAAATCCAAACCAAAAAGGGCAATAAAGACCAAATATATAGCAAACTCAGGCATAAAGTTGGAAAATCGCCTACAAGTCAGTTTCAAATTGATATCCTTGAGACTTATGCACAGGGGCATAATTGTATTCCGCTTTACTGCTTATATAATTTTATCGATGATAATAACCTTCAACAATACTGGCGATGCTGTAATCTTACCTATGATAAATTTCAGTTCGGATGTACAGTTGTGCCTATAGATGTTATCCGAAAGGCATTAAATACCAGAGGAAAAAAAACGTTTCAATCTGTCCATTCTCATAAATCAGCTTTGCCTTGGCGCTGCTTGGTAACTTGTCCGTTCATACTATCCATTCCTCAGAGTGGGCTACATCCTCTTGCAAATGGTATATATGCCAATGTTTATTCGTATGATACTCTCTCATCTTTGAAAAAGCAGAAAGCTGAAGAAGAAAAAGCTGAAGAAGAAGCTAGAAAAAAAGCTAGAGAAAAAGCTAGAGAAGGTAATATAACAGACCTCTCAAATGATTTTTATGACCGTCAACTTGAATTTTATCCAAAACGAACCCTGATTGTTAATGTTGATGATGAAGCCTGAAGATATGTGCTGTGGACTGGCATAGCGCTCTCGAAGATTTAGCCTAATATTACCCTGGCAGATATAGACTGCTGCTGTCATTAGGTCTGGCGTGCAGATATCTAGAAGTAGTCGCCACCGATTCATGTCCTAACGTCTGCTGTACCAAATGAATCGGTGCGCCCCGGTCTAGTGAATGTGAAGCGTGAGCATGACGCAACCAGTGGGGCGATACCTTCTCCTTGATGCCTGCCCTTTTCGCGGCTGCCAGGACAATGCGATTGATTTGGGAACGATGCAGGTGATTCCCTTCCGAATCGCCCTCCCTGGATGGAAAAACTGGGTCGTCGTTTCCCGCGTTACCTCTTAAATTAATTAACTCAACCCAGACGCCCGCAGACAGCAGAATTGTTCTAGTCTTCCCTCGTTTGCCGAATGCCGTAACTTGTCCGCTATCACCGCGAACTTTTAGATCCTTCCAGGTCAGGGCGCAAAGTTCACTGACCCGCAACCCAGCAGAATACAGCAGCCGCAGGATTGCCCGGTTTCGGGGATGGGTTTCCAAAGCAATTAACGTCTGCACTTCCAATTCAGTGAGTATCCGCTCGTTCAGGCAGTCCTTGGCAGCGGGTTGTTTGACGGGCATTCCAACATTCAGGGGTAATAATCCGATCTTATGCCCGAATGTCAGCAAAGATTTAATCGCCGCGATCGCCGTCCTCTGACTGTTGGGGGACAAGCCAACCAAGGTTAACTTCCACCCCTGGATGTCCGCTAGCGTCACTAGGTGCAGGGGACGGTTAACGTGTGCCAGGAACTGACGGGCATATCGGCGGTAAGCGTCTTGAGTATGCGGCGAACGACCATCTACCCACATCTCGATCAAGCGATTATGAGCATCCGATGGGGTGACTTCCGTGCTGGTTTGAGTCGTAATTTGGGCCATATTAAGTTCTACATTATCCTTGTTATGTCGCACTGAGGTGGAAAGTTAGCTTCCTTAACCGTTTGGTTGAGGTGGAAATCCGGGCTTAGGGATGTTGTGTTTAAAGCGGACACAACATCCCTAAGACAGTGGGCTAGAAGCCGTGGGCTGCCAAGATTCGAGCGTTGCTGGCGTCGTGAATTTCCTTCTGTGCTACTTTCCGCCGGTACAAATCTGCCGCCGCTGCCTCACGAGTTGGGAACGGCTGGTTGTGATTCGTGTACTTATGAAGCCAGCCTTTGAGCGTGAGTGATTCGCGCACCTTGCCCAGGAACTCTCGATCGCCGCTGTAGACCAGAAAATCAGGAGTCAAAGCGCATGAGTCTGGAGTTTCGCTGAAGACAAATTCCATCTGGGCATCAACCGATTCCAAGGCTGGCGTTGTATCGTCGCATCTTGTCAAGCTCTCTCTGGAGGTTTCGAGGGTACTTGGGACCGACTCCAGAGATGGCGACTTTGGGGCGGGCACCCCGCTGCTAAAGCTAGGATGTGCCTCGGCAAGTTGGTTGAGTCGGTTGAGGTCTGCGCCCCAAAACTTCACTTCCCATCTGCCGCCAGTGATGCGCTTGGCTTTCCTAATTTCAACGCGATACCCCCAAAGCTCCAAGGCATCAGCCCAGCGTTTGGCGAGTTGATTGGTGCTGGCTCCAAGGTAAGCGCAGACAATTGTGCCGTCGTGCTTCCGCTGATAGCTGAGTGTCTGGTTAATTTCGATCAATGCAACGTAGGGGCGATCACTTTCCTCTTTGGCTGGAGTGACCCAGGAGACTTTCTCCCCAGTGTGCGGATTTTCGATTTGGATCAAGCTACCGGGTGGGATGACTTCTTCCTCAGTCGCTTTGGTCTGGATGCTATCCTCTTCTCCCCCCTCGGCGGTTGGGTTATCGCTGGGTATTAGGTCTGGTTCGGGAGTTGGGTTATCGCTGGGTATTGGGTCTGGTTCGAGAGTTGGGTTATCGCCGCTACTGTCGTCACTGCCAAACAGCCCTAAGACTGCCGATTTCAGGGTAGTGATCGCGTCCGGTGCTAGCTCTTGGAATTTGGCGACGGCATCCTGTAAGCGCTGGATTGCCCCGTCAGCGATTGATTCGGCATGGCTCAGTTGTTCGATGCGGGCGCGGCGCGTGGCGATGATTCCTTCAAATTTGGCAATCTCGGATTCTAGGGCTGAGATGTCATTCTGAAATAACATAAGGATACGGACTCCATAACGGGGTTAACGAACGGGCGATCGCATTCTTTCCAGGGACAGCGATTGCCCTTTTGCTTTGGTGTGCGAGGCTTTTTAGGACTTCCCCCAGGTCACATCTGATGATTAGGCGGCTGCGGCTACTTGTTCAAGCTGAAATACCATTGCGGCTTTTTTAAGGTGTTTGCCCTGCCCTCTGACATTTCTCCACGCGATACCGTACTGACTGCAAAGTTTGCGGAGTGTGCCTGAGTCAAGGGCGTTGAGATCGATTTCTACTTTCGGCTGTTCGCTGGCTGCGGGTTCGGGAGTTTCTACCTCTACTTGGATTTCGGGTTGTGCAACGTGGATGGGTTCGAGGGCGGTCGCTTCTTCTGCCTTCTCCTCTACCTGGGGCACAGCTTGCGGAATACATGCCTTTGCTAGGGCTGCTTCGCGTTGGCTCTTTGGTGCGAGTGCGGTCAAGTAGATGCCGTAACCGATGCCGAGCGTGATGTTTTTAATGCTGTTGAACATTGTCTTTTCCTCTGTGTGGCGGCATTTTCAGGGTTTGGCTTGTAGTGATTGCCTTATCCCTGTCTACATACAATATAGCTTATGGCTATACAAATAGCAAGCCGTTTTATAGTTAAATGTATAGCCAAGTTTGTGTGATTCCATCAAAGGCATTTGTATAGCTTATGGCTAGTGATAAGGCTATAAAACTGCTAGACTTAGCCAGTGTATAGGCAGGATAAAGCCAATGACTGAAAACCGTAGGAAGTCAAAGCAAGTTAATTTTCGGCTGCCAGATGCTCTGGCAGAGAGATTTGAGGGGCATTGTAAGGAACGAGGTATCACAATGACTCAGTTCCTTGAGAATTCAATTCGGCTAGCTTTGGGTGAGCCTTTGGCTATACCAGTTGAGATTTTAAATGCGGGTAATCCAGCGATCTCCCCTGATGACGATGTAAACCAGAGGCTAGCCAACTTAGAAGAAAGGCTAGCCAGTATAGCCACGCTAGAGCAGAGAATAGAGCAGTTGGCTAGCCAGCAAGCTAGCTATATAGAAAGCTTGGGGGAGTTAGCCGCCTGAGGATTGAGAACGAATCTCTCAGGCAGCAAGTGGAAGCGCAGGCAGCGGTTGAACGTGATCTGAACGCCAAACTTCAGGAGCTGGAGCAACACAACCAGGAATTGAGGAGCCAGCTCGAAGCGATCAGGAAGGAATTAGTTGATGTCGAGGCAGAGAAAGCGATCGCCTCACCGATGCTAGGAGAAACTGTACCGAGCAGTATTGCCAAGGCAGATGCAAAGTGCAGTACCAAGCCCAAAAAATCAAAGGAAGCGATCGCCCTTCCTTCCACGAATCCTGTACAGGTCGAGCCAAATGAGGCAACGGCTGACAGACCTCACTGCCCGAAATGTGGCGAAACGGCGACGGTTCAGAGTCATGGTATTCGCGAAAATAAAGATGGTAGTTCTTCGCACCGATGGCGCTGTAAACCTTGCAAAAAGAGTTGGTCTGTGCCGATCGTCCCATCAGCTAATGACTAATAAAAAGCCCCCACAGTTTTCCAGTAGGGGCTTTTTATTTTAATGTCCAATTAGGACACGCTAGGGCTAGGGTTTGAGCTGTGCCGCCTTAAACCAAAAAATCTGTCTCGTAAACAGTCTTTTTTAGGATATTAGGAACGACTTGTTTCCACTTCAAATTCTGTGAAGACCTTCGCCTGCTCCAGCACTAGCTCGATTGCGAGAGCCTGCATATCAGGCGGATAACCATATTGCCGCAGTAGACGCTTGACCATTACTTTCATCCGGGCGCGAACGCTTTCTTTGAGGTTCCAGTCGATCGAGGCGTTTTGGCGTACCCGTGACACCAGGACAACCGCTAACTCTCGCAGTTGGTCTTGCCCCATCACATCCCGCGCACTCTGGTTCTGAGCCAGAGCATCATAAAAGGCGAGTTCATAAGGTTCCAGCCCCAATTCTTCGCCCCGTTGTTTGGCAGCTTGGACATCCTTGGAGAGATTGATTAGTTCTTGGATCACATCCGTGACGCTAATCACTTGGTTTTGGTAGCGGCGGAGGGAGTCTTCAAGCATTTCGGTAAGCTGGCGACTCTGAACAATGTTGGTGCGACGTTGAGCTTTAATTTCATCGCGTAAAAGTTTTTTTAGCAATTCCACTGCCAGGTTTTGATGCTCCATTCCTTCGACCTCTTCCAGGAATTCATCAGAGATGATAGAGAGGTCGGGGCTTTTGATGCCTGCTTCGTCAAAAATGTTGATGACGGTATTGGAGACGAGGGCTTGATCGACTACCTGCCGAATTGCAGTTTCAATTTCGGTATTGCTGAGGCTGCCATCGGTAGGCTCAAGTTTCCGGAGACTGGCTTGGATAGCCTGGAAGAAGGAAATTTTTTCAGACTGAGCGATTGCTTCTGGGCGGTGAGCCGTGAGGGCATAGATTCTTGAGAGGGCAGTTACAGCGTCGAGAAAGCGGTTTTTTATCTGAGGATCGGCAACATAGTTGGTAGCAGATTTGAGGATATTAAGTTTGTCACCCGTGCTGGCGTTGAAGTAGGGCTGGTAGTCAAACTCAGCCATAATATCTTCGACAACTTCCAGTTTGGTGAACAACAGCCCGATCGCTACTTCTTGATCAAGCGTGAGGTCGCCTTTTCCACCACTCTGGGAATAGAACGATAGGGCATTTTTGAGTTCATGTGCAACGCCCAGATAATCGACAATCAAGCCGCCTTGTTTCTCGAAGTAGACGCGGTTAATGCGGGCGATCGCCTGCATCAGGTTGTGCCCCTTCATCGGCTTGTCGATATACATCGTGTGGAGGCTAGGGGCATCAAACCCGGTGAGCCACATATCGCAGACGATGACGAGTTCGAGGTCATTGGTAGGGTCTTTGAGCCGTTGCGCTAAGACTTGGCGTTTTTTCTTATTGGTGTGGTGTTTGACGAGGTTGCCTTCATCGGAAGCACTGGCGGTCATGACAAGTTTGATTTTGCCGCTGTTGAGGTCGTCGCTGTGCCAGTCGGGGCGGATTTTGATAATGGCGTCGTAGAGGTTGGCAGCTACCTGGCGGCTGAGGGTGACAATCATGCCTTTGCCGCGATTGGCAGTTTGGCGAATTTCAAAGTGGGTGACGATATCGTTGGCGATGGTTTTTAGACGTTTGGTAGAGCCAACAATCCCCTCGATTCCGGTCTGTTTGGCTTTAGCTTGCTGGGTAGTGCTGAGGTCTTCAAAGCTAAGGTCTTCGTCAAGTTCGTTGAGCAGTTCTCGCCCTTTATCGTCCAGGTCTACTTTGACCAAGCGGCTTTCGTAGTAGATTGGGACGGTTGCATTATCTTTGACGGCTTGAGCGATGTCGTAGATGTCGATGTAGCCGCCAAAGACTTCGGGGGTGCTTTTGTCGCTCTGTTCAACGGGAGTGCCCGTGAAGCCCACGAAAGTAGCATTGGGCAGGGCGTCCCGGATATATTTGGCGAAGCCGTAGCGGGTCTGTTTGCCGACAACGTTGCCTGCTTCGTCTTTGATGTTGACCTGTTTGGCTTTGAATCCGTATTGGCTGCGGTGGGCTTCATCAGCTAGAACAATGATATTGGTGCGATCGCTAATTTTGGGATAAATCGTTTCGCTGTCTTGGGGAGAGAATTTTTGCACGGTGGTGAAGACGATGCCACCAGAATTGACGTTGAGCAGTTCTTGCACGGCATCGCGATCTCCTGCTTGTTGGGGAGATTGACGCAGCAATTGGCGGCATCCGGCAAACGTATCGAAGAGTTGGTCGTCGAGGTCGTTGCGATCGGTAAGGATAACGAGGGTAGGGTTATTCAGCGTCAAGACAAGTTTGCCGCTGAGAAAGACCATCGAGAGGGATTTACCGCTACCCTGCGTGTGCCACACCACGCCGCCGCGATGGTTACTTCTAGTGGCAGCGATAACGCTTTCAACAGCTAGATTGACGGCGTAATACTGGTGATAGGCAGCCAGCTTTTTGATAGTTTGCAGGGTAACGACTTCGGTCTTGGGATCTACAGTCTTGATTTTTTCAAAGACGGTGAAGTGGCGGATCAGGTCGAGCAGGGTGCTTTTGTTGAGCATCCCCTGAGTGAGAATTTCGAGTTCGTTGGTATTGGGGTTGTTGTCAATGTCGCCATTGGGGAGTTTGCGTTTCCATTGGCTGAAGCGGCTATAGGAAGCAGAGAGCGAGCCTGCACGGGCGGAGGTGCCATCGGAGATTACCAGCAAGGCGTTATAGGTAAAGAGGCTGGGAATCTCGCGCTTGTAAGTCTGTAATTGGTTAAAGGCGGCTTGCAGGTGGGCTTTTGCATCGGCGGCGTTCTTGAGTTCGATTACCACCAGGGGCAGCCCATTGATAAAGAGGATGATGTCGGGGCGGCGGTTGTGGTTGTCTTCGATAACGGTGAACTGATTCACCGCGAGGAATTCGTTATTTTCGGGGGTTTTCCAGTCAATCAGCCAGAGTTGTTCGCCTTTGGTTTCGGCGTTTTTGGTGTATTCAACGGTGATGCCTTCAGTGAGGTAGCGGTGGAAGGTTTCGTTGTTGTTGATTGGGTCGGGACTAGCGATGTTTTGCAGTTCCCGCTGGGCTTGGTTGCGGGTGTCGGGAGGGATGTGGGGATTGATCCGCGCTAGGGCTTGGTTCAGGCGGTCTTTGAGCAGCACGTCACCAAAGCTCTGGCGTTCGGGTTCGGCTCCTTCGGGTTCGAGGGTGTAGCCGTTTTTGTAACCATAGCCAAGGGCATCGAGCAGTTCCAGGTTGTAGGCTTCGATTTGGTCTTCGGTGGTGAATTTGCTCATAAGACCGGGGGAGGAGTTGGGGTTTATTCGGTGATGCGGAGTTTGCCGCTCATTAGTTTAGGTAGAAGCACGTCACGAGTTTTAGTGAGAGTTTGAATTTGGTTGATGTTGTTTTCGATTTTTTGAAATATAGGCTTAATAGTTTTGTCATACTTAGCCAGTCGCGCAGAGTCGGGTATTAAAAAAGAGAAATTTCTAAAAGTTGACTTGCTAAGTTCAGGAAATGTGCTTCCTGATGCAAGCTGCTTGATAAGGCTGATCTGTGTTAAAAGCCAACCGTATAAAAAATAAACGCTAAAAGTTTGATTAGGAACAATAGTAATAAAGCCCTGATTAGTGCAAGCGTCTTGAGTGTTTATAGTAATTTCACCTATGGTTGCTCTACTTGTTAGTAATAGAGAATATTTAGGAAAGAGTTTGGCTGAACTTTTTTCTAAACCGAGCTTTGTAATTTTTTTTTCAGAGCCAAGCGAAAACAAAGTTTTTGACCTTGTTAAATCTGTGGGTGAATACCAAGGAATATTACCGTTTTCCCAATATTCAGACATTGTGGTTGATGGTGTACCACCTCCCAGCGTTTCAACTACATCACCTAATTTGCCAACGCGCCAACCTACAGGAATTTCGCCTAACACCGATCGCACCATCTTCCCACCCGATGACTTGTAGGGCTTCCTGTCTTCATTGGGAAACTCGAAATCGACAAACCAGTGTTTGAATAGGGTTTGGGCGATTACCTCTAGCGTCTCGTTCTGCCCTCTAAGGTTTTCAATCTTACGTTCAAATGAGGATAAAACTTCATCAATCGCTACTTGTTCTGTAATTGGTGGGAGTAGAAATTTATAGTCTTTTATCTTGCTTGGAGATGTATGCTTGACCGTAGAACCAGAGCAAGAATTGACAATTGTTTTTTGATAAGGGCTAGTTCTTAATAGCCAATATATGAAGTTTATGTCAGCTCTTTTTGAGATTGTGCTGACAAGTCCTAATCGCTGATTATGTAAAAAACGATTTGTGCTTTCTGGAATTCTTGCTGAGTAGCCAAGTGTGTCACCATCTTTACTTAAGTCCGTCATGGTAACAATGACATCACCAGGGCTTAGTACATAGTCTTCAGGTATGTCTCCTATATAGTATTTGAATTTATCAGCCTTAAATCCCCCTCCTATATGAAAATTTCCTGGGGTTAGTAAGGCATTCCCATTCGGAACCTCAGTGAAAAACTCGCCCTTGAAGGCATATCCATGTTTGATATCAATTAGCTCTCCCAAAGTTGTTTCTTCCCAATCCCTCATAACTCAAAACCCACTTTCGCCAACTGCGCCTTAATCTCCACATCCAACTCTGTTGCTTCCTTCATCTGGGCCGCCAATTTTCCTGTCAACGCCCCCATCGTTTCCTCAAAGGAAATCTCAGATTCCACTTCATCGGGAATGCCCACATAGCGACCTGGCGTTAACACAAAGTTGTGCTTCTCAATCTCCGCCAGTGTTGCCGACTTACAAAAACCCTTGATGTCCTGATAGTTTCCGCCATCCCGCTTCCATTCGTGATAAGTGTCTGCAATCTTTTTGATGTCGTTATCATCAAACGCCCGATTGCGTCGGTTGACCATATAGCCCAACTCTGACGCATCAATAAATAACACCTCTCCCTTGCGATCGCGGTTCTTGTTGCCGTTCTTAGATCGGCTTAAAAACCACAGACAAGCTGGAATTCCTGTGTTGTAAAACAACTGCGTTGGCAACATCACAATGCAGTCCACTAAATCCGCCTTTACCAATTCCTGACGAATCTCTCCCTCACCGCTCGTATTCGACGACAACGATCCATTCGATAACACAAACCCTGCTGCCCCCGTCGGAGCTAGGTGATAGATAAAGTGAGAAACCCAAGCAAAATTTGCATTTCCTATGGGAGGCGCAAGCTGTGTCTCACCTTTCCTAAACCAACGTCCATCATTTCGTAGTAATTCTCCCTCCCAGTCACTATCGTTAAACGGCGGATTGGCGATCACAAAATCCGCCTTCAAATCTGGGTGGGCATCCTTCAGAAACGACCCCTCCGTATTCCAGCGAATATTTGAGCCATCAATGCCCCGAATCGCCAGATTCATCCGACACAGCTTGTAGGTCGTCTCGTTGCTCTCTTGCCCATAGATGGAAATATCATCCAGTCGCCCCTGGTGCGCCTTGACGAACTTCTCACTCTGGACAAACATTCCCCCCGACCCACAGCAAGGGTCGAACACTCGCCCCTTATAAGGTTCGAGCATCTCTACCAACACCCGTACCAC
Source organism: Trichocoleus sp. ST-U2 (assembly GCF_039961875.1). Taxonomy (NCBI): domain Bacteria; kingdom Bacillati; phylum Cyanobacteriota; class Cyanophyceae; order Leptolyngbyales; family Trichocoleusaceae; genus Trichocoleus; species Trichocoleus sp. ST-U2. The sequence continues at coordinate 835 of NZ_JAMPJY010000067.1, read as the reverse complement.
ACTTTCTGGCGTGTAGAACTGTCCCCCCTTCTTGCCTTCTGCTAGGGCAAACTGCCCCAAGAAATACTCATACACCTGCCCTAGCAAATCCGCCTGTCGAGAGGGGGCTACCCTTGGCTCCATCTCCAAACTTAACTGCCCGTCAGATTCCGTTTTTACCTTCGCCAAGTTGACGCTGCCAATATTGTCGATCAGCCCCCCCAAAGCGATCGGATCAAGCTTCTGTTGACCATAGACCTTCGGCAAAATCCCCTTGAGGAGTTTAGGGTTTTCCCGCTCGATCGCCTCCATTGCTTCATCGACGATCTGCCCAATCGTCGGCTGCTTCGCCTGTGCCTGCAACGCCGACCACCTCGCCTCAGCAGGGACAAAAAATACATTCTCTGCTTTGTATTCATCGGGGTCTTCTGGGTCAGCACCTGCATAGTTCCCCTCGCCAGCAATCAACTTCTCATGCAACTGCTCAAAGGAATCTGAGATGTACTTGAGAAAGACCAATCCCAAGACGATGTGCTTATACTCCGCCGCGTCAATGTTTTTTCGTAGCTTGTCCGCCGCCTTCCACAGCTTCTGTTCTAAGCTTTCCTTGTTCTGGGCGTTGGTTGTTTTGTCTTTGGGCATAGCAGTCTTCAATAGTCCAGGGTGTATTGTACGATATGCCTTAGAACGCAGAGCCGACAATATTTTCAGCACAGTAGTCTTTCACAGCCTCAAGGTAACTGATGAGCCTGTGAAAGGCATCCGTAGAAGCCGCAGTAACGGCTGGATGCGATCTCCTTTCGCTTCATGAGTGCGATCACACGTTTTTCAGGTCTCAACTTTCTTTCTTTTTTTT
>NZ_JAMPJY010000066.1:0-24483 GCF_039961875.1 Trichocoleus sp. ST-U2 | reverse complement strand
GCCGCTAAATTGGCAAGTCATACCTTACGATTGTTACTCAAACGGCGCTTTGCCATTGATGTGTTAACTTTTCGTCAAGCTGGTGCTTGTTCCTCATAATTCACATTAAGCGTAATTTATAGTCGCAAATCTAGTTCCACTTAGTAGCCTGCTCCTGGCAGGTTTCGGTTGTGTGCTTGCTGTCGCTGTGCGGCTTCAACCGCCGATTGCAAGAATATGCGATCGCTTTTCTTGCTTTCCAGGCAGATTGGCATAGTCGCGACTGTCTTGTGTCACGCTTCTGTAGGTTCTGTTTGAGGTTCTGGTTTGAGTTCTTCTAAAAGGACACCCACACTTGCAGATGAGATGGGCACCTCCTCAACTTCCGGCAGTTTCTCTAGCGCCAAACGAGAAGATGGACTCGCACCCGATAAACGCTTCAAGAGTTTTGGTCGAGGGTCATGCAGCACATAAATAATCTGATCTCCCGCTTCCCAATCCTCTGTCGCAGGTACCACTTGGAAACGCCCCTCCCGTAAAAATAGTAAGGGTACTAGCTCTCCAGAACGAATTAAGGCTTGTAGATGGGCTTGTTGAAACGAAAAACCAGGCTCTTTGAGTGACGTTTTGCCTAACTTCACCTGTCCATCGTTCAGGTATTGATTCCAATTCTTAATTGATAAATTAGGAATGAAAGCTTGGTGAACCTTACTATTATTAGTCGGTGTGTTTGCTTGGGGAAATACTGCCAACACACGAGGAGGACGAAACTCCTCAGAAGCACGCTGCGCCAACACTAAATTCACCTCCCCATTATTGGTCATTGCCAGGAAGGTTCCCATCGAGTCGAGTCCCGCCTCTTCCAGAACTTCCGTATCCAAACCACTGCTTAAGAATACCCGCAGATTTTCCTGCTCTGCTTTTTGGCACGCTTCGGGGTCTGTGTCAATCAGCACTACAGACTCTCCTTGTTCTTGAAACAAACGGGCAATCAGGCGGCTTAAGGGATTACAACCAATAATTACAGCGCCCGTTGCTTCCTGGAGGTTAATTTGCAGCCAATGAGCGACCCAACGTGCTGTCAGTCCTTGCAAAAATACGGTCAGGATAATCGTGAGGAAGACCAACGCTTTGATAGAATCGCCGCCGTTGATGCCCCGCTGGGTTAGAAAAATGGCAAATAGAGAAGCAACCGACGCCGAAACAATTCCTCTAGGAGCAATCCAGCACAAAAACAGTTTCTGCCGCCAGTTCAGGTCGCTATTGAAGGTACATAAGCCGATGTTTATCGGTCGCACGATAAACATCAGTGCCAGAACTGTAAACAAACTTCCCCACCCCAGCGCAAATACACTTGCGATGGACAAGTCAGCTGCCAGCAGGATGAACAAGACCGAAACGCCAAGAATCGTTAATTGTCCTTTAAATCGCCGCAACATCCGTTCTTCTGGGATTGAGGAGGCACCCAGAACAATTCCCGCCATCACGGTTGCCATCAACCCCGACTCGCTGCGGATTGTTTGCGCCAAACCAAATAAGCCCCACAACCCAGCCAGAACGACCAGGTTATTTAAGTCTTCTGAAAGAAACTTGGCGCGTTTGATAATCCAACCCATCAACCAGCCACCGACAACGCCAATGCCGCCGCCGATGCCTAAGCGTAAGACGAGACCGATGAAAGCTTCGATGGGGTCGGTATCGGCGTTCAAAATGGTGTCTAGCACGACGACAGCCAAAATAGCCCCTACTGGGTCAATTAAGACGCCTTCTCCTTCCAGAAGTGCTGCCACTTGCCGATCTACTTGCACCTGTTTCAGCAGAGGACTGATCACGGTTGGTCCCGTTACGACCACTAAGGAAGCGTAGAGAAAAGCGATAGGCCAGGGAAATTCACCCAGCCAGTGAGCTGCCATACCGCCGCCCAGAAGCGTGATCAGCGTTCCCAGCGTCACTAAGTTTCGCAGGCTGCCGGAAACCTTTCCCAACTCTCTCAGCTCTAGGTTCAGCCCCCCCTCAAACAGAATCACTGCCACTGCCAGGGCAGTAATGACCTCTAAGCCCGTACCTAAAGAATGGGGGTGTAGCAGGCGCAAGCCATCAGGTCCCAGGAGAATGCCAAACAGCAGCAAAAAGACGATGCTAGGAACCTGAAGATATTGGGCTAAAACCTGGGCGCTGATACCTGCAACAACCGTGATAACGATTTGCAGGGTTAGTTCAAAGGATGTTTCCATGTTGTAGATTTTGATAAAACCAACGAAGTTTTATCAATATCAATATCTTTGGTAAAGGATAGTAAATATTAACCCTTCCTGGCTGCTATGCAATAGTCAACCTGTCTTTGCATCGGATATTTTGAGACAAATATCTGTAGTCTATGATACACGGTCGGTCTAAAAATCTACTGAAAAAGCAAAAATTTGTCTGTGATGCAAACAGGGTATATAGAGTAGATGCGAAAAGGGCACAGAAGAAAAGTGCGATCGCTCCTTTTCTGAATTGCCTGCCCTTTCAACCACGCTTTTCAATCCGTTTGTTGAGGGATAATCCAGCAGCACCTCCCCCAAATCTTCTCACTGGACAACCGTTCCTGCACTCAGAACGCAAAGAACCTCTTCCTACTGTGCTGGTTCGATCCTAGCAAGCTGTTCTAAGAAACACTGCTTCTTGCTGGCATTCAACTGGAGTAAGGGTGTCAATAAACCCGGTTAGCTGCACTTGTGTTACTTTTATCATTTCTACGGTATCTTTTCGGATATCACCACTTGCTCCAGACTTGTAAACTTGATCAGCACACGACTTGGATGCCTAAGACCATGAACGCATCTGCGAATTTTGACTTCGACGACGACAAGTTCAACGCACCACCTTCTCAAGTTATCCCTTGGTGCCAGATGATCAATCCTCGATATGGGAAAACTGGCATCCAGCCGCACGGATTGGCAATTAAGCTAGATAACGCTAATGCGGTTGGCTTTAAACCGGATGCCACTTGGGACCAGGTGCAGCATGAGTTTAGCACCGGAGTCGAAACGCTGTTTATCACTACTACCCCCCGCTTAGTCATCGTGCGGCGGGGTCCATTGTCTGTGAAAGACCGTGAAACTGGGATGAAATTGGGTACGTTTAAAGATAACTACGATGCTTTTTTGGCAGACAAGCTCAAGTTTAAGACATTCACTCGCCACTTGATTTTTTTAGTGGGGGAGAAACAAAAGCTTTTGCATCACTTGCCATTGCAATTGACGGTGAATGGTGCAGCAGGTGCTAGTTTTGGAAAATCCTACTGCGAGATGAAACAAGGTCAAGTCGTCGGTGGATTTATTGCTGAATTGGAAAAGGCTTATGCTCAGTATCGAAAGCAGCCTTTAACACCAAAAGGGCCGTTGTTTCATGCTCATGGAATTTTTTGTCCGTTAATTGAAATGGAGGAAAGGGGCAGTGGCACAAATACGGCTCTGGTGGCTAGTACAGTAGATTATGAGCATCCTACTGCTAAGAATTTAACAGAATATCTAATTTCTTCCAGTTCTGAGGAGTCTGTGCTTATCTGCAAAACTTTTGAGGAGTACCAAGACTTCGGAAAAGAAAAACCGAAAGAGGAAACCCCCGCGCCCAAAATGGAGATGGCAGGGGTGTCTAGTTCATACGATTATCACGATGAATTTGAGTACGGCGAACCTCCTTATTAAATAGGACACAAGGAAAGAGTAAAAACTTAAAAAGGCAAAAGTAAAAACTTCTTACTTTTGCCTTTTTACTTTTAATTTCTAGGTAGGATTAGGACGCGATCGCCTCAATTTCTTAGGTTGGGGGACGCTAAAAAATTTACTGTTTTAGCAGCAGGTAATACAGTTGCCCGTTGCCGCCGGTAACACCCGCGCGATCGCCCGCCCGTTTACCCGTTCCGATAAAATAATCTACGCGACCGGGACCTAGAATTGCACTTCCCTTATCCTGGTCGAGTACGTAGCGACTCACCAGACGCTGTTCGATCTTACCAGCACGATTAAAGTAGGGAACTCTTGTATGAATTAAAGCTAAGGCACCCGGAGGCATCAAAGATTTATCCGTCGCAATCGAACGCTCAGCTGTCACCGGCACCCCAACGCTTCCCATTGCTGGGGCACCATTGGTTTCGTTGAAGAAAACAAAGCGCTGATTGCGCGGGATATAGTTACTCAGCTCCAAAGGATTTTGCTGGAAGTATTTGATCAGCACAGGTAACGTCAGACCGGATAGGGGCAGTTTGCCATCTTTAGCGAGTTCTTTCCCAACACTGGTGTAGGGGTAATCGGTTCCACCTGCATAACCGACCGTCATCACGCTTCCATCAGTCATCTGGAGCTGAGCAGAGCCTTGGATTTGCACCAAGAAGGCTTCCAGGCGATCGCTCATCCAAGCGATTTCTAGCCCTTTTAGCGGACTGTTCGCTCCCAGCAAGCCATCCTCCCCTTCTAGCTGAACCCGTGTGGGGTGGGGTTTGGGCCAAGAGTTGAAGTTTGACGGCATCCCATAGAGAGGATAACGATGCTCTGCCGTCTGCTTGCGGCTGGCTGTATAGGTTGGTTCGTAGTAGGCGGTGTACTGAACGTTCCCCTTATTGTCCTTGCCTACAGACTGGTACAAGACAAACTCACGCTTGATTGCGGCTTGCAGTTCGGCAGCCGAACCAGAGTTGAGAACTAGCTGCCGAAAGCGAACCAAAGATCGGCGGACGCGATCGCGGGTGATTCCCGGCACCGGATACTGCTGGTAGGCTTGAGCGGCACTGTTTGTCCGTAAATATCGCAGACTGTTATCAATCGAGGCGATTAAAGCTTTTCGGTCTCCGGCTTGACCGTTTTGCCCCCAGATTTGCTCATCAAGTCCCAGTGCATCTGACCGGCAACAGACGAGATTTAACAGGTTTGAGTTGACTGGTATCAGCGGAACGGACAGGGGATCTTTAGCGAGGGCAGGCAAAGTGACATTTCCCAGAGTTACACCAAAACTCAGGGACAGTAAAGCCAATGTCTTTCTCATTACTTACACCAAAAGGGAAAGTGATAGCTATTCGTAGTCACTTCTATCGACACTTCCGGCGAAGACAGGTTCCACTCGGATTGCCCTAATGCTGACGGGACGTATAACCATGTACTCGCCCTGGATATTTTTGATCGGCACACTGATAAAGTCCGTGGAGGCGGCTTTGGGCATCAGCTCGCCGCTGTACCACTTCTGAAACTCTTGAATGGTTGCAAAACGCACTTCTGCTTTGTGACCACCTTCTATCATCAGGTGTACAGCGTATTCGGTGGGAGTTCTCGGCATACAGTCGATTGATTTTCAATCCGTCCTGATTATTATGAGCTGAGAATGGTCGAAAATAACAGGCTATTTCTACAGAATTTTCTCAAAAGGTCATTCGTTATTAGTCTGTAGCAACCAACGAATGACGAATAGCACTGGCTTCAGAGCCTTGAATTAAAATTCAGGCTTCACGGCTAGAACCTGTTTTCACAGGTTGAAATTTATATACTGTAATGACCAGTGACGAATGACTAGGAAAACAGATTAAACCGATGCAGCAGGGTTTCTAGCAGGGGCGGTAAAGTCTGATGCAGTTCCGACGCACTGTTAAACAACAGTTGTTGATGGTTGGGAAGGTCAAAGGGAAACTGTCCCGACATCTCCGAACGCTCCATTTGAGCTAGCAGAATTTGTTCAGAACGCTTACTTTGAAAGGCGTAGCCAATTTCTACACAAACATTCGGACTGGGAATGAGTAGGGGCGTTTCTTCCCTGGAAATGCTAGTGATAGGTGTCCCATCAGCAACAAATAGCAGACTCTTCCGAATTTTTCGCATCTGCGTGGTGTTGAGGCGATTTGAGGCACCTGTGGGGCGGTTGGATACTTCTAGCGTCAAAGGAAGACGCGATCGCGTGTTTAATACTTCTAGGGCGTTAGCCAGTCCCTCTCGCAGGGCTTCACTCGACGCCGCATATTCAGTCTGATGGCAGAGGAAGATAATCGGTTCCAGATTCGCCATCACCGTCTGCTTGGTGAAATAAATCTCGTGGCTTGTCAGGTCAATGTTGGAGATTATGTAGCCACCGCTGCCTTCGATGTAAAACTCTACCGATTCCCCTTCTAGATAACGACCAAACCAAGCTGAGCGCTTAACATCCTGGCTGTCTTCTAAAAAATCTGCCCGTAATCCAGACTTCAGCAAGCTATTTTTGCTCAGTCGCAGATCGTGGGGACGTTTCTCTAATTCTTTAATCGGCTCATACTCTTGGAGATACCAGCCTCTCAGGGCAATGATAGCCATGATGTCTTATCAATAATGCACAGAATCTTCACGTCTTTAATTTAAGACGTCTGAGAAGGAATCTTAGCAGTATGCGGTAACATCTTCTCCACATTCATCTGCTAGATAGCACAGTGCCCGGAAACGCAGGCTTACGACTTCTTCGTAAAGCGGATTCAGCTTGCACATTGGAGGAATGTGAAGCAGGGTGCGACCAAATACTTTGATATCGCGCTCAAAGGGGCACTGGGAGGGGATTGACTTGCACAGGCGATGAGCGAGTTCGCGATCGCGCACTTGTATGTTGTCAATCCATTCGCGCAGAGGTTGCAGGAAGTTCAACCGCGTCCGTGCTTTTGTGGGTTGTTGAATCGGGGCTACCTTTTGGGAAACCTCTTCTTGAGGCATCCAGAACCAGCTTGTCAGGGAAATATTTTTTACTGTATACTGGGATACATTCATGATGCTTCTCCTGTGTTACGTTTTCAAGTCTTCAAAAAGCTAAATTTAACTGTCTGTCCTTTATCTACAACTGCGACTCTGCTTTTACCGGATGCTGGCTGTGAGATTTGAGCGTTTCTAGAAACTTTGACCGTTAGACTTACTTAATCATTGACGCGCGATCGCTATTTTTTGTTCTTTGCTCGGTTAATCTCGGATGCCGACTTGACAGACAAAAGGCTTGTGAGAACTCTTCTGTTATCATCCTCCCTAATTTCCTGTCTATATTGCGTGAGGAACATCACTGAATATTTGTGAGTGTCCCTTCCAGGTTTCAGTGATTACACGCATATATTGCCACTGCACTCTCGCATAAACTTGTCTGCATAAAGGCTGTAAGGTCTGTGGTTGCTTTGCTTTCGGCAAAAATGCCCCTACACGCTTCGCGGCTCGCTCGCTTCCTAACTTTTCTTAGAATCAGAGCCATTTATTTTCCTTTAACGACGAGAAAATAATCACTCATTGAAAACTCTAAGGAGAAGTGAAAGACAGTGAAAGAACCTAGCCAAGTTGATAAAATCATTTCCCGTCTACCAATTTGAATTCAGCAATTTTGCTGATGAAATAAAAAATAAAAGTTGGTAATAAATTACCTATTTCACTGAGGAATAAAAAAATAGAGATAGAAATCTTAAGCTACAGCTAGTCGATTCAGTTTTTGCCCTATTTTCAAAGAGCAATACTTAAAAATCATTAAAAATAAATTTCGTAAAAGTACTTGCAAAGTTATACTGCAAAGGTAAATTATGATCGCTCTACAAAATATATGTGAGTTCAAGGTAAAGATGAACACCCGAACTTTAAAAACAACTCCAATTAAGACAAATATATTGGGAATTGGAGTCAGTCGTACTAAATATAAAGACTGTACGGATTTGATTATTCAAAGTGCCCAATCACGCCAATCTTGTACCGTTGCAGCAGTGAATGTCCATAGCATTACCTCCGGTTATCTTGACCCAGACGGTCATGGTTATCAACTCAATCAATTTACTCTAGTTGCCCCTGATGGTCAGCCGGTGCGTTGGGCGCTCAATCTTCTTCGTAATCGTGATGAAGAGATACTCCCGGAGCGGGTGCGGGGTCCAGAGCTAATGTTAAATATTTGCGAACAAGCTGCTGCTAAAGAAATAAGTATTTTTCTATATGGCTCTACGGAAGCAGTTCTAGAAACTTTACAGAAGAATTTACAAGAAAAATTTCCCAGCTTGATGATTGCCGGAGCAGTTTCTCCTCCGTTTCGCCCTTTAACGCCGCAAGAAGATGCGGCATACACTAAACAAATTCGGGAATCTGGCGCGGGAATTGTCTTTGTTTCTTTGGGTTGTCCGCGCCAAGAAGCATGGGCTTTTAATCATCGCCATCAGCTAGATTGTCCGATCGTTGCGGTGGGTGCTGCTTTTGATTTTCATTCTGGCAACATTCCTGAAGCTCCGTTCTGGATGCAAAGCTTGGGTTTAGAATGGCTTTTCCGCTTTTTACAGGAACCCAAACGCCTATGGAAGCGCTATTGGTTACTGAATCCTCTTTATTTGATTCTCTTGGGTTTACAGCTGCTCAAATTACTTCCTGTCGAGCAAGACTCAATAGAAGTAGAAACCAGCAGCGCTGAGCGCCACCCAGAAGCAATCAATCGCTAGTTACAAAGTTGTGTCGCAGTTACGGATTGAAGTCACTAGCGTTTTGGAACGCTCATCTAGCTTAGTCACCCGCGATGTGAACAACAATTTCTCGATAATGACCGCGCTGCCGATGTTCCCAAATATAGATTCCCTGCCAGGTTCCCAATAGCAATTTACCGCCAGCGATGGGGATTTGTTCAGAAGTATGAGTCACAGCAGTGCGAATGTGAGCTGGCATATCATCAGGGCCTTCTGCATTGTGGAAGTAGCGATCGCTTTCCGGCACGAGTTTTGTTAAAAAGTTCTCTAAATCTTTGAGAACATCTGGATCGGCATTTTCTTGAATCAGCAGACTGGCTGAGGTATGACGCAAAAACAGGGTGCAAAGTCCAGTCTGTATACGCGAATCTGCAACGATCGCTTGAACTTTGGGAGTGATTTTGTATAAAGATTTGCCAGGAGTTTGAACGGTCAGGATCTGTTGGTAATGAGTCATTGCGGCTCTAAAAAATTAACGGTTTTGGAAATAGCTGACGACAGCACGGGCGATCGCTTCGGTTCCATCTGTCGCCACCATCTGAGATTGATGGGGTGGAAGCATTGGTTGATGCAGAAACTCCCAGTTGCTTTGGAAGAACTCAGCAGGTTGTAGAATTTGATGATAAGTATGATTTTGGATGCCTTCAAGCAGCAGAGGCGCTTCGGCAAAATCTTCTCGTGTTAGCGTCACAATCGGTACTCCCAATCGCAAAGCTTCTGCAAAAGTGCTGTATCCAGGTTTGGAAACGACGCGCCCGCATACTGGCATAAAATCGACTGGGCGGTAAGATTGATCTGTAATTTTTATGAGATTGGGTAAATCGGGTGCATTCCGATCAAAGGTGATAAATTGCCAATCGGAAAACTTTAGCGAATTGTCGTAGGGAATTTCTTGTAACCCTAAGCCGCCGAAGGTGAGCAAGATGGTTTGCTCGGTCGGTGTGGTAATTCCCCATTTAGATCGTAGTGTGTCTGGGCTGTGGCGGGGAGTGCCGCCGGTTAAACCGACATCGACGATCTGTGGGAAAGCGCTCATCGATTCGTGGAAGGGCAAGCGAAACAAGCGATCGCACTTTGCATAACATTCGCTTATCCAATCCGCAATTGCATTAAATTCTCCTCCCCACGCCCGATAGATAAAGTCCCAGCCAAAATTACTCAGCATCCAGCAAGGAATCCCAGCCGCTTTGCCAATTGACGCTGCTAACGGTGGAATATCTGCCAAAATCAAACCCACTCGGTTTTGACGAATAAAGCTTACTTCACTCGCAATCATCGATTTCTCTTGGGCGCGAATTTGTTGCACTTTTTCCAAAGTGGCGGCTTTATCCATTGCGAAACTATCAGCTTGCACAACACCGATATCAAAACCGCGAGGGCGATGAATAAAATCCCCTGAAATATAAGATTCTAGTAACCAGCGGGGTGCTGTTGTTACCAGAATCAGCAAAATTTCTGGATACATTTGCTGAACTGCCGCTGCGACGGATGCCGCTCGGACTGCATGACCGAAGCCATGATTGGTGATAGCGATGTATAAAATTGGGTGCTTAGCAGTCATTAGTCATTAGTCAGTAGTCAGTCGTGATTAGTCATTAATCTAGTTGCCAATTCCTAAGGTCTAATGACCCGTGACTACTGACTCAATTTTTGAATGGCTTCAACAAGTTGGTCAATGTCAGATGGCAGGGTGAAATAGTGAACGCAGGCGCGTACACAGTCGGGATTGCGGATTGTCCGAACCAGCAAGTTTTGATTTTCTAAAGATTGTACTAATTGCTGGTGATTGCCCCCGCCTGAAAGCTGGAAGGAGACAAGACCGGATTCTGGCGGTGCATTTCGCAGACATTTGATGTGAGGAAGTTCGGCTAAACGTTGCCAGAGGTATTGGCTCAACTCTAGGATTTGTTGGAAGCGAGATTCTGGGGTTCCCCATTGCTGATGAATCGCGATCGCTGCCTTAAGCCCAGCATAGAGGGGATAGGCAGAAGTCGCGACTTCATATCTTCGCCCATCCGGTTGCCAGCCAATTGGTTGACCGGATGAATTGTAAAGAATGCTGCGCCAGCCGATAAACGTGGGATTCAGGCTTTCTAAAGCTTCCGGTCGCACGTACAGACCACCGACGCCTTCTGGCCCGCACCACCACTTGTGACCCGTGAAAGCATAAAAATCAATCCCCAATTCTGTCAAATTTAGCGGCATTGACCCCACAGATTGAGCTGCGTCCACCAAAATTCTGATGGGGGGATTCTCGGTGGAATGGTTGCGGCAGGCGGCAGCAATTTCAGCCAGCGGCAAGACTTGACCCGTGTTCCAGAGGATATGACTCAGCACAATCATTCTGGTCTTGGGGCGCAGATATTCTGCGATCGCTGCTACGGGATCGCCTTCATTCAACGTTCCCATCAGCGGACAGCAGGATACTTCAATACCAAAGCGGCGTTGGAGTTCCTGCACGGTTGCTACAATGCCTGGATGTTCGCAGTCAGAAATTAGCAGATGGTCTCCGGCTTGCCAGTCCATGCCCCAGAGGGCGATATTGCAGCCGACGGTGACATCTTCAGTCAGGGTAATGGTTTCGGTGGGAACACCCAGGGAAGACGCGATCGCACCTCTCGTTTCCGTTGCCTCCCGTACTACCCAACTCCCTACCTCATTAGAAAACGGCCCCACACGCTGCACGTATTCATAGGATTGGAAAATCGCATCCAATGCTGCTTGAGGCATTGGGCCTTGACCGCCATAGTTGAAATAGGCTTTATTCGCGAGAGCTGGAAATTGCTGCCGATGGCGTTCTAGCAGCGTTTGTCCTGGAGAAATGCTCGTCATAGTATCAATATTAGACTTCACTTGAACAAGGAATCGTCACTTCGTAGCTTTGCTGGATACGGCAGCAGAGGCGTTGCAATTGGTTATCGCTGTAACGGTTGCTAGATAATGTTAACTTATTTAAAATTTTGCATAAATCCGGTGCGTTGACTTGACAAGTTTACAAGAACGTGAATCAAATTTCACAAAATCTCTTTCTCAGATTTCCCTTGTATGCAGGCTACAAAATGGCGTTGAGTGTCGGTTAAGTTGCTATGCATCTAATACCAAGTTTTCTTTTTGATGCTACACAACATTTAGAACCCAGTTATTTCCCTAGCAAATAACAAACAACAAGGGAGAATCAAAAATCGGTTCAAAGTTCATCTTATAACGAGTAAAGGAACTCGCTATGAATCAGCCAATTGAATTATCTTTAGAGCAAAAATTCAGTATTAGAAGCTTCTCAGACCAAGTGCAAAATATGTCCCGCGAACAAGCACAGGAATTTTTGATTATGCTGTACGAGCAAATGATTGTCAAAGAAAATATGTACAAGTCCTTTCTGAAGCACGAGTGGGGACTTGATGCAGGCGAAATGTCTGCATGAATCTTACCCGTAGTGGCACATTCGGGATGATAAAGTTAATGCTGGGCGATCGCACTCTCTTAAGGGAGGGACGGCAATGGTGGTCAACCAGGTTAGGTAGTATGGGATAGCCTTGCTAAAATACGCTCTTGCGTCGCATCCCTCCAGTTGAACCATGACCACCACTACTGACTTCCTTAGCCACCTCAACCCCTCCCAGCGTCGCGCTGTCGAGCATTTCTGCGGGCCTTTGCTGGTTGTTGCCGGTGCTGGTTCCGGCAAAACGAGGGCGCTGACTTATCGAATTGCCAATCTCATTTTGAAGCACCGGGTCGATCCGGAAAATATCCTGGCGGTGACTTTTACCAACAAAGCCGCACGGGAGATGAAGCAGCGGATGGAAAAGCTGTTTTCCGAACAGCTCGCTGAAAAAGAATATGGGAAGCCACTGACAGCGTTACCAGCGGATGAACAGACAAGATTGCGATCGCGCGTTTATAAAATTTACATCAAAGACTTGTGGATTGGTACTTTCCACAGTCTGTTCTCTCGTATCCTTCGATACGATATCGAGAAATATCAAGACGAAAGAGGACGTAAGTGGAGCCGCAATTTTTCGATTTTTGACGAATCCGACGCTCAAAGTTTGGTGAAAGAGATTGTCACTAAACAAATGAACCTGGATGAGAAAAAGTTTGAGCCGCGTTCGGTTCGTTATGCCATCAGCAACGCCAAAAATCAGGGATTTTCCCCCAAAGAATTTGAGGCAGAACAGTCAAATTATCGCGGACGGGTAATCTCGGAAGTTTACAGCAAATACCAAGATAGGCTGGCAGAAAATAACGCGCTTGACTTCGACGATCTGATTGCGATTCCGGTAAAGCTATTTCAACAAAACGAGCAAGTCTTAGGTTACTGGCATCGAAAATTTGGTCACATTTTGGTGGATGAATATCAAGATACCAACCGGATTCAGTACGATCTGATTCGCCTGCTGACGACGAATGGAGAAACTAGGAAGAATGAGTGGGATTGGAAAAATCGCTCAGTTTTTGTAGTTGGTGATGCAGATCAATCCATCTACTCTTTCCGCATGGCAGATTTCACTATCTTGCTAGAATTTCAAGAAAATTTTGGGGATGGTTTGCCGGATGACGATACGCGGACGATGGTGAAGCTGGAGGAAAATTATCGCTCTAGGGAAAATATTCTCCAAGCGGCAAATAAACTCATTGAAAATAACACTCAGCGGATTGATAAAATTCTCAAAGCGACACGCGGGGCAGGCGAACAAATTTTTTGTCACAAAGCCGACAACGAGATTACAGAAGCTGAGTTCGTCGTGCATCAAATTCGCAACCTGAAACATAAAGATCCAGAGTTAGACTGGGGGAGTTTTGCGATTCTCTACCGCACGAATGCTCAATCTCGTGCTTTTGAAGAGTGCTTGGTGCGTGCGGGTGTTCCCTACAACATTGTTGGGGGTTTAAAATTTTACGACCGCAAAGAAATTAAAGATGCGATCGCGTATCTGCGGCTAATTGTGAATCCAGCAGATGCGCTGAGTTTGTCGCGAATCATTAATACTCCGCGTCGCGGTATTGGCAAAGCAACCTTGGATGCGATCTCGGATGTCGCCCAAGAATTAGGCGTATCAATGTGGGAAATCCTCAAAGATGAAACCTCAGTCAAGACGTTAGCTGGACGTGCGGCGAAGTCTATCAACAGCTTTGTGCAGATGATTTGCCACTGGCAGCTACAATTGGACACGCTGCCAGCTTCGGAAATCGTGCAGGGAGTGATGCAAGATTCTGGTTATATTCAGGATTTGAAAAGTCAAGGCACCGACGAATCGCAAAACCGATTGGAAAACGTCCTTGAACTCAAAAACGCTGTTCTGCAATTTGAGGAAGAAAACGAAGATTCAAGCTTAGAGGGTTTTCTCGCAAGTGCTTCCCTATCTTCTGATTTGGATGATGTGAAAGAAGAGCGATCGCGCTTGTCGCTGATGACGTTGCACTCTGCCAAAGGACTAGAATTTCCAGTCGTCTTTTTAGTAGGAATGGAGCAAGGATTGCTTCCTCATACTCGGACTCTCAACGATCCGGCGCAGCTGGAAGAAGAACGCCGCCTCTGTTATGTGGGCATCACCCGCGCTCAAGAACGACTCTATCTCACCCATGCCCGCGAACGTCGCCTCTGGGGTTCCCGCGAACCAGCCATTCATTCTCAGTTTCTCAAGGAGTTACCCGCAGATTTGCTGAGTAGTAATTTACCCAAGGCAACTGCTAATAGTCGCGCTGGTATGGCGTCAACATCTCCGAGACAAACATCCAATGGTGCCAGCAGTCTAGGGCAGAATTGGAGCGTGAGCGATCGCGTCCTCCACAAAGCGTTTGGTGTCGGTCAAATTACGAACATTTTCGGGCAAGGAAGCAAAATTACTCTCGCTGTGAGATTTCCTGGCATCGGTATAAAAATCATCGATCCTAAGATTGCTCAACTGCAACGAGCGGAATAAACAGTCAGGAGAGCTGATTCATTCAAAACTCAAAACAATTGATTGAGTCGTGAGTAAAATCGCCCCAAAGGAATACCACTCGAAAACTGGAGATGTTGTTACAGTCCGGAGTGCCTTGATTGAGGATGCAAAAGCTCTCGTCGATCTTCAATTTTCAGTCGCTCAGGAAGGCAAGTATATGGTGACTGAGGCTGAGGAATTTAACTTAACCAAATCGGAGGAAAAAGAAACAATTGAACAGCATTCTCAGCAACCAGGGCAGCTTTACTTGGTAGCTGAGATTAACAACACAGTTGTCGGATTTGTTGAGTTTGAGAACGGAAACCGAAGACGCACCTCTCATAGTGGGATACTCTCCATTTTTGTTGGCAGAGAATGGAGAGGAAAAGGCATCGGCTCGTTTTTGCTGCAAGAACTGCTTGATTGGGCAGCTAATGAGCCGCTGATAGAAAAGGTAACTCTAGCAGTATTCTCTACAAATCGCAGCGCGATCGCTCTTTACAAAAAATTTGGCTTTGAAGAAGAAGGACGATGTCCTAAAGATATGAAATTAGCATCGGGCAAGTATATCGATAGTGTATTGATGTACAAATTTGTAAAAAAAATGTAGAAACGCAATATATCGCGTCTCTGCCTAATAAAGAAGAGATTCTCACTTGATATCAAGTCCGCGCATAGCTAATAACGCCGAACCATATGCAGCGGCTGTGTGCATTGGCGGAACAATTGGTACTTGTAGATAACGACCACGAATTTTTGCCCAAGCGGGATTTTTCGCACCACCTCCAGCCGTATAAATGCGAGTTAGAGGAGTGCTACCGAGTTGTTGTAAAAGTTGATATCCTCGTGCTTCAATACGGGCAATACTTTCGAGCAAACCATGTAGAAATTCTACTGGATTATCGGGACGGGGTTCCAGTCGTGGCAGTAGATGGGGGTCGTTAATGGGGAAGCGATCGCCTTCTTTTAACAACGGATAATAATCCAGTAAACTTTCTTTTTCTGCATCAATTTGACTGCTGAGGCTTTCTAACTCAGCATCGGTGAAAAATTTTCGCAGCACTGCACCACCCGTATTAGAAGCACCACCAACTAACCACAAATCTCCCAGGCGATGACTGTAAATCCCGTATTTTGCATCATCTACGCGAGTGCGACTTAACAGCTTCAGCACTAGCGTTGAACCGAGGGAGGTACTCGCTTCACCGGGCGACTTGGCACCGCTAGCGAGAAAAGCCGCAATACTATCCGTGGTGCCAGCACACACTACGCAATCTTTGGGTAATCCCAAGTTAGTAGCAATTTCAGGTTTTAATTCAGCAATAGATGTGCCTGGGGCAATAACTTCAGGAAGATGAACGGGTAACTTGAGATTTACTAACCATTCTGGATAACATAAATTTTCGACATCGTAGCCTAATTTTAAACAATTGTGATAGTCACTTATGCCCAGTTTCCCATGTAATAAAAATGCCAGCCAATCTGCCTGATGAAGGAAGTAATAATTTTGAATTATAGGAGTAGACCCTTGTACCTGCTCTGAATTTTGAAGCAACCACAAAAGTTTAGCGAGGCTGGAGGTAGCGCTTAATACCGTGTGATTTGGGGGTGCAATTTCCCTCAACCTCTCTATTACTTCCACCCCTCGCGCATCGTTGTAGAGAATCGGTTCAGCAACAGGTTTACCGGCGTCATCGCACAGCAATACAGTGGAGGAAGTTCCATCAATCGCGATCGCTTTAATTTCCCCGCGTACTTCCAAAGGGATTTGCTCAATCAAGGAAAACAAAGCTTTCTCCCAGCTTGCAGCCAATGCCACTCCCTCAAAGGGATATTCCGCCTCAGCTTGGATCGTCCCATCCGCGTGAATTGCGACGGCTCGTGCGCCAGAGGTGCCAAAATCAATGCCAAGGTAGAGGTTCATAATGAGATTATTGATTCAGGTTCTAGAGAGACTCAAGTTATTTTATTTGCTATCTCTAGTTAATTAAATTAGAAAATAGGTCTTTAGAGATAGGATTTTAAAATTTTAAAATTGCAAGTTAGTATTACATGAATCAGGTGATTAAATTTATGCCTTATAAACAAACTGACGAATTACCAGATTCGGTAAAAAATCACCTACCCAAGCACGCCCAAGAAATTTTTCTCGCTGCCTTTAACAATGCTAACGAAGAGTATACAGAGGAAGAAACTGCCTTCAAGGTTGCTTGGAGTGCAGTAAAGCGCGATTACGAAAAGGGAGATGATGGGAACTGGCATAAAAAGCCGGAATAGATATGACAACAATAAAATCAGGTTTGGCTGAATGGAGCTTATAGGGAGCTTTTTCCAGGTAAATGGGCGCAATGCGCGATCGCTCTCTCATGTTTGCGAGCGATGCGTAGAAAATAACATCGACTGGTTTATCGATGCGATCGCCTCCTGAAGAGCCAGATGAAGCCGCTCAAGCAGAAGTGACAACAGCTCAAGCCGAAGCTGCTGCGAAGCAACGAACAGCACTTCATGCAAACGCGATCGCAGTAGAAAGAGATGCGCTCGCGCTTATTAACATCTGCAAACAACTCTGGAGTCCCGATCCTCCAATGGGTAGACAATAGTGCTTCATACCCCAAGTACAGAGGTCATAATGTCTGAACCCACAAGAAGTCCCCAACCAATCATTTTGATTCGTGGTTTTGGCGGACTCGACGTTTCCGACGAGAAAAAAGATACCTACCAGAGATTTAATGTTGGTACTGTTTACCCTCAAAAACAAGGTGAAAACTACATCTACGAGGGGCTAATTCTGCGGTTTATGAAGTCGAACTGGAAGTACCAAGACACCACTAACGTCGTCGGGTACTACGGTAAAACTTATGCCTACGAACCGCTGCTACCGGAGAAACTGAAGCGCTCCACAGATAAGGATATCGTGGAAAAATTTATGCGCTTAAAGGAGTTGGGCTATTTTTCTGGCAATAAGATCATTATCGACCCCGGCATGGCGCTACATCTGCTGGAAACGGTGGAGCAACCCTGGCAAACTCTCTGGGTATTTCGTTACTACGACTTGGACGAGCGAAAATTCAACGTGTATGGTGAAGCTCTCGTTCGCTTGATCGACTTTATTCGGGAACTCACAGTCCAAAAGGAAGGCTTTAAGCCCAAGGTGAATATCATTGCCCATTCAATGGGTGGTCTCATTGCACGCGAGGCAGTTCAACGCACTTATCCAACCTTGAAGAAACAGAAGGCAGAGGATTACATTAACAAAATTGTCACCCTCGGTACACCGCACCAAGGCATCAGTTTCCAAATTCTCAAAAATTGGATCAATATTAGTGCGGAAGATGAGTTAAAGCATTTTAATCCTGATTTTCAAAAAGACCCTAGAAATGATGCGGCTTTCGTTAATTTTCACAACTATTTTCCCGCAGAACGACTGCTGACAGTGGTTGGAACGAACTACCGTAGCTACGACACCGCGATCGCATCCCGGTTAAATCGCGCCTTCTCCCTAGAAGGCGAGTATGGGGCAAACTACAATCGCAGCGATGGTTTAGTCAAACAAACTTCGGCGCAAATCCCCGGCACACCGCGCACTTTCGTCCACAAGTGCCACGGGGGTGACGACTCGCTGATTACTTCACGAGAAGCGTTTGAAGTGGCAACCCGCTTCTTTTTTGGGAACGTGCGATCGCGGCTGCGCTTGGTGAAGGGAAAAGTTACTCGTGGTAAGGATTTCTTCGGCAAGAGCGAATTTTTTCTGGGCGTTTCTATCAAGCCGCGGGGTGTAGACTTCGAGCTTTTCCATCAAAGTAAAGATGCCGAAAATTGCTATGGCCCCTTTAGTCAAGTTGATCCGCTTGACAAAAATGTTAACTTCTCGGAACCCAATCAGAGTCTCGGCTTTCCTTGGGCAGATAATAACAAACTCATCTGGCAAGGATACCTCGACACGAAAAAGAGCCTCAGTGCCAAAGATATGGTGTTGCGCGTAGAATTTTATATTGGCGAACGCGATCTTTATGGCTTTGGTTTCTCGGACAACAAGATTTTCAACAAGCAGTACTACGTCCGTGCCTTGCTACCAACCAATCTACAGCCCAACCTGAAACTCTACCTCCATGCCGATGAGCAGTTTATGCGGGAAGGCTTCCAGCCTTTGCCGCAGGAGGAGATGCAGAAGGTGAACGGCGGCTGGCAGTTTGATGTCAGAGAAACCGGGTTTGAGGGGACTTTCCGGATCGAACTGGATAGAATTCCCGAAAATGGGCTGCCAATCCCGTTTGTATAGGTAATTCTTGTCACCTCTCCCCAACCTCTCTCCAGAATGGGAGAGCTTTCAATTGTCCTCCTTCCCTTGTAAGGAAGGGGATTAGGGGGTTAGATGTATCTTAAGTAGCGATCGCAGAGTGGGGGCTGAGGACAGTTTGCTTTTCTTTACGAAACTCACAACACTTTTGGTCGGATCTACCTCCAGAATGGTTTTGAGTAACAACGCCGATTACAGCAATCATCATGTCTCAGCCCACAATAGAATCCATCCTTCAAGAAAAACGCTTATTCCAGCCACCGGCTGAATTTTCACAAAAGGCACATATTAAAAGCCTGGAGGAATACCAGCAACTTTATGACCGCGCCAAAGCCGATCCGCAGAAGTTTTGGGCAGAACTTGCAGAACAAGAGTTGCACTGGTTCCAGAAGTGGGATACGGTGCTGGATTGGCAACCGCCTTTTGCCAAGTGGTTTGTGGGTGGTAAAACAAATATTTCCTACAACTGCCTGGATAGACACTTAACTACCTGGCGCAAGAACAAAGCCGCTTTAATTTGGGAAGGGGAACCGGGCGACTCGCGCACCCTGACTTATGCCCAGTTGCATCGGGAAGTTTGTCAATTTGCGAATGCTTTGAAACAGTTAGGCGTGGAAAAAGGCGATCGCGTCGGGATTTATATGCCGATGATTCCGGAAGCCGCGATCGCTATGTTAGCTTGTGCCAGAATTGGGGCAGCCCACAGCGTCGTTTTTGGCGGTTTCAGTGCAGAAGCGTTGCGCGATCGCTTAATCGATGGACAAGCCAAAGTAGTTGTCACGGCTGATGGCGGTTGGCGCAAAGATGCGATCGTTCCTCTCAAAGATCAAGTTGATAAAGCTTTAGCTGATGGCGCTGTCCCCAGCGTGAAAAGCGTCCTAGTTGTCAAGCGCACCGGACAAGAAATTTATATGCAGGTGGGGGGACGCGACTATTGGTGGCATGAGATGCAAAAGACTATCTCCGCCGATTGTCCCGCCGAACCGATGGACAGCGAAGATATGCTGTTCATCCTTTACACCAGCGGTAGTACCGGCAAACCAAAAGGCGTTGTGCATACCACGGCTGGTTACAACCTCTACACCCACATGACCACCAAGTGGATTTTTGACCTTCAGGATACGGATGTCTACTGGTGTACCGCTGATGTGGGCTGGATTACCGGACACAGCTACATTGTCTATGGTCCCCTATCCAACGGTGCCACCACCGTGATGTACGAAGGTGCGCCTCGTGCCTCGAATCCCGGCTGTTTTTGGGATGTCATTGAAAAACACGGTGTCAACGTTTTTTATACCGCACCGACGGCAATTCGCGCTTTCATCAAGATGGGCGAAGACTTACCCAACGCCAGAAATCTCTCTTCTCTGCGATTGCTGGGAACCGTAGGCGAACCAATTAACCCGGAGGCGTGGATGTGGTATCACCGCGTGATTGGTGGCGAAAAGTGTCCGATTGTCGATACCTGGTGGCAAACTGAGACGGCTGGCATTATGATTACGCCGCTACCTGGGGCAATTCCCACTAAACCCGGTTCTGCTACCCTTCCTTTTCCTGGAATCCTCGCTGATATTGTTGATTTAGAAGGCAACCCAGTCCCCGCCAGCGAAGGTGGATATCTGGTCGTTAAGCATCCTTGGCCTGGGATGATGCGAACCGTCTACGGCGACCCCGATCGCTTCCGCCGCACCTACTGGGAACACATCCCCCCCAAAGATGGGCATTATGTCTACTTTGCCGGAGATGGTGCCAGACGCGATGAGGATGGTTATTTTTGGGTGATGGGGCGTGTGGACGATGTGCTGAATGTGTCAGGACACCGCTTAGGCACGATGGAAGTGGAATCCGCTTTAGTTTCTCATCCTGCGGTTGCTGAAGCTGCGGTTGTGGGTAAGCCAGATGAACTCAAAGGGGAAGAAGTAGTAGCCTTTGTTACTTTAGAAGGTACGTATAATCCCAGCGAAGAACTGAGTAAAGAACTCAAAAAACACGTTGTCGCGGAGATCGGCGCGATCGCCCGTCCCGGCGAAATTCGCTTCACGGACTCGTTGCCCAAAACTCGTTCGGGTAAGATTATGCGGCGACTGTTGCGAAATCTCGCTTCCGGTCAAGAAGTCTCCGGCGACACCTCTACGCTAGAGGATCGTGGCGTCTTGGATAAACTCCGAGAAGAAGCGTAATTTTTTTAACGCAAAGGTACGCAGTAGGGCAGGTTTTAAACCCGTCCCTACCCCAAACGTTCGCCAAGGAAATTCTCTGCGAACCTCTGCGATTTCCTTAGCGTACCTTTGCGTTTAAAAAAGTGTTGGCAGACATTGCCCACTCTACAATTCAACTATTTTGAAAATAGGCTATTTTGGCATAGCTTCATAAGAAGCTAAAAAGCCACTGGAAGTCAGCATTTATTCAACCCCTTATCTGCATCAGTATCGGCATCCTTGCGGGAATCAGCATATCCCCTGTAGTGCTGGCTCAAACAAGTGTTATCTCTGAGAATGGTGATAGATATTTGTTGTCTTACCCATGTGCAACAGAAGATGCGATCGCTATCTTTAACTCCACTTCAGAGGGGAGAATTAGCGAAGTTAGCACAATGCGTTGTATCTGATTCTGACTCTAATTCAGGCAGAGATTTATGTCCAAACAACTGGTACTCATGGATCACGATGGCGGCGTTGATGATTATCTCGCCACGATGCTGCTGATGACGATGGATGATGTTCAGCCACTCGGCATCGTTGTGACGCCAGCAGATTGCTATGTTCAGCCAGGGGTGAGTGCTACGCGCAAAATTCTAGATTTGATGGGGCGTTCAGACGTGCCAGTGGCAGAAAGTACGGTGCGGGGGATCAATCCATTTCCGCGACTCTTTCGCCGCGATTCGTTTGTTGTCGATCATCTCCCAATCCTTAACGAACGGGAAATAATTCAGACGCCGCTAGTGCCAGAATCAGGTCAGGAATTTATGGCGCGATCGCTCCAAGCTGCACCCTCACCCGTCACACTGATGGTAACTGGCCCTCTAACAACAGTCGCCACTGCACTGGATATGGCACCGGAGATTGAAGGGAAAATCGAGAAAATTGTTTGGATGGGCGGTGCGTTAAATGTTCCGGGTAATGTTAGCCGCGATATCGAAGCGGGACAAGATGGTTCGGCTGAATGGAATGTCTACTGGGACCCCATTTCAGCAAATCGAATTTGGCAAACATCAATCCCCATCGTTCTTTGCCCGTTAGACCTGACTAATAATGTGCCAGTGACATCAGAAGTGGTGCGCCAATTAGGTAAACAGAGGCGTTATCCGGTCTCCGATTTAGCAGGGCAATGTTATGCGCTAGTGATTCCTCAAGATTATTATTTTTGGGATATTTTAGCGACGGCTTACCTTGCTCATCCGGAGTTTTATGAAGTGCGAGAAGAGGAGACAATAATTGTGGCTACTGGCATCAGTCAAGGACGAACCAAAGTGGAACCAGGTGCGAGGAAAATTCGGGTGATGCAAAAGGTAGATAAGGAGCGATTCTACGATTACATTTTGCAGCAATGGGCGCGTTAAGGAAAATCATTCAGAGTTTCTAAAAGTAAATAAAGATAGAGGGTTTCCGGAACGGGGGGTTCCTAAAGGGAATAGAAAATCTATATCAGATTCTCGTTCGGAAATATCTATGTTTACCTCTATTGATTTGGGTCAATCTACCTTACCTAATGGCGTTGCTTCTGGGGATACGACGCAAACTTCAACCGTTTTGTGGACCCGCAGCACTGCCAAAGGGACAGTTTTCTTTGAATACTCAATTCACCCGAATTTCTGCACCATTCTTGGCACTGCTAGCGGCTTAGTTACCGATTCCAACCAACCTGTAAAGGTAGAGTTAACCAACTTAAAGCCTAGGACAACTTATTATTATCGAGTCACCGACGCTGCTGGAACCTGTGCCGGTGGTCAATTCCGTACCGCCGCTGAGTTGAAGACTCGTGCTGGTTTGCGGTTCGGAGTGGCGGGGGACTGGCACGGCGATTTAGCACCCTACCCAGCGATCGCTAATGTGCCAGAACGTCAGCTAGAGTTCTTTGTTGCACATGGCGATACTGCTTACGCTGACCTAAAGACGCCGGATTTAGACAGACCCGCTTCTACCCTTGACGAGTTTCGCATCAAGTTCAACGAAGTTTACTCCGCCCGTTTGGGGTTAAATACATGGGCGGATCTTCGCGCCTCTACTTCCATCCTCGCTACAATTGATGACCACGAAGTTGATGATAATTTTGCAGGGGGCGCACCGGCATCCTCTCACCGGAACGGGCGCTTTGGCACGGGTGACGAGTTAATTAACAATACCGAATTGTTTAAAAATGCTCTGCAAGCATTTCAGGAATATCATCCCCTCCGCGATGAATTTTATGGGGAAACGGGCGAAGAACGCACCACAAATAAACACAAGCTTTATCGTTACAACACCTATGGCAGTGACGCGGCTGTTTTCCTCCTAGATACCCGCTCTTTCCGCGATGCTAATTTGCCGCTTTCTCCTAACCCTACTAAGGAACAAGAAAAAGAGTTCCTAACTCGTTCTTTTGAGCCAAATCGCACGCTTCTAGGTCAACAACAACTTGCCGATTTGCAACGGGATCTGCTAGATGCCCAAAATAACTGCATTACCTGGAAGTTTATTTTGATTCCCGAACCAATCCAAAATCTGGGAATCCCTGTTGCCAGCGATCGCTATGAAGGTTTTGCAGCAGAACGCACCCAATTGCTGCGTTTTATTAAAGAGAATTGCATCAAAAATGTTGTGTTTATCTCCGCTGATTTTCATGGCACAGCGGTGAATAACCTCACCTATCAAGAGTCGGTCGATGGGGTTCAGATTCCAGTTGATGCCTTTGACATTATGACGAGTCCGGTGGCATTCTATCAACCCTTTGGGCCTACTAGCGTAAGATTTTCCAGCCTCACGTCAGAGGAAAAAGCTGCTTATGAAGCTCTGCCAACCATGCACGAGAAGGATGAGTTTGTCAAAAATTTAGTGGATGCCCGTCTTATCCCCTTCGGCTACAATCCTCTAGGGCTGGAAGGTTCGGGAATTGATGCTACCCTGCTTAAAGGTAGCTATGTGGCGGCTCATGTCTATGGCTGGACTGAGTTTGAAGTAGATGCCTCCACGCAACAATTGCGCGTAATAACCTATGGAATTGAACCCTATTCCTTAGAGCAACTAACAGCAAATCCCAGCGCTATTATCAGCCGGACGCCCATTATTATTAGTGAGTTTATCGTTAATTCCAAGAAGTAGGGAATAAGCGCGATCGCTTTCAGCATCTTTTTTTTGGGACTCACTCACTAGCTAAACTTAAATCTTCTCAAAACGAATTATTACAGCAATATAAAACACTAGAGACGCGATTAATCGCGTCTCTACTCATAAATAGACGATTCGGTAACAAGCGGCTTAACTTAAAAAGTAATTCTTCCCTCATTGAGCAATTTGTAGCCGCCAGCCAAAGCAGCAAATCCGACAAAGAAGTTCCAGAGGCTAGTTTGTCTTAAAATAACGCCACCGCTCATAAAAACTAGCACAATTCCTAAACCCAACAAAAATGCTCCAAAGTTGCCTGTTTCTCTTCTAAAAAACATTAAACAAATCACACCGCCCATAATGGCTAAAACGGAACCCATTGCCGGTAAGTTCCGCCAATAGTAAGGGAAGTAGTGACTAGACCTCTTGCAAAAGTCGTCGCTGGGGTAATATGAGGTCTGAAATTATGCGCTCGCTCACCTGTCTTCTACGCTCACCCCTGGTAATTCATAAGTAAAGCTAATGAAATAC
>NZ_JAMPJY010000065.1:0-24542 GCF_039961875.1 Trichocoleus sp. ST-U2 | reverse complement strand
CCAGCTAACTTTTTGATTCATGCAAAAATTTCCGGCATCACCGGAGTTATTCATCCAACCCGTCCTGGAAGTCGTTTTAGTTTCCTAGCTTGTCTTTTGGTGTGTGTGTGTGTGTCCTGGGTTGAACCAACTCACTTACACATCATGGACAATTACCGGGATTCTAAGGTACCATGAGCGTAAGATTTTTGAGAACCTAATGGTTCTTTGTTGGGGTTGGTGAGTTAATTCGCGGTAACTTCGGTTCTTTGAGATGAACCAGTTCTGTCGGGTGACTTACCTCCTTTTTTTTGCTTATTTTTCAGCCAATATTTAAGTAAAAATTTGACTGAAATTAGTCTTCAAGAAATGAGTACATTTGTTGCTTAAGTACAAAGGTACTAAGGAATCTATATAGCATGATCCTCATTTATTTTCCAGTGGGATAAATAGATGGCGATGCGATCATCCAAACATCATTACTCCTTCCGCTTACGAGTTCTAGGGTTTGGTGGAGGGGCTTCTTTTTGCTTAATGTACTCGTTAATGAAGTCTGTCAATACTTCATTCATGCTTCGTTTTTCAAGGGCACAAGCTGATTTGAATCGTGCCCTTGTGTCCTCTGACAGGTAGATGGACATTTTTACTGGTTTTTCGTCCTCCAAAGCGTATTTGCCTCTTTGTCGCCTTACCCCTATAGATTGCCATCTTTAACGGTGAAAGGCTATAGAGCTAAAACTATAAAAAAGGAAAACTTTTTTAAGACTTGCAGTTTTGTAGCTATAGCGCTATTGTAGCATTCATAGGCAGCAAGCGCCTATCTCACCCAACTCCTGGCTCAACCGAGCAACCCACTCTGCAAAGACTTAGCAATGGGAGAACGAAGGTATAAGTCATGTGCTGAAAAGGTTCTGCGACTTTCTACAACTAAATTAAGGAATAAGCCTCATGCAAAGCACTACCCAGGCTGTGCCGTTTTCTGGCGTATCTCCCCCACTTCTGGCAGTTGGATATGACGGTGGTAACGGTAGCATCAAATTAATAGTAGATAGTGCCGAAGTTCGCATTCCGTCCTATGTTCAGCCATTGCACGGAGAAATTTACGATGTTCCAGAGTCGGCTGAAGGTAGTTTGATTGAATATCTTTCAGGTGATCGTACCGACCTTATCGGACAGCGGTGGCTTGCTGGTCAATCTGCCTACCAAGTCAACCCACTGGGATACTCGCGGACAGTCGATGACCGAGCTGGAAAAATCAAATATGGCTTGCAATTGTTCTTGGGTGCGCTGGGTACGATGTCTCAACGCGCTCGGTGGAATCTTTCAGTTGTAGCCAGCCTCCAAGATTCCCAAGCTTTCGGATCACAACTTCAAAAAACACTCGAAGGGCAGCACTCGATCCGAATCAATCACAAGGGTGTGAGCCACATTGATTTATCGGTTAGCGCTGTGGTTGAGGAAGGGTCTGGAGCGATGGTTAACGCATTGTCTTTAAACCTAATCCAACCTAAAACTCAGAACATTTTTATCGATTTAGGCAACGGCACGATTATCAGCAGTGTGTTTGGCGCAGGTGGAAAACTGGTAAATCGGAAAGTTGCACTTGGTGGAGTAGACGCACTGATTGAAGCGATAGCCAAAAACCTTGATACTCGCCGCCAGTTAATAAAGGAAGGAGATAGACATCTCATAAGGACTGGCATTGAAAACGGAACATTCCAGTATGGAACAACAGGCTGGAACTTCCGCCAGATTTACAGCACAGAGCTAAAACCTTGGGTTAGCCAAAATTTGGCGATAGCATTCAAAGCGATTGACCCCTGGCGCGAACAATCAGAAGCAATCGTTGCGATTGGCGGAGGTTCTCAACTCCCCGCGATTACCCAACTGTTAGCGGCTCGGAATATTATCACTAGCCCTGATGGGAGTTGGCTAAATGCGCGTGGATTGGCTCGGCTGGCACAAATCAAATTAAAGAGGTCAATCTAGTGGGTACCACTTCTTCCAAACGAGTTTCCATTAAGAGTTATTTACTTCCGTACCTGGATGAGATTGGTGAAGAGTTAGGAACGAAAGACGCTTCAGAAATCGTTCACCAAATTATTACCGAACACAAGCGATTCATCAGAAAAAGCTTATCCGCTTATTCAACTGGAATCATTGAAATGCCTACCCCAGCACAGGTACGAGCGGTAGAGAAACCGAGAAGCTTCAATGACGATGATGTACTAGCCTCTTCTCTAGGTGATTTATTAGATGTTGCTTAAAAAGTTTTCAGTAGACAGCGGCGTAAAGTTTGACCGACCTTCATCGCTGACTACTGGCTCACACAATCGAAGTAATGGAGCAATTTCAATCATGCCAAAACTTGTAGCCAGTAAGCCACTTAATTACTGGGTCAGCGCCACTAAATCCGACAGAGCTTATTTAGTCATTGCCGAACTAGAACATCGATTTGGCAGCTACTTTGAACAACTGACTCGCCAAGAACTGCACACGATTTTGACTTATTGCACTGCGAAAAGCGACCAAGGGGATACCTGGTCATTAGTGGAAAACAGCGACCTCAGCCAGTTGGTTTGCGATGCCCTAGATTTGATTGATGAGTTGGAAAGGAATTTTCAGATTGGTTTAGCCAAATTCCTCATAGAGGCAATCAGCGCACGGGTGAAGGAAGTTGACCATGCCTAAAAAAGAAATCTGGGCAGATAACCTTCGCAGTGTCGGAGTGCCAGAAAAACTTTCAGTTCGAGCCGCGGATATTCTCAGCCGACAAGATGCAGGCGAACTACCCTATCCACTGCCAAAACCAGAGCAGCACATCGTCAGCAGTGCATGGCAATGGTACGCCGCAAAGCAACGCCAGGAAGAATCATGAAACACGCCATCGCTCTTGTAGCAATCGGAGGGATTCTGTTAGCTCCTACCTTTCACCTGGGCAGCGCCAGAATGTTCTTCCACCGAATCAGAAACGGGATGTACCAGAGGGAGATTAACCAATGAAAGATTACATCGGACTTGCTTTGATTTTGGCGGGAGTCGGTTTTTACTTCATGGCAAAGCAGCCACAAACCGATCCTAAAGATTTAGTGATTGAACAGCAGTATCAGCGCATCCAAACACTTGAAGCTGAACAGCGTGGCATGGAAAGAGCGCTCGGATTGAGTCGATAAACCACAAGCGAACGCTCTGTCATGGCAGGGCATTCGCACATTACTTGATTAAGGAGTTAGCATGGATTTTTCATCAAATAAAAGCACTGCTATCGTCAAGTACGAAGGGAAAAAGTCTAGTATCCACAAAGTACATTCGCTAGATAAAAACCTGGTCGGTTTGACTAAGAATTACTTCGGCATTGACCTTGAACAGCTTCCGAACATGACCGACCAGCAGCTAGCAGAGTTCGCTGATAGAGCGGCTGCAATGGATAGGTTAATTGAAGTCCTAGCAATACTCGAAAAACACTTCAAAACCCTGATTGAAGGGCAGGTTGTTTACGAACAATTTGTAGCCAACATTCAGAAGGATGCCGCCAGCGCTGCCAAGAAAATTGATCAACAAATACTCAATGTATTCCTAGCAGGAAAAGGCTACCAGCAGCACGTTCGGATGATGGGAGAAAAAGCGGCAAACGGCGTCCGACTAATTGATGCAGAAGGACGTAGCACTCTCACCTTGGAACGAATGGACTTCCAAACTGCGTTACAGATTGTGGCACGTCGGCACCAAAACGGTGTACGTCGCATTCAAGAGAAAATCCCTCTTATGGAGAGACGGGAAGCGCTAGCAGAACAGGTAAGAAAAGAAAAAGAGGAACGCAAAGATTTAATCGCGAATGGCTCTCGTTCCTCCCAGAAAAAAGGATTCTGGCAGGGGATTGGTGACTGGTTTAGCAGTCGTTAATTAACGATGAAAGCTGATGTTCAACCCTAGTAATCATCAGCCTCACCACGAGGCTGACTTCCTTTCTGATGAATCTCAAGTTAAAGAAAGTAAGGCAATCAAGTCCTATCGAGTATTTGGGAATATCTCTGAGTTCGGTTTGTATTTTTCGGGCGGATTGACCCTAGCTCTACTCTGCCGATTAATTCCAGGAATGCTCATCACTTACGCTTTGTTATTAGCGTGTTCGACTGGTTATCTCGTTCTAACTGCCAAGGGAAATCCACAGGTAAACGCCATTATTGGTTTGGCAATCACTACCTCTTTAATCGGTAGCTTTTGGGATTTAATCATTAGCTTGATTTTGGTGGTTAATCCCCTGTGTTGGATAGGGATGATTTTGGCAGGATTCGCGGTCGGTTTATCAATATTTATCAGGAGGTCGGGGCAGTGAATCCAAAGCTAATTATGTTGTCTGCGATGGCATTGGGTGTCATTGGTTCGGCTTTCGGAGTGCAAGAAAGTTTCGACGGCAAGCTTCACTACTGCCTCCCTGTAGAGAGTGGCTGCGAACAGCGCTCAATTCCCGACTGGATGCAACCTCCAACAGAAGCGCTAAACGTGCGACGAACCCCAGGAGCAGCGGGATGGAAACTGCTTGGCTCATTCGTGTCAATCGCTGGCTTTGGAGTATCGATGACATTGGCGCGCTCGCTCTCGGAAGTGGAATCGAAAAAGCAGAAATATTCTCAAATTTGGGAAGGAGTGAACCTCCAAAAACTTAAGTTAGAAGCACAAGCAGAGTTAGAAGCATTCAATCAGCAAGTGATGCTCCTTGCAGCGGAACAATCCTACTCTGTATTAGCACCGTACCAAGAGCCGCTGGAAGCTGAAGTTGTTTCCGAGGCTCAATCACCTGATACAAAAAATGCATCGGGCGAACCGTTATCGATTGAAAACAACAATCCACAAACTGTAGAACCCAGCACACCCAGCAGTCCTCCCTCAGAAGGTTTATCAGGCACAGTCCTAAACAAAGACTCAGAAACAATCGGCATGGCAATCTTGGATGGGCTGGTGGGTTCTCGCCGCTCTACCCTCCTTGTGGGTAGTACCGGAGCAGGTAAATCTGTCACCGAAGCATACCTTCTCTCCAAGTTTCAACAGCGTTACCCCAATGCAGAAATTTGGGCGATCGCTCAGAAAAATGATTCCTTCGGTGGTTTGGATAAAAAAGGACGAGTGATTTTATTCGATGCACTTGACCCATCAGAAGCATTAAGAGGGATTGACCACATCCACGGCATTTACGACAAACGCCGCAGGTTGCCCGAAAGCGCCAGAACCGACTTGAACCCAGTGCGATTAATTCTCGCTGACTGGCTGAGTATTAACCAGGCACTAGAAGAATTAAAGAACGAAGAACCCATTAAAAGCTCTAAATATCTCACCAAGCTGGCAGACATTATTTACAACGGACGTGAGCTAAATGTCTGTTTGATTGTTGATTTACAGAGCTTTAATTTAGCTGCCATTGGAATGAAAGCAGACCGGAACAGTCGAAAAAACTTTAACCTCGTTGGATTAGGAAATTACTCAGTTGATGAGTTTGGCAGCATTAACGAATCTTACGGCGTGTTGTCCAACATGATTGGGAACAAAGACATGGTTGCCGATGAGGATGAACGGTCAACACTGCTAGCAACATTCAAAGAACTCAAGCCAATCTCCAAGGATAATCAGCGCCCAATCATCTTCACCACATTAGAACCGAGTCGGGTCGCTTTACTTCCCGATTTGAGGCACTACAAGCCTGGTCAATCGGTACGGATGAAGTTAGAGGGCTATACCCCTGAATACCTGAATCGAATTTTGAGTCTTGAGTTTGAAATTGATACTCCGGTACCACCAGAAGTACCTGGTAAGACGGCAGAAGTCATTCAGGACAATGCTCAAGCCAAAGAAGTTTTGAGAAGTTGGTTTGCAGGTAAAGGATGGGTGAAAATTAATCGCGCTCGGTCAATGTGTAAATCGCTTCTAAAGCTAACGAAAGATTCAGATGAAGTCCGTTCGCTCATCAATGAACTGCTTCAAGAGTCACTGGTAATCGTCAATGAGACTGACGAATTTAATGTGGATGTGACCTCGTGACCGGGCGTGAGAAATCCGGTCAAAATCTCTAAATTCGTGATTGGGTCACGAATGGTCACGAGCAGTCACACCCTTAGCCAGTGGGGGTCACAGGGTCTACACACTTCGGTAACACTCGTGACCCGTAACCAGATGCTGACTAATTCCAAATGGCGATCGCTAACGTTGCTTCCACTGATAATCGCCTGAATCTGCACTTTTGTTTTAGAGCTAATCTTCGTCCCAATTGGGACGGAAAAATTTAAAGTATCCCGCTTGTGTAAGCAGCTAGGTAACGCAGTTACTAAAGTCTTTTCCCTCATTTCACAAATAACGAGTCAGCTCACTCACGTTATATAGGAGGTGTTCAATGACTCGACAAATTCTAACTGAGCGTCAACGTCAACTCATCCAAAATTATGCTTACTCTCAGATGCAAATGACTCCACAAGATTTTCTTTGCAAGTGGAAATTAACCTATGAAGAAGTCTCTCTAATCTGCTCTCGCTCTCCCGGAACGGTTAGTTCCTGGTTCTCTCCTCAGAAAAAACATCGTCCCACTAGAAATGATATGCGTCACCTTGCTTTAGTTAATTTCCTTTTGGAGAACTACGAGTCAATTCCAGAAGACATCATAAATCTACTCTGTCCACCCTATTTAAATTAAGAGTAATACTCGGTCAACAGTCAATGTCAAATCGATATTTTTTGACTTAAGGCTTTCTATTATTTTTTTAAAGTTAGCAGATTCTTGGGAGTCTTTGACTCAGATTTTCTGCGCTCTTTTACTGGAGGAATCCTAATGAGTTTAACTTCATTCGTCAATGAAAAGGATGTTCGCGAACGCTTTAACGCAGAATTCCTTAAACCAGTCTTGATAAAGAATCAGGCGCTACTCGCTCCCCCTCTCACTCAAAATTCTCGTGTACTGGGAGCTGCCTTTGATTATCTGATGCGTTTCCATTTGAAGAGGTTGAATCCACAAGCTGTTGAGCTTCCCTGGATAGCCGAAAATGCTTGGTACATTCTGGATAGCAGAGGTTTAGATGAATTGTGTCAGCAAGCATCTGGGATTCTGACTCAAGCAAAAGAACGTTATGCAGAGTTTCTCTCAACCCAGACTTTGACTGATGAACTTCTTGCCTCTACCTTACTACTGGCTAAACTAGATGGCTTTTATCGTGCCCTAAGAATGGATGAGA
The DNA here is from genome assembly GCF_039961875.1 of Trichocoleus sp. ST-U2. Lineage (NCBI taxonomy): Bacteria > Bacillati > Cyanobacteriota > Cyanophyceae > Leptolyngbyales > Trichocoleusaceae > Trichocoleus > Trichocoleus sp. ST-U2. The sequence goes on along the minus strand of NZ_JAMPJY010000065.1, from coordinate 17,349 downwards.
ATCTTCTACAGGTTAATGAAGAAGACGTTCGGGATTTAAGAGCTTTAATCAGTGCCGTTGATTTTAGTTTATTTCAGACTTCAGGGACGGTTATCTTAAATCCACAATTCAAAAGCTCTTCTTTAGTGAAGGGTGCAGATGCAGATTTAATCCTTGATGATTTACTCGTCGATATCAAAACGGTGAGGGAACTGGATTTGCAGAGAAGGGACTTTAATCAACTGGTCGGATACTATGTTTTGAGCCGGATTGACTCACTCAAAGGCGTACCGCTTGCCTACGATATCAAACGCTTAGGCATCTACTTCTCCCGCCACGCTTATCTTTTCACCTTCAACGTTAAAGAGGTAATTGATGAGCAAAAATTCCCTGAGTTCTTAGAATGGTTTCAACTAAGAGCGGGAAGGAGCGATTAAATCGAGATTTATCAAATGTTGACGCGATTGGGTTGGTTCCATCCTTAGACAGGAAATTGAACACTTACAGATAAGCCTTGGAAAGCTCTGACAAAGAAACTACAGGAATGGGGGATGACCATAAGTGAGGTGTAGCTAGTTCGTAGTCTGTCACAATCATTGCTTCAACAGACCAAGTGGCATTGGAATCCAATCCAAACTCGCTCAAAACTTCGGATAAGTGGCTACAAATCCACTCGACACGCTCCTGATGGTGTTCTACAGCAGATTTCTCCCTCCTGCTTTTCTTATCTCTCCCCAGGAATAATTCATCCAACTCATTCTTCATTTCGTGCGGTGCACGGGCGAGAGCAAAATCTTTGCATTCAATGACTTTAATAGAGAAATTTCTGGGGTCAATAACCAACACATCAACATCACCCAGTACACCCTGCTCACCTTGAATCTTGGATTTCCCTATCTTCTTAACCCGGCGGCGGACGGTCAAAGCTGGATTTTGCTCTAGTAAATCAGCTACCTCATCGTTGAACTCCTTCGTCTGCTCATTCCTCACAACACTCATTACTTGCTTCATCTCGGTACTTTTTGCCTTGAGCCGACCATTAAGACAAAGATAAACAAGGTACTCACTTACAGTATTTACGTGACGAATTCCCCAAAGAACTTCGGTTTTCTCGTCCCGCTTTCGCAGCAGAAAAGGGCGACGTAAATAGGAAAGCGCACGATTAAATTTCCAAGGATACACATCACCTCCTTGATGAGGCGGATCAGGTTTCAGAAAGTCAATACGGGGTTTGATAGCCAGTATATCTATCACCTGATTGACTCGTTCTAACGACCAGCCCAATCCCTCACTTAAACGCCTAATTAGGTCTTCTAGAGGCAGAATAGCAACGGTAGGATGAAGTTCTCTGCCAATGCTGACCGCCTCACCCAATATTTCTTGAATCTCCGTAATTGAGAAACCAAACTCAATTGCTGATGCCGCATCCATCTGAGCTACAAAACTGGGTTTCTCAGAAGATTTTTGTGGTCTGTGCCAATGAAGATTAAATGAGCGAGTTACTCGACGGATCTCTCCACCTGCAAAGACTGACACGTACTTAGCTCTCGCCTTTTCATACTCATCCCTATTCGCACCTAGCCTTCCAGAAGGCAGCATCGATCGCTTGATGTCAGCTAGTTCAAAGTTGATGAGATCACTCTCAAATCCAAAATTGACGATTTGAGACGCAAGAGCCTGAAGGCGATCATAAACAGTAAGACTAAACGGACGTATACCAGTCGGTGGTTGAGCAACAACATACTCAATGACAAAACGACTAGCAAGTGCAGCTTTGTGACGTTCTGGCAGTTCATTACTTAAGATATCTATCATCTCCGGCTCTGAACTGAAACAAGCAAGTCGAGTCGGTATAGTCATACGGTGAAATGCTGTCTCACGCACGATCGCTTCGTGATATGCAATTAGGTATTCTAAAAGCTGCTCCGGATTCAAGGATGCAACTAGCTTCTTAAATTCGCTGTAGAAGAAACCAACTGCCTTGTTGATAACAATAGTACGCTCGCCATCTGGAATCTGTCCTACTTTAAGCTTTTCAACGGAACTCAAGTAGTCACCAAGCTCATCCAGAAGCTCATCCTCATCTGCCTCCTGAACCTTACGGTAGTCTGGCAATCCATCTTCCTCAAGTTCAGGATTAAGATTGCCTTCTAAGTAAAAAAGTTTCTTCTTAATTCCCAGAGGTGCATGAAGATCAAGAATTGTGTGAATAACCTCATCAGATAATGCTTCTTGTTCTTGCGTTGGCAGTAAGTCTCGGATGCCAGCTAAAATACGCTGCATCAAGTATCTTTCGCCTTCGTTATTATCACTTTCCAAGAGCGAAGATATCGCCCATGAAATACTCACATCCAAGGTTGCATTTACCAAATTAGCTTCGCTCGTAATTGGCTCTTTTTCTAAAGTAGCTTGTCGTTCTTGAATGTGTTGCCATGCTTCATTTGGTTGAATAAATAATTGAATCAATAAAATATTTTGTTTGAAGTTAATAGCCTGAATAACTGAGTTAAGCGAAGGACTAAATTGCCATAACCAGTAGCCAATAGTCTCAGTGAACTGAGCATATAAATGGTGATATTCTCTTTGAATATTATCTTCTTGTTTAGAACTAACAATCCAGATAGGCAGCGACAATCCTTCAACAAGTACAGCAACTCTCTGCTGGACTCGACTCAAGACACTTCTAGGTATGTAAACAGGAATATCGCCTGTACCAAATAACGAAGTTACTTCAGTAACATAATTAGAAGTATATGAAGGCACAGCGTGCCAATCTCGCTGCCGTAAAACTTCCCGTCTTAATTCTCCAGCTCCTCCTGCTTCAATAATTACCAAGGTTGGACGAAATTCATCGGAAGAATAAAAAGTATAATCCTTATTTCGATAAAAATAGAAATTATTGAGTTCACCTAGGGATATTACTTTCGCTTGCTGTTTTAGCCTCCAAGATGCCCATACATATTTCCAAATAGCAAGAGGATTTCCACCTTCTAGAAGGGTTATTGTCTCTAAATCTGCTGCTGTTACTCCTAAAAATAATAGAGGTTCTATCTCTGGCAATTCTCTAAAGCCAAGCATCTGCAAACGTCCAACCCCCTGACATACCAGCAGAAATAGAACTTCATTAATATCAGACCTCTGAGTAAATGCAAACTCGCAAATTTCTTGTAGTCTTACCTCTAACTTGTTACCTACGTCTTCTAAATCCCAGCGACCAAATGGATCTTGGGGGTTGTAATCAGTCAATGCATCGGTTACGAACGTAACATAAGCTAGTTTGTCGCTATCGAAACTGAAAAACGCATCCTGAAAGTAAGGTATATCAGGAGATTGGGGCAACGAAACTGCTACACGTTGATGCTCAACATAGCCAAGAGAATCAATGACAGTCTTCCAAGCAGCAGAGTGATAACGGGTTGCAAGTTCAGTGTTCACGCCATGTTCAAGAGCAAGGCGAATTATTTCATTACGGGCTGCTGACAACAGCATTCCTGGAATTGCAACAATAAATTTGTCAGCAGCCTTCACAATGGGTCTAACTAGAAGCTCCCCATTATCTACCTGGTAGCCTGTGATGGAGATATGCCCTTGCTGCAAAATTAAATTTTCTATCTCAAATGGCGCAACATTGTGACAAGCCAGCAAAGCAGCAAATTCTGAAGCAGTAAAGGAAACAGCTTGTCGCAACTGATCTAGGCGTTCAGGAGAGGGGAAAACTACATCTTCCCCAAGGGCAGAAACGGGGTCAACGCCTCTGCCCAAACCTGCTCGTCGTGCCACTTCATTACTAAGAGCTAAAACTCCTATAAGAACAGCACGCGCCATTTCCCTAAAATGAACATCTGGGAAAGGGTCAGCATCTAAAAATAGTGCCCTGGCAAGATGTCGCAGAATAAATGTAGGTTCCTCGACAATTCCTGGGAAAACGATGTAGGAGCCACCAATAAATGTAAACGCTTCTGTAAAAGAATTATCAAAAGGGTCTTCTCCACTGACTAGGGACTCTAACCCTGTTGAATCACAACGGCAAATTTTTTCTAATTGCTTGAGGTTAATCTTCTCCTTAGAACCAAAGCCCTTACTCTTAACTGATGCAACAACATGGCTCAGAACTTCAAAGCGAAAGGCACGATCAGCGTTTTCTGGCATTAGCTGCAATGCAGCAAGCGTTCCAAGTAGGTCAACCGAATCGAACGTAGTGAGAGATTCCGCAAGCTTACATAGAGACTTTTGCTTAGGACTGACCAGTTTTCGTAGAGTTGTAAAACTAGCTTTTTGTCGTTTTTTTGCCATATTGAGCTTAAGAAAAATAGGAGTTGGTGCAAGAGATTAAAGTGTTTTGACATCCTGCTATAGTGCATTTGAACTATATAATACCCGATATAAATCTGTGTTTTGCTGCAAAATTTTGAGCCTGTATATCTTCTACACATCCAGAACAAACTATCTTCTATTGTGCCTACAATAGGCTACAGACGTATTTGCAAGCCTTTTCTTTGCCCTTCGATTCTATAATTTTTCCTCCCTGATAAGCTTCTAGAACCCAATCCAACCAGCGATTCGCCTTATAACTAAGCACCGCCTTTTTGCCCTTCCTTCTGAGCAAAATTCCCTAGGAAATACTGATAAATCTCTCCAAAGGCATCCTCAGTAATATCTTTTCTAGGAATGCGATCTAAAATTCTCAACAACTCTCGCAGAATCGGCTTTTCCAAGCTGTTGTAATTTCTAGGCAAAGCACCGCCGATTTCTTCATTCTCGTCTGCGATCACTTTCATCACCGCATTAATCGCCCCGCCAATCTCCTCAGCTTCTGGAAGATTGAGCAAGTAATCGAAACGGGCAGTCTCTGGCAGAAACAACACCCCCCTTAGCTTGGTAATCCATCTTACCTACCGTGCGCCGCCTGCTACTTGTATTTACCATCTGCTGCTCAACTAAAGCAAACTTATAATCTGCGTAGAGAAGGAAAATTAGCCCCTGGACTGGCACCGAGTATTCAGAGGGTTTGAGCTTTGAGTTCGCCCTGAGTTCACCCGCTGCTTCCCAAAGGCGTTTTTCGATTTCGGTGTAGTTAGCTGGCATAAGTAAATTAGTCTATTTAATCGTTTCCCAAAGAATTGGTTGCCCTGCGGCTGGCTGAACTATTGTAAGCGAGCGCGATCGCGCGTTACTTTCGAGTAGCAAAGTACCGTTCCAGTAAATCCGAACCGCGATCACCCATCTGCCTCAATACTTCCTCAATCTGCTTACGCATCGTAGGCAGCGGCTTTGTCCGCTTATTTTCCCAACGGTTCACCGATTGAAACGACACACCCAGCTTTTCTGCAAACTGCGCTTGAGTCAACCCAATCGAAATCTGGTTTCACGTACCAGTGCAGCAATTTCTAGCGGATTGGACACGGGCATGACAATAATGTTTCCCAAGCTTTCTCAATCGAGCTTAATCGACGAGACTCTATATCGCACATGGTATTCTTACTGAGCTTTAATTCAGCGTGCTTTTAATCAAGCTTTGAGATGCCGCCTGATGAAGTAGATTGCACTCCAGTTCGTCCCAATTGGCTCTCAATCATTGAAAAGCCTCTGCTGTTTTTGAAGAAAGGCTGAGTTCTCGTCGCTGACCCCAAGTGTGCATATAATTTCTTTATTACGCGCAGTTAGTTGCCGCATGTCTCATGTCAGTCACCCCCATCCGCAAATATCGTCATCTGAACTCGGCGTATAATTCGATGCGGTGTAGAAATGGATTCCGTCGGTCTCTGGAAGAAGCAGACCACGCAAGATTTTTTCTGGCGTGGTCGAAACCCTATAGATCCAAAAATTTACAGACAAAATATGTCTGTTATGAAGATGTTTGCAATGTTATACAAACAATACTTACATAAAGGCTTAAATCAGTGGTGGCAGTTGACCTCGAACTCAACACTAGCAAATTTCAAACGCCCATTATATAGATTATGTTAGGCGCACCCTAATGAAGTTGCCTCGCGATATTATTGTACTGGCCGTATAAAGCGTGGGATCAATGGGAGCAAGGCTTTGAATTATATGGATGATTCCCGATCCGTGTATGGGCGGAATGGATCTCGGTCACCTAGTGAGTGTCCAGTGCCTGTTTCCCCCGAAACTCTTGCGAACACTCTCGCTGAGCTTGCAAATGCACAGGGCTTGGACGTGCTTTCGGAAGCGTTGCGTACTCGTGGCGTTAGCGTTTCTCTCGATGATTACGATAACTGGGACGGTGGGCTATGGACGTGGTTGATTACAGTATCTTTGTTGCCACGTGATTGGGCGGCGTTTGATAGTGAGGAAAAGAGAACCGCAGTTGAGAAAGAACTTGCTAAACTCGCCAACGCTATTGTGGTAAGTGATGCTCATAGTTTCAAAGTTCGACTTGCAGTGACAGCCGTCTCATCCTCCAAGGGTGTGACAAATCAAGGCCGCGCGCATTCCGCAAATCCAGCGGCTATTGAGCATGAGGGATTACTGTTCCGCTCTCAGCCAGAAGTGCAGCTATTCATTGCTCTTCGTGACACAGGACTACCAGTAATGCCACTGCCCGTCGTAACATCCAACGGTCCACGTTTTAAGCGAATTGAACCCGACTTCGTTGTCATTCGTCGTGGCGTAACATTCGTGGTAGAAGTAGACGGTGATCGCTGGCATCAAGAATCACCAGCCGCAGCTCAGGAGCGCTTACGTCATTTGGAGGACGAGGGAGTGAGAATAATTCGTGTGCCTGCTAAGGACTGCACTACACCCGATTCTGCTAAGAAGACGGCACAAGATATTTTATTGAGGATCGATAAGATATTGGAGAGTCGCTAAAACCGTTCCTGCTAATCAAACTCTTGGCTCGCACTGTGAATAATTTTTGATGTTGCCGAGTATCCTAGCTTTGACAACCAGAGTTTTTTGTAGATATCCCACTCTGTCCAGGGTATTCCATTCAGAACCTCCTGGACAAAGTTTTTACTATATGGTTATTGCTGGCTCTTGCTCCTTTTCTCCTCTTCTTCCTGTTTATGAAGAAGGTTAGCCGCTTTCCCTCCCATCAGCCCCACCACAGCCCCAATACCTGTTTGCCAGGTTGTTTGGCAGGTTTCAAACACTCGCTCTTGTTGCGGTGTTAAATGTGGTTGCGAAGCAATGACTACGGCTGTGATCCCTGAAACCAGCGTAAAACCTACTACCGTCCCAAACACTAGCTTGAATGTGGATGTAATCTTTATCATTGGTTACAACTATGTGATAGCGAGGGTAGAGTTTCCGCCTCTTGGCATTTGAGCCGAGTCCCACGCTTGCTTATATTTCTCGACTACATCCACTTTCTCAACTAAGCTTTTGACTATTCGCTGAAACATAGGCTTATGTAGGCTGAGATTACCTTACATAACTCTCAAAGTTAGCTAGACTAGCTTTTCAGGTTACTTATGAGATGAATGAATGGACTCACTACCAGAAGCTTTTTTGAACCAGTTAGCTAATGACTACGACCTTTCGCCAGAACAAGGGGCAGCGTTCGTCCGACGCTTTAGTAGCAATAAGCAAGATTTGGATATCGCCAATTCTCTCAACATTTCTTCAGGAGCTTTCCGTACCCGTATGACTGGGGTGTACAGAAAATTTAACTTTTGTGCCAAAGGTCCAGGTAAATTCTATAAATTACGTGATTTCCTTACCAAAAAATATCAAAACGACTATCTTCATTCAACAGATAATACCGTAGCTACCAATAAAGATATAGATGCTTTAGTACAGGAAGTACGTGAAAAGATAAAGCCTAGTATTCAAGAATGCTGTGGCAAGATGCGTGTATTAGATATGGAACAGGCTATTGGATTAAATGATATTTATACTGATGTCAATATTCTAGAAAAGATTACGGGGCGTAGACGGTTAAAGATTTCTGAACTCTTGCAAGATTTTGACCCAGAGAAAGAAGACTTCATTCGTTGTGGACTAGGTAAAGTCAAAGGGAGGATAACGGGACTAGATGCTGTGAATCGTCACTCTAAATTGATGGTCTTGGGAAAACCTGGCGCTGGAAAAACAACGTTTTTAAAATACCTAGCTATCCAATGTGCTTTCGGCAATTTTTACTCTAACAAAATTCCTTTTTTTGTTACCCTTAAGCGTTTTTCTGAAATCGATAAAAAGCCAACTTTATTGGATTTTATAAGCCAAGAGTTCGCTAAAGATTCCGTTACACCTATTCAACTCTCAAACGTCCTCAAGCAGGGTAGAATGCTAATTTTACTTGATGGCTTAGACGAGGTCAAAGAAGAGGATAGCGAGTGGGTTTTAGGACAGATAAAAGATTTTTCTGCTCAGCACCGCACAAATCAATTTCTCCTCACATGCCGGATCGCAGCACACGAGTATACATTTGAACAATTTGTTGAAGTAGAGATTGCTGATTTCGATGATCAACAAATAGAAGCTTTTGCAAAAAAATGGTTTTGTCAGGAAGCATTAGACTTACCTAATCGATTTATACAACAATTAGAAGCTAATCAGTCTATAAAAGAATTAGCTACGAATCCTTTACTGCTAACACTACTGTGTTTAGAGTTTGAAGATTCGGGAGATTTCCCCCATAGCCGGGCCGAACTATATGACAGAGCAATTCAAACTTTGTTACGAAAATGGGATAGTAAGCGCGGGATTATACGAAATGAAATTTATAAAAAACTTTCCGTTGGACACAAGGAGGGTTTACTAAGCAAAATAGCATGGACTACATTTGAACGCAAGGATTATTTTTTCAAGCAAAGAGATATTGAACGCTACATTAGAGATTATATTCGTAACTTATGTAAAGACCCGACTGAATTGGACTCACTACAAGTCGATAGTGAAACTATACTGAAATCAATGGAAGCGCAACATGGGTTACTTGTAGAACGCGCACGAGGTATTTATTCTTTTTCTCATTTGACCTTTCAAGAATATTTCACGGCAAAAAAAATTGTTGAATCTCCAGCATCACAAGCTTTTAACCAACTGGAAAAATTAAGCAATTATGTCAACGAAAAGCGTTGGAGCGAAGTCTTCCTACTAACCATTGCCCTATTGTCTGATGCTAGCGATTTACTATTATTAATGAAAACTAAAATTGATCAACTTGTAGCGTCAGATCAAGTAATACAACAATTTCTTTTTTGGGCAAACCAAAAAGCTCTCCTTGTAAAGACAGCTTATAAACCAGCTAAAGTAAGGTCTTTTTACTTTATGTTAGACAATGGATTTTTAATGAACAAAGACTTTATATCGAATTCACCCTCCTCTTTTATCACAATCTACAAATCTATAGATATAATCGCACAGAAAGGATTCGGCTTTGACAAGAATTACAAAAATCTTGAGGATATTGAGCATGATCTAGTTTATGATTATGAACTTTCTCAAATTTACCTCACTGGTTTAGCTCATGTGTCCATTTTTACTATGTTTAAAGAACAAGCAGAAGCAGTTGACTTTAGTAAAATTTATGAAAGTGACCATTTTCAAAAGTTACGGCGGTCTCTTTTGTCCGCTATTGTTTGCGCCGAACGAACAAGTCTCGAACTTGAAATAAAATCCTCTTTGCAAAGATTAAAAGCTCAACTACCTAAATTGAATGACAACGAAAAAGACAAAAAGACATACCAAGAATGGTGGTGCATTAATGGTCAAGACTGGATAAATCAAGTAAGAGCTATAATAACCAAGTATAGAAATTTGGGACATGATTGGCAGTTTACCTTGCCACAAATAGATTTGCTCTCTCAATATTTTTCTGCTAATGCTTTGCTAGTTAATTGTTTAAAAAGTGATTGTTACTTAAGCCTTGAGGTACGACAGGAAATAGAGAATACTTTGTTATTACCCAAAGTAGAAATTGAAAACTTAAGCAACAATTAACATTTTTAAAAAGAAGACCTATTCCTCACATATTTCCGTCAGTTTACCTATTCTGCTAAATGCATTACATTTTTACGACTTTTACGTTACTAATATAAAAAAAAACTCAAAAATAGGTAAATCTTATTTCTGAAAAGGACTGTTTACAAGGCTAACTAGCAGGTTCGGTCGGCGTACTCCAATAATGATTGCAGCTTAAGCAATTCCATCTTCGCTTTTTATACTTCAACCCTTTGCTATGAACCTTTTTTCCTCCACAAGCTGGACATGGAGGTTTAATTAGGTTGGTTTGTGGAGATGACTTTGCTTCCGCTGCTAATTTTCGATTGGCTGCGCGCATCTCGTTAAGTTCTTTATCCTGCAACTTAACTACCTGTTGAGTCATATCTAACTGGTGGAAGATATCATCTCTATCCGCCTTAGTCTCAGCCAGCTTCTTCCTTACCTCCGCAAGCTTGGTTCTCAGTTCCTTGCTCTCCATAACTGCCTTTGTTTCTGCACTTTGCCTGAGAGATTTGTTCTCCTCTCTCAGGCGATTGACTCCCCCAACTGTTGCTCTACCTCGTCTAAACGATTTTCAATGCTAGACACTAGCGCTAGATGTGATTCTAGTAACGCTAGACGCGACTCTATCTCTGACACTATTTGAGGAGATACGGCAGCTTCAGCTTCCCATCCCAGCGCTGCTTTGAGGGCATCAATTACAAATTGATTGACGCTGGTATCTTGCTCTGATGCCGCCACCTTGACAGCCTCATATAAATCTTTATGCCCATCCAAACGCAGGTTTAGCTGAATCCTCTCTTTACCATTGCTCATACTATTTTCCTTGTACCAGACATTAACTAGACAATAGCTAGCACAAAGTCTAGTAAATGTCTAGTTAATGTCTAGTTAATGTCTAGTTAATGTCTAGCGACCTGTCTAGTTAAAAATTTAGTTAATTGTCTAGGCGCTCAAAATCAGTTCAGCCAAAACAGCCACTTGACTGAGTAGTTTGTCCCAGCAGAAGACTTCCCTAAATGGGACAATAAATTAGGCACTTTTCCGACGCTGGAAAGAGCATCGGGGTCGCTGATTTTTTAGGGGTTTAAATGGGACAGCCAAAGCCGTATCGGGTCGCCATTTATGTCGGGTTTCGACGGATGAGCAAAGTTGCGATCGCCAAGAAAGAGACTTGGTTAGTTACGCACAACTATCCGGTTTTGAAGTTGTGGAAGTTTACAAGGAAACAGCATCCGGGGCGAAATCCGACCGACCTGAGCGGAAAAAAGTGATGGCGCTCGCTCAAGCACGAAAGATTGATGCCATCATCGTTTCTGAATTAAGCCGATGGGGTCGCTCGACTCCCGACATTCTCAGCACTCTTGAGGAATTACGAACTCGGAAAGTTTCACTCCTAGCTCAATCGGGATTGGAATTTGATTTGACCAGTCCCCAAGGAAAATTGATTGCCACCCTACTGGCAGGATTAGCAGAGTTTGAACGCGACATTATTCGGGAACGGGTTAGCTCCGGAATGGCAGCGGCCAAATCGAGAGGGACAAGATTTGGCAGACAACTGGGGTACATTCCGGCTCTAGTTCGAGAAAAAGAATCAAAGGTGTTGGAGCTAATACAGCAAGGACTGTCCTACCGGAAAGTAGCCGAGTCACTGGGGCTTTCAAAAAACACCGTGATGAGAATTGTGCGAGATTCACCAGACCCGTCCCATTTGCTGCGGAATGAAAGCGATCGCGTCAAAGTCAAAGTTTAGATCCAGATGGTTTGGGCTGGGAGTACGACTGGGAAGAGAAGAAATTTTATTCCGTTTTTTTTCTCCTAAGTCTTGCAGGAGCGTTCCTGGCACTGTCTAATTTTTCCGCTCATCCACTTAAGCTATGAGCTAGGTGATTCATCCCAAATAATCGGGCAGCGGCTGCTTTTCACTGCCATCAACAGTGAACGCGGGTGAGAAGGCTAACCGCGTGCCAATTGGCACGTCACCTTATTGTGAGTCGTAAGTGGCAATCGCACGTAGAGCTTGCCTTTCTGTGTAAGGGTTACAGCATCTCGTCGCCAAAAAACCGAATTTCAAACTCGTTTTAAATACCCGTTCCAGAATGCATAGAAGAAGGTTTCACTAACTTGGTGACACTATCTATGCCAACCCCTTAGTTTCAACTTGACACCTTAGTTGAGAGAGACAAGGGATATCTAAAAAAAACATGGATTTGTTACAGACTCAATCGACAATCATTTTCGCTGTATTAGTCGGAGCTAGTTTTCTTTCAGCGTCTATCTTCTGGTCTGTTTCCACTTGTAAGTTTAAGGGTCTTTTTACCTTAAAGTTTGGGAAATGTGAGCTGACTATTGATACTCGCGACCTGAAACCGACTACTGACTCACTTGTAACAACACGATAACCACTTTCTCTAGAGACGGCTTATGAGTCTTTTTATAGTTGGCTCATAAGCCGCTTCAATAATTTGTTTCAACCAAAATCTTTTATGGAGGTTTGGACAAGTCAGTTGTTTGAGGGATGATCGTTCGTGCAAAAATGTGGCTTACGTTTTGATCGGCGTTGAACTTTCCACTAAATTCCTATCGCGTACCAATTGGTACTTGGCACGACCTTCAGAATGCGATCGCGCTTACACGAGAGCATCCTTTTCTCTAGCACTAGAATTTTAAATAACCCTGCTCCGCCTTCTTTTTCTAAATGCGCGAGTAGGTATAAGTACAAATTTATGAGAAGCATTTCATTATCTGACCTTTCTCTTCTGTATATTGAGTCACTTAAATTCAAAAATCATGGCTTCTCTTTGGAGATCGCAGCCGTTGGTACGAATCAAAGGTTTCTCATCTACTTGAACAATATCCTTAACTTTAACTTTTCAAGAGATTCTTTAGATGATGAGGAGGGGAATGAGGAGATAAACATCCTAGAAGTTGTTCATGAGTATCGAACTTTAGCTCAGAACGAACTTAAGAGCTATTCATATTTAGTTGATGATGTAAAGACTTTACCAAAGTTGCACATTGTTACTATTCAGGGCAGTGGTAGTGTAATGAGTATCATCTGTAAAAAAGTTGAAGTGCGATAGTAGAATGCTATTAATTTTATAATTGGGGGAGAGCAAACCAAACTCGACCTCTCGCCAGAAATGCACCAACAGCTCACCAAACTCGCTAACCGCACTGGCAGGAAGAAATCTGAAGTGCTGCGATTTTTACTGGCTGAAGCGTTGACAGAACTTGAGGAAGACAGTTAAGTACCAATTGGCACGCGGTTTGGGTTGTGCCAAAATGCAAGTTAGTTCTAAACGGATTAAGATAGACCACTAGAACTAATCGGCATTCAAAACCACCTGAAGTTCTGCCAGCAACTTCCGAATTTCCTTTAGCTGCGATCAGTAAGTTCTATTGGTTCAATCCGCCAGCGGCTTAAATCCTCGTCCTATCTCTACAGTGCTTTGCCCAAACTGGAAAATCTAGAGCAGAAATATCCAGACCGATTCCAGCTAAAACTACTGGGAACCCATGAGAAGTTTATCGTGTGCGATCGCTCGTGGACGGTGCTGGGAAGTCACAACTTTCTGACCTCTGGCACTAAAAGCACGGAGAGAGAAGTGGGCTTAAGAACGAATGACCCGCGCATCATTAGAGATTTGATTAAGCGGTTTGACACGGCTAAGAATTTGGAGAAGCAGTAGCCTACCCGGTTCTAAAGGAGACTTGAGTAAACCAACTGCAAGACTATGCCGAAGATTCCAGAATGCGATCGCACTTTTAATTTAAACCAACGCTCCAGCAATTTAGATATCTGTAGGAAGCCGCAGCCGTTAATCATCTGTTCTTCAAAGTCACCACTCCTGCCCTTCCATCCCTAAAACTTACCCCCGCAACTTTCCGTCCCAATTGGGACCGAAAAAACCATTGCTTACAAGAAAGAGGAGACATCTCTGTTCACTGCTTCAGAAAACAACAGTTGCGATCGCCTCCGAACAATTGAAAGCGATCGCAGCGACGAAACTAAGCAATCAACCACCAACTTGATTCAACACTATCTCTCCGAGTGTGTATGAGTTGCTCTTTCTTTACCCCTTTTAGGTCATCCTCTAATTCAAATCTCCAGTATGTTGTTCCCGGTAATTTAGGCACGGAAATTAGCGTAGCCTTTCTCCACACATAATCCTCAGGGCATTTCACCCAACACTTAACTCCAGGTTGTGCATCTCTTTGCGCTTGAGCTTTTGAGGTTTCAATTCGTTCCCGTTCCTCTGGGGTTAAGCGCTTCCAAACTTCCTTCTTCGCTTTTTCGATAGAGTTCACAAAAAGGCTCATTACCTGCATGATCGAGATTCCATCGGTTGCTTCGAGAATCATTTGGGCAATATTAGCAATCTCCTCTGGGCTGCAATCATGCCCTATCTCTTCCTCTCCCATTGCTGATGAAGGGGCGAGTGAAGGGTCAGGTGAAGGGTCAAGTGACGGGTCAGGAGCCTTGCTGGGCAAAGGGGTGACGGATGGTGAAGGGTCAGGTTCTACATCTTTTATGTATGTACTTTCATCTGTATTTTCAGTTGCCCGTTGAACATTGACGGTAGATTGTATTTCATCCTCTTTCAATCCTGACTTAGAAATTTTGTTTAATCCGTCACTATCCGTCACAGCCTTACTGGGCAAGGGTTCTGACCCGTCACCGTACCCTTCACTACCCTTCACCTGACCCTTCACCTCTTGCAAGAGTTCGTAATCATAGGTTGGAATGTTGCCGTCCCGACTATCATCCCGAAGCCTCAATCCTTTTATTAACTTTCCGGTTTTGGTGTGAACCTTTTCAATCTCAGTCCATCCCAGAATTGTGCGGCATAGTTCCAATAAATCTGGTGAGAAATTCTTATTCCCGCGTGCTGGTGTACCAGATTTTCGGCAATGCTGCACATAAGAACCGTAGAGCATTCGCTCGTCTTCTGCATCATTGCCAACAGGTGTTGTCGCTAGTGAATCTCTGATTACCCGGTCGTTTAACCATGCCGCAACGCTATCAGTTCTGATCCGAGATTCCCAGAACTGTTGGTTAAGCTCTGGTGCCGCTTCCAGTCCGAGTAGTACCTCTGTGACTCGCTGGGAAGGAATGGTCAGAAGATAATTCGTGAAGGCTGCCAGTTGTGGTTGAAAATCTTTGCTCAGGTCACGGCGTTTGGATGCGGCAATAGTTGCATTGAATGGAATACCGATAACCCGTCGTGACATCCCAGAGGAATTATCTCCTGCAAAAATGGGGAAGTTGGAGCTGACAGCGACCATTCCATCGAAGCGGAATTGAAAAGCCTTTTTACCCTTCTCTTCACCTCTGAGCAAATCCTGACCAATCAGGCTTTTAAACCGCCCTAACTGTTTGAGTGCTTTATCCTCATCCCAAAAAACGACTAAGCGCTTTCCGAAAGCATTTGCCGCCTCGAAGCGATTCCCACACCAATCCTCTAGTGTTGAGCTGTGGACATTCGTTTGCCCAATCAGGTCAACTAAGAGTCGCATATAAGTACCCTTACCGCTGCCACCAACCCCAGTTAGATGCAAGAATTTTTGAAGGTCAGCACGCCCCATCAAAACGGCATGGCAGTAGCAAATCAAAATTTCCTTGAGTCGGTCATTCCCACCTGTGGCGTGGGTTAGAAATTGGTCTATTAGGCTCCAATCGGTAGCATTGCTATCGTGTGAGCGTTCTAATGCCCACGTAAATTTATAGCCGGGTGAGTGCGGTAAAAGTTTGCCTGTTGCCAATTCCAGCACCCCATCGTGAAAAGGAAGTAGCTTGTTAGCAGACGGCTGTTCCCAACGCCGCTGCAATAACTCGCAGCGCAGTTTCTTGACAATGTTGACGACGAAGCTGTGCGACCCGTAGCCGCTAATTCCGCGTGCTTTGAGGATGCTCGATATCATGCTTTCGACAAACTCATTCGTTTCGGGCGACCACACGCCGGGGTGATCTCCTTCGTATCGCATCCAAATTCCAGTCACATCGTTGTAAGCAAGCTTGTCCCGATAATCTTCCGCAATCTTCTCCCCTAGAATGTCTGGGAGTGGAAGTTTCTCGCGTTTTTCAGACTTGCCTTTGGATGACGATTTCTTACTCTCAAATTGAGCTTCAAGCTTCAATCGCCACTCATCGTAAGGTAGAGCCTTCGCAATTAATTCATCCAATGCTTCTACTCCTTGGCTCACAATAAAATCATCGATGCCTTTTCCTTGCTCTGGTTCCCAATCCAAAACCTTCGGAACACAACCCTTTTGAGTAATCAACTTTGCAAGGTTATCGAGTGCGGCTTTTACCTTCTTGTTTTCCCGCAGGTCTGAATCAAACCCTAAAAATACACCTCTGCCGGGAACCACAAAAATATTGAGGTCTTCGGTGAGGTACTTTTTATCGCGCTGTCCGCCCCAAACGCCGGGAAGAATAATGGGTACACAACCGTTTGTGAGGATAGTATGCCCTTTCTTACCTCCCTCGGTTATTACTATGGGCACTTTTGGATTGTCTAGAACCCATTTCCAAAAGCCGTTATCATTGCGTGATTTGTCAATGCTGCCCTGAAATTCCAATCCGTGTTTCTTGGCGATCGCTTCCCAGGTAGCCATATCCACCACTGGGAAAATAGGGCGCAACTTCCCGCCTTTAGGGAAAGTGATGTATTTCTGAGAGTTGCCGTCCTGCTTGAAATCGATTGGAATATCTGGCTTGAACTGTCCACTGTTTGTATACATCCCGGTAGATGGATCGACCGAGCGGACGTACCAACCAGGAGAGCCTGTGTAGGCTTTCCAGTTCAAGAGTCTTGCAATCTCTTTTTCATCGTCAATGCTTCTGAGATTTCGATTGGTTAATTCCTCGGAAATCCCACTGCCCTCAACCCACTCTTTGATGTGTTCTGGTCGAGTCTCAATTAAAGGCAGAGCCACAACCTCTTTAACCTTTTCACTGACGGCAGGTTTAGGCTTCTTAGGTGGAGCAGTGATTACTTTCTTTGGCTTTGGCAATGAAGGCGCGATCTCTTCTCGGATTCGGATACTCTGCCGAGAAACATTTGCCCAGCACAGATAAGCTCCCTCATTCAAATCGATGGTTAGCGTTTTATCGCATTCCGGGCACAGATATTCATTCTTTCTGCCTTCTACTGGCGTTAAGCGATTCGCCCACTCTCGGATATCGAACTGCTTTAATTTAGGAGGTTGAGGGGCTGAGATTGCTAGAGCTGGCTGCTGGTCAATCGCAATGGCTTGATTGTTTTCTTCAACGGGCTGAACGGCTGTTAATTCTTGCACAGGGTTTACGCTCCTTCGTTTGTTGTGAAGGAGGCAGTCACCAGCTAACTTTTTGATTCATGCAAAAATTTCCGGCATCACCGGAGTTATTCATCCAACCCGTCCTGGAAGTCGTTTTAGTTTCCTAGCTTGTCTTTTGGTGTGTGTGTGTGT
>NZ_JAMPJY010000064.1:0-24851 GCF_039961875.1 Trichocoleus sp. ST-U2 | reverse complement strand
CTCGTCCGCTCAGGACAGCCGACTCAACCAGGATGTCGTATCGCCTACCCATGTCGTTAAGTAACTCTGGCTTGGGTGCCAAGTAATACTATTTCACTTTATTAGGACTTACGTACCAGTAACAGAAAAATGAACCGCCTAAGAGTTGTGAAGCGCTCTCTTTGCTTTAGTCCACGAAACATCAAGGTTTCACCCCAGTTTGACAGAACAGCGGTATGTTCAGCCTAAAACTTCGGGAAGCTTTTCTCCATGCTTATGCTCTTCGCTACTTTCCAAACATCCTCTAAACTTGGGTTTAATCACTTAATTACTGCTATGAATCAGTTCAAACCCTTTTATTCCTCTGGATAAAAGGGTTCATTTACTATTTATCCCCTCCGGAGAGTGACAGAAGAGGGATAATAAATAATAAATTAAGAACTAAGTGCCTACGTGTTTTTATCATCAATAAAGCGGTAGAAGTAAGATAACTTTAAAAATGCACCTTAAGTCAGCACTGATTTTTCTCAATAAAGCGCTAAAAGTAAGATAAATTTAAGATGCAAATTCTATAATCCTAATACCATAGGGGTTTTAGAGTTAACAGAAAAATGTACTTTTTTTATTTGTTGTTAGTGGATATTATTCACCGTTAGTTGAGCAATCATATCTTACACGATGAATAGGATAGTTGGTAGAATTCCAAAATTGGTTTCACTCACCCTAGTAAAGCGTAGCTTTACCAGGAATATGTCAAAATAAGAAGGCGTATTATTTGTATTAGTACACCTTACAAAATTGGCATGGCTGAAGGGCTTATTCAAAGGATATTTTATGATTAGGTGATCGCTTCAATTCCAACACAGATAAGATCAGAGGAATAGGAATGATTAAGAGAGTGTAGAAGTGGGTTAACAATTTTACTAATAGCTGTTGTCCAGGATTGTTGACGAGATCGAGAATGGGATGTCCCAAGGCACTTGAAATTCCAACGACGGTATATCCTACTGTTACTGCGAATAACGTTATCAGATAGGCAATGGCAAGGGGACGGCTATTTTTAAAGGGCAGTGCTTTCATCGCGTAGAAGTACAAAACATTCTCGAAGGCTACTAAAAACAGAAGAAACTGAAAGCCGATATAGGGGAGATAATGATACAAGAAGTTTACTTCTGGACTCCAGACAAACACAATTCTGAACCAGACAGTCAAAAGAATTTCAATGGGCAAGAAAATTGCCGAGACGATATAAACATATAGTGGAGCTTCGTTTTTCCTATACGCATCTTGAATTCTCAAAAAATCAAAAATTATATAGAAGATAAAAGGAACTTCCCACAATGGTAGGAGCATCGCCGAAACCGTTCTACTGGGTTCATGATCCAACCAATTACAGGGGTGATTAAACCCAAATAATTTATAGATTGCAGTGGTATGGGGATCAACGTCAACCAATGTTTCAGTCAAAATCGCTCCCACAAGCAGTATGAGAATTAATCCTACATAGGAAATAGTTCTAAGAATTTCTGGATTAAACGTCAAACTAAAAGTATAGTTGAGTGGCTTATTATTGGTTGAATTGTCAATAGTCATATTCGTTTTAATTCAATAAGATTTTCATTTTGAATAACTGAGTAATTAAGGTTTGAAAAACCTTACTATTGATCAATTTAGGAAAATTTTGCTGAAAACCTTCTACAGATTTTTCGGTCGGTAATCTGAAAACGAAACCCAACCGCATCTATACAGCAACCAAACTGATTTTTTCAATTAGAATATAAAATATCACATAAGGGTTGAATGTGGCAATCGCTCTCAATATTTTTGGTTTTGTGACGCTCAGGATTTATGGCGATCAGATTTGTGGTTTTCAAATTCGTTTACACTAATCAACGCTGAAAGTCAAGTCTATCACGATATACTCGTTGGGTTCTGACTTCATCGCGAAGTAGGCGTTTGAGCAGTTCTACTGCCAGATTTTAATGCACCATGCCTACCCCTGCCCGTGGCTCTCGTAGGTTGCTAGAACAGAATCCGGAAACTTCAAGAGCGTCTCCCCTCTATCAGGTTTCTGCGATGCGATCTCTTATAGCAGCAACGCTTCGCGATCGCTTTCAGCCTCTACTCATCCCTACTCAATCTTCCAATTAGGCGTTAAACCCGAAGTAACTTGGCTATACATTTGCAAGACCGATGCAGAAATACGTCCTGAGAGTTTTGCGATCGCCTATAGCGCTCTTGTAAAATCATTTTCAATTGTTGAGAATTCACCCAGGAAAAAGTTTATGGCAGATATGTCCGGTCAAGACCCCTCGGAAATCATAATGGCAACGGTTGATGAAGAACGAAAAGGCACAACTTTCAGCGGTCAGGTCATCCTTGGTATACATCCTAAGGGTGGGCAAGTCGTTTTATTTAGCGACTTTTTAATTGAAGATTATAAAGGCGAACTTACCGCAAATCTTGCAACAGATGGCGATATAACGAAAAGCATTGATTTAGGCGAACTCGATCATAAAAACCCCAGTTTTTGGCTGCCAATTCCGCTGGGAACGGATACATCACCCTACAATACAGTCGTGTTGAGCGACAAAAAAAGCAAGAAAAAAATCCTGACGATCAATCTATAAAATTTGTAACTTAGCTTGTAGTTCAGCCAAATTCGATTGCCCTCTTGTATAGAACCCATTTGACATCTTTTACTGGGGTGCTTGGCTTTGAAGTAATTTTCCAGCTTTACAGATATATGTCGCCAATATTCGACGGTTCGGAGTCATCAACTTTGGCTGGCTCTAGAAAATCTGTTTCTACATCGTCATAGGTGACTTTCCCGACTGGCGATCGCATTCTTGACAGCGGTTCAGGAATCCTGCTCGATCAAACCAGAATCCTCGGTTAGCGTTGAAAGAGGATTTTCTTCCAATCCGCAATACATACATTTCTCAACCGGCGATCGCACTGCTGTTCGATCCGTTTCTACATCGTCATAGCAGGGTTTCCCGATTGATAAGAGGAGGCATGGGCAAGTAGAGTAGAGGAAAACTTCTTATCCTACACCCTTTTCTACCTCGTTTTAGATGCGTTTACCCTGGCTATTTTATAACTTCTTACGACTACCTACTTAACAAAAAACGGCTCTTGAGATTATTTACACAAGTAGCCTGTCAGAAGATTATAGATAGGAGAAATTGGTAAATAGTAATCCGCGATCGGATCAATAATGACATATTGAACTTGTTTAGTCTTCGTGTTTAATGTTGCCAGGATATTCTTCTGATTTAAGCTAGGAATTATAATTCCTCTTTTAGACAAACGTTGAAATAAGTATGCAGACTGAATTTTGAGCAGTTGACGCTTCTTGTCAGGATCGAGAAAACGATGTAGGGAGAACCTGAATTTTTGCAGAATTTCCTTGAAATCGGGGATATTGAAGATATGACAAAATTCAGGACTAAATCCAACTTCTGTTTTTCCCAAGGGAGTGCCCTCAATCTTTGGCATAAATAAAATTTGCTTAAAAAGGGCACTCTTGACTCGTGTTTTCCAGTGCAAGTAGACCGGACAAATCTGGAGTAGTGCTTTCTCTTGATTGGTTAACCGGGTTTCAAATTCCCAGGCTAATTGGATGCTTCTGGAAAATTGTTTTCTTGGGTTTTCTGCACCCCAGCGGCATTCTGAACATTTCAAGGCTAGATAAGAATGAGGAAAAACACCTAATTCAGAACTCTGCCTACCTAAGATGTGAATTCCTCGATTGTATTTTTCTGTATAGGGGTTGATGTTATATCTCCCCTTATTGTGTTCTAATACCGTGATGAAGTCAGTCAACTGTTGTATAAATTCAGCAAGATTGACAGATTGTTTTTGCAATTGCTGATAAATACTCAATTCCAGGTCAAGTCTGATATCCCCTTGGCTATACGTTTGAATCCCAAAAGGTGAATCGGCTTTATTCATAAGTAACATCAACCAATCTAATGAGTCAGGTTTGAACTATTTACGAGCGATATACCAGCGGATAAACAGCTTCTCTGCTTCAATCCAGATGAACACAAGAGAGCTAAATCCAATGCAAATCAATAGCTCTAATCCACTCAAGTAATGAGTATTGAAAAAGTTCCGAAGTGGTTCAACGTAAACAAGCATCAGTTGCAGGATGCTGGTGACGCCAACGGATAGCAGCACATAGGGATTTGAGAAGGGATTCACTTCTACCATCAACCGCGTATTAGAACGAATCGCCAGTGCATGTCCCATCTGAGCTAAACAAAGGGTGGTGAACACCATTGTTTGCCAGCGATCGCGGTCTAACAACTCACTTTGCACCTGTTCGGTGTAACCGTATGCCCAAACCATCATTAAGATGGTGATCACTGCCAGAATAATACCAATCCGTACCATGTAAGAGCCTAAGCCCCTGGCGAAAATGCTCTCCTTGGGATCTTTCGGTGGTTGTTGCATGACAATTGGTCTACCCGGTTCTACTGCCAGTGCTAAAGCAGGCAGACCATCAGTGACTAAGTTCATCCACAGAATTTGCAGGGGTGATAGCGGTACTCCCCCTAATCCTAATAAGGGCGCGGCGGCGATCGTCAAGACCTCTCCGATATTGCTGCCTAGGATGTAGCGAATGAAACGACGAATGTTGATATAAACGACTCGACCTTCTTCAACTGCCGAGACGATGGTGGCAAAGTTGTCATCCAGCAGTACCATGTCACTGGCTTCTTTACTGACATCAGTGCCTGTGATGCCCATTGCGACTCCGATATCGGCTTGTTTCAAGGCTGGGGCATCGTTGACTCCATCCCCGGTCATGGCAACAATCTGTCCCTGCTGTTGGAGTGCCTGAACAATGCGTAACTTGTGTTCGGGGGCAACACGAGCATAAACACTGACGTGATGAACTTCTGCTTCGAGTTCTGGCTGGGAAAGCTTCTGGAGTTCCTGTCCTGTCAGGCAGCGATCGCTCACTTTCGCAATGCCCAGGTCTTGTGCGATCGCCTGAGCGGTGAGTTGGTGATCGCCCGTAATCATCACCGGACGAATCCCTGCGGCACGGCATTTTTCCACCGCATCGCGCACCTCCGGACGAGGAGCATCCAGCATTCCCACTAATCCCAACCATGTCAAGTTGGTTTCAGCCTTATCTTCTGAATCTTGTGGTAACTCTGTCAAGTTCTTATTAGCAAACCCTAAGACACGCAATCCTCGGCTGGCAAGCTGATTGTTGTACTCTAAAATTTGCTGACGTTGTTCGGTTGTAATGGGTTGAGGCTGATCGTCCTGCTGAATGTGGGTACAGCGTTCCAGCACCAGTTCGGGCGAGCCTTTGGTAAACATGACAAAGGGGCTGGTTCCCAGTTTGCTGGAGGCATCCTGCACAACAACACTCATTCGCTTGCGTTCAGAGGAAAACGGAAACTCGGCAACACGAGGTAACTGCTGCTCTTCCTGGTCTTTGCGGAATCCCCCTTTTCCGGCGACTGCCAGCAGTGCTCCTTCGGTTGGATCGCCCAAAATTGCCCAGTCGCCATGCTCTTTCTGCAACACAGCATCATTGCAAAGCACACATGCCATCAGCAGCGATCGCAATTCGGGTTCTGCCGACCCGGAAATTTCTGGCGACGATTCTGCATGAGCCTGCTGATAGAATTTGCCTTCAGGACTGTATCCCTCACCCGTCACACGAGCGGCGTAGCGATGGGTATGGACGGCCTGCACTACCATTTTGTTTTGCGTCAGGGTTCCCGTTTTGTCCGAGCAAATGGTGGTGACAGAACCAAGAGTTTCCACCGCAGGCAATTTGCGGATTAGGGCATGGCGCTTCACCATGCGTTGGGTGCCCAATGCCAGGGTAACAGTAATCACGGCAGGTAAGCCTTCCGGGACAACCGCAACCGCCATACTCAGAGAAACTTTGACCAGTTCCTCAAACAATGAAGGATTGAACAGCGTCCCACCAGCAATGACGAACGCTACTAGAATCAACGATCCTGTCACCAGGGTATTGCCCAGTTGGGTCATGCGTTTTTGCAGTGGCGTTGGCTCTGTTTCAACGGATTGCAGCGCTGTGGCGATCTTACCCAGTTCAGTCTGCATCCCAGTGCCTGTCACCAGCACCGTTGCCCGTCCCTGCACGACTTCTGTTCCCGAAAACACCAGATTGATGCGATCGCCTAACGGGGCATCCTCTGGCAAAATTGCATTGGCTTGTTTTTCGACTGCGTGAGCTTCTCCCGTGAGGGCGGCTTCTCGCACCTGCAAATTTGCGGCTTCCAAAATTCGCCCATCGGCTGCCAGCTTGACCCCTGCCTCCAGCAGCATGATATCGCCCGGAACCAGTTCCTTAGACTCAACCTCTACGGCTTTCCCACCACGAAGCAGTCGCACTTTGGAGGAGGCCATGTTTTTCAGGGCTGCCAGTGCTTTTTCGGCTCCGCTCTCCTGAAGATAGCCCAGTAGCCCATTCAGCAGCACCACCGCAAAGATCGCTACTGCGTCTTTGGGAAAGATGAACTGCCCCTTTGTCAGGGATTCGCGCACATCTAGAATCGTCGAAATAATTGCAACGGCGATCAGCATCAGCAACATGATGTTCTTAAACTGATCCCACAAAATTTCCAGGGGCGAGCGCCCTCCCGTTTCGACCAGCTCGTTTGTACCGTAGTGCTGTAAATTCTGGTCAACCTGGTTCTGGGTTAAACCCTGTGTGCGATCGCTCTTGAGCAGCAAAAGGGCTTTTTCAGCTTCGATCGTGTGCCAGGATTTGCTTGTAGAGGGTTGAGAAATTTCAGACCGCGAGGAGATGGCAGACATGGGTCAACTCGTTTGCACTATAAAATAGTTCTTAAAAACTAACATCGCACTATTTTTTAGTGCAAGTTCGGGTGCATTGAAAATTCTTTTGGGGTGGTAAGGAAAAAGTAAATGGTTTCTCAGTGTAAGGCTGGCTTCAGGGTAAGGACGCTTGGTTGACCATGATGAACGATACGTTTAAACCACAGGGGTTGATTGGCAGGCAGGCTGAGCTAGAGCAAATCTGTGCAATTTTGGCGGCTGACCAAGATTTGATGCTGACTGGTGTAACTGGAAGTGGGAGGCGATCGCTGATTCGCCATGCAGCACAACAAATTGGAGCCAGAGTTTTGGAGATCGATTGCCTACGAGCCACCACCTCTTCTCGCTTTTTAGAGTTATTGGCAGAAGGGATACTTCATATCTTTGCAATACCGGAAGAACGAACGTTGATAGAGCAGTGGGCTTGTGCCTATCCTCTGCAATTAGAACAACCAACAGCCCATCAAGCCCGCTTTGTTTGGCAGGTCTCCCTTAACGATGAATGGCTGATCCTGCAAGCCTTATTGAACCTTCCCCAAGTCATAGCAGAACAGTTAAGCGGTCGAGTGGTGTTTGTCTTCCAGAATTTCCCTCATATTCGTTCTTGGGATCGGACAGGTCGATGGGAATCTTATTTGCGACAGGAAATTCAACGGCAAAATCGGGTCAGCTATGTCGTCCTGGCAACAACACCAGAAGACTGGGTGGAAGGGAGCGAGGTTCAACTAGTTTCCCTGCTTCCCCTGCAACATCAGGAACTTGAAACGTGGGTCGTTGAAGCAATGGCAGCAGAAGGCTTAAAATTTGAAGGGGATGCCCTGGAATTATTTCTGGATTACACGCAGGGGCATGTTGGAGATGCGATCGCCTTAGCGCGGCGAATTTGGAGTGATTATCGTTCCTTTTATCAGGATGAAGAAACCCAGTTTTCGTTGCCATCTTCTCCAAAACTCATCCAACTCCATCACGTCCATCGCAGCACATTAAGATTGGTCGAGGATCTGTCTGGTACCTTTGAATCTCTTCTACTCCTCCTGCCTCCCATTCAGGCACGGGTTCTTGAAAGTTTAGCGATCGATCCGACTGATAGCCCTCATTCACGCCCCTATCTTCAGAAACACCAGTTTTCAAGAGGAGGTGGGTTTCAGGGGGCGCTGACAGGATTAGAACAGAAAGGATTGATTTATGGAGCCAAAGTAGGGTATCGAGTCGCAATGCCACTCTTATCGTTTTGGCTGAAACATCGCATTTTATAGCCTGATGGCAGAAAAACTCACGCTAGGACAACACCGAACTCAGGGCTGGGATTTAGGAATCCTTTTCAATAAAACCAGAACCTTCTATTGGAGTTGAGGAAGAATTTTCCTCCAAGTCGTCATACATACATTTCTCAACGGGCGATCGCCTTGGTGTCCGATCCGTTTCTACATCGTCATAAACTCTTTTCCCGACTTGTAACCATCCCACCTGCGACTTTTCCATGAGGTCTATTGCTTCAAAGGCATAAGTCATCGCGCAGATCGCGCAGATCGCATCCTGTAAACTTCGCTTCTACCTTGCGGCTGCTCTCGAAGGGAGCGCGATCGCACCCTTCGAGAGCAGCCGGATCAGTCTTGAAAAGATAAACCGCGATCGCTGCTTTGGCACTCCTCGCAATCCTTTTCTAGTTTGTGCCCTGCATCTTACGGAACCAGATAGTAATCGCTGTCTCTACTTCCGACCCTCCTGGCTAGTGAAGCTAGAATTCGGCGCTCCGAATTCTAAAGGGCGATCGCACTCAAGATTTCCAACTCCTTGCTAAATCGGAACAACTGTGGACACCAGAGGGAACAAACTATTAGTTACAAATTCAGGGAAACGGATTTTACTTGATGACGGTGATAGTGGCGCAGGTATAAGCAAAAATCATCGATTGCGCCCGAAACCCTGATTCTCTCGTGAGGCGGATAGAGCGGGATTGATAAGCTTGGTTGAATCCGGCAATCCGAAATCTCTAAACCAACGCTAGAGGTATACTTTTCGGCATCTATTCCACGAAATCCATGTTTCGTGTAGTCTAGCGGTATTAATAAAGCGAAGCCATGAAAGTTAGCGGCAACGGGCAAGGAAAAATTCTCACAGGGGATGAATTGAGGCGGTTGTTCACCGATGGGTTGAAGTCGCCGCGCGATCGCGCTTTGTTTGCCATCTGCCTTTTTACCGGGTGTCGCGTATCGGAAGCGCTGGCGCTCCAGACCACGGACATTAAAAGTGGAACGTTGACTTTCAGGAAGTCTACCACGAAGGGAAAACTGAAAACCCGCGTTGTGGACATTCAACCTGCACTCGCGGCAATACTGGCAGAGTACCAGCTTCTCAAACCAGGGGCGTTGTTCCCGTCTGGAGTCAGGGGGAAGGAACACCTGAGTCGGTTCATGGCTGACAAGATTCTAAAAGATGCCTGCAAGCGCATAGGAGTCGAGGGGGTGAGTACCCACAGCTTCCGGCGAACTGCTCTCACCCAGATGCACAATGCTGGGATACCGCTTAGGCACATTCAAGAGATATCGGGTCACAACGACCTGGGTACTTTGCAGCGGTATCTAGAAGTATCACCAGAACAGAAGCGGAAGGCGGTATCGATGATTGGTTGGTGAGGGTTTTTGGGTGCGAGCGTCTGATTATTTTTGAAAGGACTGGTTTTAACTTGTGAGCGCGACCTTTGTACGTTGGGCGAGCGCTGGACATTTGATGAGGGGATTCTGAAGGCTTCTGGCGTTCAGACGCCAGAAGCCTTCAGAATCCCCTCATCAAATGTCATGTTCAAGTTTTGGTTGTTGAAGCATTGTTATTGAAGCGCGATTATCTTTGAAAGGTCACTTTTCACAGGCGCGCGCTGGATCGACTTTCGACCCACTGCCGAACCGGAAGTTAAGCCTCACCATTAGCTAAACTTGACATCAATTGATAGTTAACTTTGTATCAACATGGTTAATAGCTACGAATTCCCTACTCCTCGTAGTGGTTTGCTTGGACTTTGGGATCGGCTGATTGGACCGGGTGCTACCCCCGCCGAAAATATCCTGATTCTTACCAGTGCCTTTTTGGGTGCAGCTTTAGCAGCCTTTCGGCTTTGGTTGCTTGGGTTTGAGTTCTTACCGATTGCTGTTGGAGCAATCATCGGCTTCGATATTATTGGCGGTGCGGTTTGTAATGCAACCGATACGACAAAGCGTTGGTACCACCGACCAGAAGTGGATTCAGTTGAGCACATTACATTTATACTGCCGCACCTGCTCCACATTGCACTCGCGGCATGGTTTTTTTGCGTGGGTGTAGGATTTGACTGGAACTACTTCACGTCAGTGAGTGCTTGTCTACTCTTGGCGACGGCAGTTGTGTTAGCTGTACCCGTTTACCTCAAGCGACCCTTAGCTGTGGGGTTATATCTGATTGCTGTTGCAATCGGACTTTACAAAGTTGGTTTTACGCATGGGTTAGAGTGGTTCATCCCAGCATTATTCTTGAAGTTATTGATTGGTCATCTTGTGCCTGAGTGACTGTATCCTCTTTCCTCTGGTTAACCTCTCATTGCAATCAGTAATTAGCAATCAGAGGCATTGTTCCACGCCCCTCGACTCAATGAACCAGCGCTAGTTGCCAGCATCAGGGTTCCACTTGAAGCCGACCCAATCATTAATCCAAGTGGATGAGTGGCCTTCCTGGTAAGGGTTACGGCGGTTCTAAAGCAGTAGTTGGTATTTGCCTGAGTAGAAGGCGATCGCCCTGACAGCAGCGATTGAGATAGATTCAATCATCCACTTGGATAAGCATTACTCACAGCAAAGATTACAATCCCCTAGCCTTTAGGGTGCAATATTCAAACGATTAATTGGGTAATATTGCACCCTAAAGGCTAGGGGTTAAATTTTAAAATTTTACTAAGGCGCTGATTTGATGCCCGTATATAAATTGAAGGGGAGTCTACTAAAATAGACTCCCCTTGAGTGTAGGAAAAGAGCGCTCACCCGGCTGTTGATTGTGGCAAAATTGCGTAGTTACAGCACCTAAATATTAGACATTGCTTGCAACGCTACTAACTGATTGCTGCTGCTTTCGGCGGCGTTTCAGAAATGAACCTGCACCTAAAGTACCAAACGCCAGTAAACCTAACACTGAAGCTGGTTCGGGTACGCTTTCGGTTTCGCCTACTAACACGCGAAATCGTGTATCAATATCGTCTCGTGGAATACCGTTGAGGATCGCACTGCCACCTGGATACCGATCTCTTAAACCATCAATTTCCAGATACCGAAAAGGTGAGTTGGTTTCTACAATCGCTGTGTAAGTCTCACCCACTGTTAAAGGAATAGAAGAAAAATCTACATCAACATATCCCTGGAAACCTTCAGCAAGATTATCAACAATTCCACTTCCCAGGAAAGTACCAATTATTCCTTTATATAGGCTCACGGTTAGAGAAGTATTATCTGGCACTGGCGCATTGGATGGATTGTCATCTTCAATATAAAACCCTATGGATTTAATAAAAGTATCTTCTGCTGTAAATGTTTGACCAAGTGGTGAAAAAAATAGTATTTGGTTGGTACCAGTACTTTTATTTTGAATGATGGAAGCTGCTGACGCTTGTTGCACTTCCCCTAGCATTCCTAAAGCCATAAATACTGCTACGGCAGTAACCACTGATAAATTTTTCATGGTTTTAAATACCTCTATGTGTTTTAAAAAACAGGTTTCGCAGGCCGTATCACTCTATCCGTACAAGCGCGGACAGCAGTAGTTTGTATCTGCCAGGGTAGAAGGCGATCGCTGGCTGGAAGCGCAGTTCTATTAGGACAACATCTACTCTAACTAGATGCTATTTAACCCAAATTTTAGGGTGGTTCCACCTACTTGGTGACTAACTCAAGTCAGATGCTAAAGAAACCCTAAACCAACCAAGGGCAGGGGGTTTATTGTTAATGTGTCACGGCAAGATGTGCGAAACTTAACTAACTTTTCTTAGATGTTTCTTGTTTTTAGCTGATAAAGCTCCAAGCCCTAGAACAACACATAGACCAAAAAGTGCGGAGGGTTCGGGAACTGAAACTTCTGCTTCTGTGAATTCCAATACTCCTTCACTCAAAATGCGGGTTCCTCCTCCTGGTAAAGGAGTTTCGAGCCTGAAAAGTGGCGGTAAGTTAAAAACTTTTTCTTGTATGCCTAAAATAAAACTTTGAAATTCTGGGAGGTTTGGATCTGAAAATGAGGCTCCTAAGAAAATCTCTGGAGAGGAAATATCTCCTGTTATAGAAAAATTAGTAACGGAATTCGTTGAAAAACTTATATTGATGAAATTAGGCTGTGAAGGTGTTGAATTTACAAATCCTGTGAAATTAGCTTCAAAAAATATTGGCTTATAGTTATTTGTGCCGGGGAAAATAGCCGCTTTTGAAGGATCGTATATAACAGTTCCAGATAGCAAACCTTGACCATTGAGCGCACAAACACTTGGAAGAAAGGTACATTCATTACCAAATCCGAACTGTGTTTTCCCAGAAAATGAAGTCTGAATAACAGTTGCAGCGTATGCTGAATTAGCGGCGCTAGCAATAGCAATGCTTGTTGCAGCTATCGCCAAAGGTATAAAACTTTTGGATTTCATAGACTAGTATTTTGCTTGAGTATTACTCCTCAATAATACGTATATTCAGGGATGTTAATATAAAGTTATTGTAAAGCAAAGCTCGATTTTGGTAAATTTACGGTGGCTTTGTCTGCGAAATTCTTTTTACCCTATCACCAAAGCAAAACACCTGATATCTTCTATCTTCCAAATAGCGAGGGTTAAGGCGAGTCAGGAGACAGAGGGTTATCAATATCGGGTGGAGCAATATACATGAAATCGAGACAATTTTGTGTCGCTGAGCAAAACCTTCCTATGGCAGGGTTACAGAGAGAGTTTCCTTAGTGATAAATCTTAACTTTCCTTGCATCTTTTTCAACATTCTGAGATATTGAATTGAAAAAAACTAATTCAGATAGAAACTTATGGCAACTGAGCAAGAGCTTCAATCTCTTTTTAATACCTTGGATAGAGATCAAGATGGCAAAGTATCGAGTAATGAGCTTTATTTAAGCCCTGCGTTAAATGCAGTCATTTCAGCAGAGACAGGTACTAGCCCCCAGGTACTGCTAGCGACGTATCACGATGAAGAGGGTAATATTACCTTTGAAGACTTGAAACAAGCTGTTAAAAAAGCAGGGAATTTGGAATAAACTCGATCGCCCAGCCAGCAGCGATTGAAGTTAAATCCCTTATCCAAGTGGATGAGTGTCTTTCCTGGTAATAGTTGCAGTAGTTCTAGGGCAGAAAACGATCGCTGACTACCAAGGATAAGAAGCAAGTTCTTATCCTTCGAATTCGCAGGAATTTAAGCGCCGGTTGACATTAGGAGTGTAATGTCATGTTCTAGTTTTGGTTGTTGAGGCATTGTTATTGAAGTGAGGATTGTCTTTGAAAAGGCTAGTTTTCACAGGCAATGGTTCCCGGCTCAGGCAAGTTCAAATGCGGGATGTCGGTTCCAAAAAGGCCATTCGCAGCATCTCACGGAATAAATAGTAGGTAAACTGCAAGTTGGTCACTAGGTAGCGTTTCCAAAGTCTTTTAGGTTCTTGTAGCAGTCGGTAAAGCCATTCCAGACCAGCTTCTTGAACCCAGTCGGGCGCTCGTTTCTTCAGACCTGCATTGACATCAAAACTGCCGCCAACACCAATTGCCAAGTTAACGCCTAAATCTAACCAATGTTCTTCTAAGAAAAATTCTTGTCGGGGTACTCCCATACCAACGAAAAGGATCTGCGCCCCGCTTTGGCGAATCGCCTTGACGCGATCGCGTGCTTCAGCAGGAGAGAAGTAACCGTCGTCGTAGCCACAAATATCAAGTCGAGGATACTTTGATTGCAAGTTGGCTGCTGCTACTTGGATTACCTCTTGGCTCCCCCCCAGCAAGTAGACCCGGAACCGTTCCTGCTCAGCTCGTTTTGCTAAGGCATCGATCAGGTCAATACCTGTCACCCGCTCCGGCAAAGGGCGGGCAAGCCATTGTGAAGCCCAAACAATTGGTTGACCATCTGCCACTACCAAAGCCGCGTTCTTGATAAACTGCTGCAACCGTAAATTTCTACTCATCATCATCAGGATGGCGACATTAACAGTGCAGACATAGCCTTGATGACCCAACTGGATCAGTTGAGCTGCCCAGTCTACGGTTTCTTCAATGGTGATAACGTTGAAATAGCCGTGGAGAATCTGCACTTGCTTTGTAGTTATTCCTGTTACCGTATCTGCCTGTGTTACGGCATTACAACTGCTGTTAACAATCGATACCTGATTCATGGCTGCACCCTCGATAGCATCAGTAGACCATCAATCAAAAACTTGGTTGCCCAGTTGGGGTAGGACAAGCGCGTGTATCTCCCCCAAATGGGTTGAGATCCCTTCACTCCACCCCGAATGTTGGCGTCGGGGATGCAAATGTCTTGGCAAGACATGACATACCGTAGGCTAGCTGCCGCTGCCTGGTAGTGTTCCTGTGCTTCTGTTATTGCAAAGAGCTTGAGCCATACGATCGCCATCTGACAGTTACCCGTTAGGCAGCAGTAACGCCCTTGTGTCCTGCCAGCCGTGTCAATCTGACCGGGGATAAACCCATCAGAACGGATGTGGCTCTTCACAGCGTCGGCTCCCTGAATAGCAGACGCAATGTATTTCTGCTCGCCAAGGAGGAGACCCGATTCAAGTAATCCCCGAATGGCATAGGCGATCGTGTGTGTAAAGGGGGCAACACCAGGTTTGAAGGCACATTGCTCAAACCAGCCATTCCGCTGTTGGCTTAACGCCCAGTCCAAGTTTGCCCGTGCGATTCTCTCCCGGTCTGGGTTTTTGCTTAAGGTATTCAGCTTTAAAAGTGCCCAAGCCACACGGGTGTTATAAACGTGCGGGATGCCAAAGTGTGTGTTCCGAGTCCAACGTCCCTCTGCATCAGCGACTTTGACAAGCCAGTCTCCAGCTTGTTCAGCAGCTTGCAGGAAACACGGCTCTTGCGTCTCCTCAAAGGCACGAATCAGTCCTAGTAGAACTTGCCCAGTGTCGAAGACAATTCCTTCAGAACCATAGCGCGAGTCGGAAATCGAGCCATCAGCGTTCTGCACTTGTACTAGCCACTTGGATATCCTTGCTGCCCGCTGCCAGGAATCACCATCATTAAGGTGCTTAGCCAAGTCAAAGAAGGTGACGGCAATGTAGCCGGATGTCTCGCGGTAGGAGGAACGCCATCCTCCCTTAAGTGAATATCCCCAACTCACTCCGTCATCGGGGCTAACATCATGGGCTTGTTTAAGCCAGCTAATGGCTGCTGCCAAGTGTTCTTGCAGTGTGCCCACAATTTTGGGAGTAATCAATACATCTCTTGTGATTCTCCCGGTAAAACACTTCAGTAAGGCAAGTGGCTCAGTCTTAGTATTCGTAAATTTGTCAAACGTTTGTTCTCCCCTGTTGCCAATAGTTGCCTTAAGAGACAATGGCTCCTTAGGTAGTGCTTTCATAAATCCCTGTTTGAAGATTGAAGCTATATTGCGTGATGTTTTGTGAAGCTTAAGTCAATCTCTAAGTAGGGTTTCAGTGTTCATCAAATCCTTAAAAACTCAATTAATATCAATAACTTATGTTTGTAAACACTTGTTAAATAGATTTTTTCTATGAAAGAAGCTTAGACAGCTTTACTCAAATGAAACCTGAGAAAACACTATATTTCTTTACAAAATAAATTTAGAATTCTTGAGCAATATTCACGTTTGATAAGTAAGAATACTTAAAATGCCGAAAAACCTATAAGGTTTCTTAAAGTTCAGTAAAATGTTAAACTTTACCTCAATTTCATAAAACTCCTAAGTCTTTCTACTGATATGGAGGATTTACGTTCTTTCCTCAAGAATTGTAAAGATTCGCGAAAACCAGTGTTATTACTTAGCTGGTTATCCATAGTAAGTTACACATTAGTGGCGAGAACTTATAAATTTGGCTAAAGGAAGCTCACCTTCGCTTTTGTTTAAATGTACTCTTAAAGTCAAAAATCGCTCCCTTCTAGTCAATTCTGCGAGGGGTTTTGCAGTACAACGAAAGCGATCGCCTCTCAGTTTCTGGGAACACTAGGACTGTCCAGATGAGAAGGTGTGATGAACAAACTCGCTACTGCCGCTGCCCTAGTCCTGGCCTTAACCGGAATCCCCGCCACTGCCCAAAACACAGCAACAGTGATCGGCACCGGCGATGGCGATACACTCCGAGTAAAAAGCTAGGGGAAGGTTGTCACGATTCGCATGGCTTGCATTGATGCGGCATAAACAGGACAGCGCCCTTGGGGTCAGCAATCAGCAGCGAAACTCAAGCAACTTCTTCCCGCTGGCAAGGCCGTGCAGATTCGAGAGATTGAACGAGCTCGCTATGGGCGGACTGTCGCTGAACTCTACCTGGGAAAACAATCGGTGAACCTGCAAATGGTGAAGCAGGGGCAGGCTGTCGTGTATCGGCAATATCTAACCGGCTGTGCATCCACCAAGAATCAGTACCTTCAGGCTGAGGCTCAAGCCAAGCAGAAAAGCTGGGATTCTGGAATCAGCCCAAGCCAGTCATGCCGTGGGATTTTAGGAAAGGGCAATCACCCAGCAATCAACCATCTTCTAGCCCCAAGCCCAAGCCAGCCACATCTGCCCAACAAAACTGTAATCCAGCTTATCCAGGCGTATGTATTCCCCCTGGCCCACCGGATTTGAATTGCCCGGATATCTCTTATCGAAATTTCCAGGTTTTACAGCCTGACCCGCATGGCTTTGACCGCGACAGTGACGGGGTTGGATGCGAGAAAAAATAGCAGCGTTGTGAGGTGTGATCGCTCAGTTAAACGGGGAAGACTAAAAAGTAACCCGTTCTATCGCCAGTAAGGAGGTCTGCTACAAAACGCCCTTGGATGGAAATTGCTGAATCTGCTGCCCTTGTCGGCTCTGCATTGGGAACCGTCGCGGCGGCAGTCTCACAGCAGGTCGTTTATAAGGCAAAGTTTTTATGCCTTTAGTCCCAATTGGAACTAAAACATAAAAAATACCTTGACTCTAAAAGTCAAGGCACCAGGTAGCATCGAAAATTATTCGCAGTCAGATCACCGTCTTTAATTCATATTCTAGAGGTTGCAGCTAGTTACACTCACACCTAGAGGAAGAAACTGGTAGGCATTCAAAAAGAGAA
This sequence comes from Trichocoleus sp. ST-U2, assembly GCF_039961875.1. Classification (NCBI taxonomy): domain Bacteria; kingdom Bacillati; phylum Cyanobacteriota; class Cyanophyceae; order Leptolyngbyales; family Trichocoleusaceae; genus Trichocoleus; species Trichocoleus sp. ST-U2. The sequence continues at coordinate 7,751 of NZ_JAMPJY010000064.1, read as the reverse complement.
GCAAGGCATCCAATCCACACAAACCTCTTACTCTCAAGTTCTGTTAGTTAATTTCGACTTATCAACTGTCACACCTACAAAACACCTTTAGCCAGGGTGTGATTAAGACGCTACCACCTCAATTACATGAGAAATTGTGGCAAGCTGTGTCGTATCTACCGCTCGTACGCCCACCCCAAGTGATCGCTCTCCTACCAGCTCAACATCTCCATCCCCACGCGCATTGCGATCAAAGTCGCCTATTAACGACTGGATAATATCCAATGGTTCATTTTCCTGGAGTGGTGTGAAACTACGAGCATTTAGCCCTCTGCCGCGACCGATCGCTTCCAACGTCTGCAAAGACTGCCGCAAGGGTTTTGTCGTTGCCAACACCAACACCTCAACAAAGCCAGACGTTCCACGTAGCCGGAACTGAAACGGATCATCCGCTTTCGGGACGGTCAATTCCTGTCCTGGCGGTACCAGTGAGGCGATGTCTGGAGCATCCCAGTAGGGATACAGCACCGTTAAATTCCCTGTAGCACCAATGACCAGCACGGCAATGTGGAGATTGCGCTGTTCGTTGTTGCGAACCTTCACCTGCATCGTTGTCCCCGTTTTTAATTGTTGCACTCCTTTGACGAGTGCGGGCGAACCGCCTTCCGTTGGTACAACAGACGTGGCAACTTGCAAGCGTGCATCCTCACTGCTGAGCGTTAGCTGGAGAAGGCGTCCTGCCAATAGGGAAATCAACCGGGGACGCAGTCGTTCAACGGCATCGGCGGCGGATTCATTAGCGCGATCAAACGTTGCCGTGACGGGCACTTGTGCGGCGGTAAACAACCCTACACTGCTTACCGGCGGGAGATTAGGTAACTTTGGCTGTGCGGCGACCAAGGCTGGAGTCAGGCGACCGAGAATGTAATCTACTCGTGTTGCTTGCCCCAAAGGGACTACCTCGATGCGTTTCACAGCTTGTAATGCGGCTTTCGCTGACTCCATCTGATCAGCCAGAGACGGAGCGAGGGCAATTTGCAATTTCAAGTCATTGGGAACGGCACGAATTCGCTCTCGCAAGAATCGTCCAGGTTTAACTGCACTGGGTTGCCCTTGACGCAGTTTGCCATAACCAACAAGCCCTCTACGACTGAGTTGCTCAATTTCTCCTAACGCCTTACCCGCCTCATCAATGATGGTGAAGACGGTACCCTGCCCAGTGGCATCAAGGGTACGGGCAGAAACACCACCCAGCCAAAACTCGATTTGTCCATTGTTCTCTCCGCGAATTACGGCTTCGGCAGCGGGTGTGGTAGGAGTGAGGAAGTACAGTGGTTGCTGGCTATTTTTCGCTGGGTTGGCTTCGTAGATGGGTTCTTGCGGCAGGCCCCAAGCATTGGCAACATCTTTAGTACTGCGAGATAAATTGACAAAGACAGTGCCAATCCCTTCATTGCGGGTACGTTGCCAAAGATAACGGGTCAGCAAATAGGTGAAAGCTCCTGCATGGAAGCCGCCAAAGGGGGCATCAGCGGCTGACTGGTCGTAACGTGCCGAGCCTAGTGCTACGCCTTTGGCAATTCCTTGATTTCGTAGCGTATCGAGTTCGCGATCGCTAAGCTTCAAATCCTTGATCCAACGGCGTTGGTATTCTACTTCGTCAGGGCTGGGGGCGGCAGTGCCACCACTCAGGCGGGAAGGAATGGCGCGAATCTCCAGGTTCCCACGAGTGCCACCGCCAGAGTGACAGCTATCGAGAACCACGGTAATATTTTCAGTGTTGACGGCTCGCATCAACAGGAATAGGCTGCGTCCCATAATATCGCGGACTTGGTGATCGCTGGAGGTGTTTGCAGGAATGCGATCAAAGGGAACCAATGTGCCATTGATACCTTGTCCTTGGTCATTTTTAAACAGGGGATTGGGGGCGTTGTCGAGGACGAGCGAGCCATGTCCGGAGTAGTGAAAGACGACAACATCACCAGGTTTGACGTTTTTGATTAAGTGATTTTCAAAAGCGTCGAGAATATTCTGGCGGGTGGGCTTGAGGGGTTCGTTGTCTGTAAAAGCTAGTTTGCGATCGGCAACCACGAGAATATTTTTAGGGCTAAAGCCGAAGCGATGCACCAGGAGTTCCCATTGCAACTCTACATCGGTCAGGCAACCTCTGAGGGAATTGATACCCTTGGGGTATCGATTGATGCCAACAAGGAGAGCAAATTTGCGGGGAGTGCCTTGTGCAAGGACTTTACCGTATTGGTTGGCTTGTTGGAGAAAATCAAATTGGCTTAACCCCAGTGTTGCCAATGTTGAGCCAGCGAATTGGAGAAAGTGACGACGCTTAATTGAGGACATAAATAAATTTTTATCTCCAGAGTATATTTGATGATTAGATTAATAGTTCTGTAAAGAACTGGTTGTAATTAATTGGCTAATTGAATCAGTCTTGCCATCAAAAATGAGCCAAGCCATGTTTTATAAACTGTTGCCAATTAGGATGAAAGGTGCCCAGTAGTAGGGGTGAGAAAAATCTGGAGTACGGCTGCGTGGGAGCTGTGCGCCTGGTTTGGGAGTAAGGATAACTTCGGCATCTGAGCGTTGTGGGGCATCCTTAGCCGTGACTTGTTTAGTTAATAAGCTCAGTTGAGCTTGCCGTAGTGCTTCCGCTTTGGTGATAGTTTTTTGGCTCGTAGCTAAATTTTTGTAAAACTGCTGCATTAGTAGGCTAGTGCTACCATCATTCACCGCCCATAAAGACGCCATCACTGCTTTAGCTCCGTTGTTGAGAAAATAGAAGCTGATGCCAGAAATTTCCGTGCCATCTTGTCCAGTACCACCCAACGCAGTTTCACAAGCACTCAGCGCGACCAATTGCAAGTTGCCAAGATTCGTCAACGTTTTAATTTGGGAAATGGGCAGCTTTTCGCCATCGCCCATCACCAGGAAGGAAGCATCGTCGCTGCCTGGTTCAAATTTGCCGTGAGTGGCAATGTGGAGGATGTTGTGAGTACTCAGCTTATCGCGTAAGGTGCGCCAAGTGAAGGCAGAGTTGAGATATTCGTTGCCCTGATAGATACCTTGGGAATCAGTGTCTGATTGCCGTACAATTGCATCCAGTTCTGTTGGAACGTTGGGTAATGGGTTAAACCCTGCCTTGGCTTCAGAAAGTCCTAATGCCAGAATCGATGTGTTTTGTACCCCCAATACTTGAGAGTTGCCCATTTGAGTGTTAGTGGAAATGATGGTAGACAGGGTATAACGTTGAGCCAAATACTGCTGACCATCAAACAGGGCTGCCATAGGAATGTAGCGGGTTACGTGGTCGAGTGAGAAGACCAAATTTTGAATTGAGTTAGCTGTGAATTCTGCTTGCAGTTCCTTGGGAATTAGCCACTCGTAAAGTTGTTTCCCTGTAGCTTGTAGTTCTTGGATATCGGAGGTGGGATTTTGCAACAACTCTCGGAATTTTAGGACGGTTTCGCTGAGTTGCTTCTGTCCAACCGGGACTGGAATACTTTTGGTGACACCACCTTTGGATGCCCAGAGAACCCAAAGTTTATCAGAAAGAACGAGCGTTTGCAGCAGGACAGTACCCGGTTGAGCGGAGACGATTTGGTCTGGATTGCCGAAGAGCTGATTAGGATCGGTGAAGATGGGATCGCCTTGGCGGTTGTCACGAACGGTTTTTTCTAGCGCTTCAACCGCACGGTTAAATTCTTTAGTGATAACTTCCCGTTGGTCTAATAGTTGACTCAGTTGATTACATTGGGATTGTTGGCAATTAACGACTTTTTGACCGAAGGCGATGAGGGTTCCATGCGTTTGCAGAACTTGGGTTTCAATAGGGTTCGCAGTGACTCCTGAAGTTTGTTCACCTGCACCAGCGTCTCTCGTATAATTGCGAATCTCTTGAATTCTTAAAAGTTCAAGAACTTGCTCCGCTTCACCAATGCGTCCCTGGGAAAGTAGCAAATCGGCAAGACGACGATAAGTTCCTTCAACTTTGCGAGTATAGGCTTCTTGGGTTCGCTTGGGTAATTGCCGGAGTTCTTGCCGAGTCGTTTCAATCACGTTGACTGATTGCTTGTAGAAAACAATTGCCAATTCTGGTTTGTTCTGTTCCACAAGCAGACTGGCAACACTGTTAAGCACGTTGACTTGGTTATTGCGGTCATTTCTTTCTTGCGAGAGCGCTAACTCCATCTGGTAGGATTCCAGCGCCTTAACAGGGTTTCTGGCACGCTGGTAGGCAAGACCAAGATTGCGAAATGCCGATTTTTGCAAGCTGTAGTCCCATCTTCTTCCACTAATCGCCAACTGCTGCTGAGAATACTCAATGGCTTTGGTATAGTCACCCAATGCAATGTAACTCTCTGCCATTCGTTGGAGAAGACTCGCCTTTTCTGCTGGATTATCCTCATCCTCCTGTTCAATAAACGTCAAAACTTTCTGATAGTTCTCTAAGGCTTTAGTAGGGTTTCCTGAAGCTTTATAACCATCGCCTAATCTCTCAAAAATATAGTCAAGATTAGTATCCTCAAAATCACAATTCTTCTGACAATAGTTTTGAACTACGGCTAAAGCTTGCTCATAGTATTCAATCCCCTTTGCATAATTAGCGAATTCACCCTCAACATAGTCCTCAAAGTCAGGTAAATATATATCTCCTAACTCCTGTAAAACTTCTGATTCTTCTAGTGAATCATTACTTACTCGTGTAATGTTTAACACCTGCTGCAAATAATCCGTTGCTTTGGCTGAATTTCCTTGCTGAGCATACGCTGCTCCCAAAGCTTTCAGAAAGTCCAACTCGTTTCTCTGCTCGTGATTTTCTCGTGCAACTTTTAAGCCTTGTTCGTGGAAGTCAACGGCTTTGGCAAACTCTTTATATTGAAGGTGGAAATCACCCAATTCTTCAAGTGCTTCCATCTCACTTTCCCGATCGCCCTTTTTTCGGGCAAGCGTAAGCTCCTGTTGGTGTTCCTTGAGCCGCTCTAAATATCTTTTCTGTCTGAATTCATCTACGGTGGTTTGATCTCCCAGTTCATCGTATGCACGCTCTAGATCTGAAAGTTCCGATCTGATGTTTTTGTCATGTTTTTGTGCGAGTTCAAGTCTTTGCTCTGCTGTCTCAATTGCTTTAGCATAGTTTGCTGTTTCCATGTAGGCTTCATAGAGCGACTCAAGAGCTTCTTCTTCACTCTCATAATCTTGGATTGCTCGTGCTAGATCCAGTCGTTTCTGAGCATATTCAATGACTTCAGGGTGCTTATCTTGAGTGCTGTACACGCGACCTAATGCCTCTAAAACCTCAAATTGACCTTGAGTATCTTTGAGTTCTTGATAGATTTTTAGTCCTTGTTGGCAAAGCTGAAGCGCAGATGCGAACTGACGTTCTCTTCGCTGCTCTGTACATTGCTCCAACAGTCGCGATGCTTCAACTTCAGCTTTAGGCAGGTATATACCTGCTAAATCTCCTAAACTGCTCAAGAACTTTGACTCTATTCGCGGACTATCGAGTTCTTGTACGATTTTGAATGCTTGCTTGAAAAAGTCGGCTGCTTTGGCTGAATCTCCTTGCTGGTGGTATGCTTTTCCTAAACCTGTCAAAAAGCTTATTTCAACTTTCGGCTTGCGACTTTCTCGGGCAATTTTTAAGCCTTGTTCATAGTAGCCAATTGCTTCGGCTTGATTTCCTGATGCAGCGTATGCTAATCTCTCTAAAACCTTAATTTGACCTTGAGTATCTTTGAGTTCTTGATAGATTTTTAGCGCTTGTTGGCAGAACTGAAGTGCAGATGCAATTTGGTCTTCTTCTTGCTGATTTTCGCATTGCTCTAACAGTCGCGATGCTTCGACTTTAGCTGTAATAAGTTCAACTTCAACTTTAGGAAGGTATATGCCTGCTAAATTTCCTAAATTGTTCAAGAAGCTTGAGTCTATTTCCTGATTGTTGCGTTCTTGTACGATTTTGAATGCTTGGTTGAAATAGTCGGCTGCTTTGGCTGAATCTCCTTGCTGATGGTACACTTTCCCTAAAAGTGTCAAAAAGCTTATTTCAACTTTCGGCTTGCGATTTTCTCGGGCAATTTTTAAGCCTTGTTCATAGTAGTCAATTGCTTTGGCTTGATTTCCTGATGCAGCGTATGCCTGTGCTAGAGATTCCAGATCGGTGAGTCCATTGCTGTCCGGTTTTGGTGCCAGTGCTAGCATTTGCTCTGCTGTCTCAATTGCCTTAGCATAATTCGCCACTTTCATATAGGCTTTGTACAGTGACCAAAGAGCCTCACGCTCATGCTTATAGTCTTGAACTGCTCGTGCTAGCTCCCGTCGTTTTTGATCGTACTCAATGGCTTCAGGGTACTTACCTTGAGTACGGTACACCCCACCTAATGCCTCTAAAGCCTCAAATTGACCGTGAGTATCTTTGAGTTCTTGATAGATTTTTAGCGCTTGTTGGCAGAACTGAAGTGCAGATGCGAACTGGTCTTCTTCTTGCCGCTCTTCGCACTGCTCTAACAGTCGCGATGCTTCGACTTTAGCTGTAATAAGTTCAACTTCAGCTTTAGGAAGGTATATGCCTGCTAAATCTCCTAAACTGCTCAAAAAACTTGAGTCTATTTCCCGATCGTTGAGTTCATATACGATTTTGAATGCTTGCTTGAAAGAGGCGGCTGCTTTGGCTGAATTTCCTTGCTGATGGTACGCTTTTCCTAAACCTGTCAAAAAGCTTATTTCAACTTTCGGTTCGCGATTTTCTCGGGCAATTTTTAAGCCTTGTTCATAGTAGTCAATTGCTTTGGCTTGATTTCCTGATGCAGCATATGCCTGTGCTAGAGATTCAAAAGCCGTGCTGCCATTGCTGTCCAGTTTTGGTGCCAGTGCTAGCATTTGCTCTGCTGTCTCAATTGCCTTAGCATAATTCGCCACTTTCATATAGGCTTCATAGAGCGACTCAAGAACACCATACTCACTCTCATAATCTTGTATTGTTCGTGCCAGCTCCAAGCGTTTCTGAGCATACTCAATTGCTTGAGGGTAATTCTTCTGAGCTAAGTACACCCGAACTAACCCGTGCAATGCCTTCATTTCACCTTGCGGGGTTTTTAGTTCCTGATAGATTTTGAGCGCTTGCTGGTAGGACTCAAGTGCAGCTGTGTACTCGTCGGCACGTCGCTGACGATTACCTTGCTTTAGCAGTCGCTCAGCTTCGGCTTGTGGCTCCTGAATGGTTTGTGCCTGAACTACTTCAGAGTGAGACAGGATTGTCGGTGGAGGGGCGAAAGAAAGTAGTAGCGTTGCGATTCCTACGGAAAACTGTGTTAACGCAAAACCAACAGACTTCGGACGGGGGCACATGCAAGTATCCTGTGTAAAAACAACTGTGGGTGTCAAGTTACATATCTTTCAGTGCAAGGAAGATATGCAACCAAAATCGACTAGCCAGCAGAAATCTCCCGCATTAAGGAAATCAGCTAGCCGCTAGCTTTTCATGAACTGTTGCCAACTAAGATAAAGCATGCCCAGTCGTAAGGATGGAAAAAATCTGGAACACTGCGGGATGGAAGCTGTGTGCCTGGTTTTGGGTCAAGGATAACTTCGGCATCTGCCCTTGTGGGGCATCTTTGGCAGTGACCTGTTGATCCTGATTCCCTATGTTATAGCAATCGCCAAGGTAATTAGGACGACAAGCATAAGACATGCTCGATTGCATCTCGCAAACAATTAAACTGGTCGAGTTGTTTGCGGATGCGGCTGTTGAGCCAAGACCA
>NZ_JAMPJY010000063.1:0-25095 GCF_039961875.1 Trichocoleus sp. ST-U2 | reverse complement strand
TGCTACTCCAAATCACTTGAGATGCTGAAGTGTTCGCTCCGTTTGCTCCTTCACTACTTGAAGTATCGAACAGTTTTTCTATCAGCTTAGTTCATTACAATTTCAGCAACGCCCATTTAAAATTGCTAAGTTTATTATTTAAGTTAGTATTAACCCAGATTGCTAGAAACTGCAATGACTGAAACAAAGATTGAACCGCTTCCTGATTTTCTTATTTCTGATGGGAACCTAAAAGATTATTTTGATAGCCAGCTTAGGGACTTAACATCAAAAGAAAAAGGTGACTACTTTGCAAAATTTACACGAGGTATCATTCCTTTATCAGATATTGGCTCCCATTTTGGAGAGCCAACTTTACGTTAACATAGTCATGATGAAGGGATTGATTTAGAGTGTCAAAACGATGAGGAAACAGAGATCCTCTATGGTCAAGCAAAATTAAAAATACGAACGGTTGCAGAAATTGATACAATCATCTCAAAGTTTAATAATTTTCTAAAAAGTCATACTCCTACGCAATCCACAGTACAACTCTCTCTGTTACCTACAAGTGAGGGATTTAATTTAGAATTTCCCAAAATAAATTTTATAATTGTCACAAATAGCAGTATTAGGGCAAGATTATTGCCAGAATATGAAAAATCTAGTTTTGCTTCTAAAGATTTTTACAGCGATTTAAAGAAAAATAATCTTATACATATTTTGGATTGCAATGATATTCTTAAAATCTTGCAGTCTGCTTATTATAAATCACACATTTTGCCAGCTAATGTTGAGCTTCGCCTAGAAAGTAAGCCATTGCAGCAAGGAAACGTATACATTGGTATAGTTTCATCAACAGAATTGAAATCTTGCCATGACGAATTTGGCGATGCTCTATTTTTAGAAAACATCCGCGATTTCATCGGCATTGATAGTATTGGAAAACAAAAAAGTGGGAAAAGAAAGAATGGACATAATAGGGAAAAAGAAAAAGTAAATAACGCAATTCTTGATACAGTTGAAAAAGAACCAGAAAAAATGCTGGCAAGAAATAATGGTATTACTTTTCGTGCGGAAAAAGTAAAAATGCTCAACGAGCATACCTTACTGTTATCAAAAGCAAGTATTGTAAATGGTTGTCAGACAACAATGTGTGCAATAAGAAGTCCGAAAAATGAAGCCTGCGTGTTGGTTAAAATTGTTGAGACGGATGATTCATGGGACATAGCACACGCCGCAAATTTTCAGAATTCGATCCAGCGCATAGAACTCGACTTAGCTCGCTTTATTCGCCCCCAAACTGTTAAAAGTTCTGGGTTTAAACATGGAGTACAGATTCCCCGTCCAAACTCTCCATTCGATGTGCTGAGTGAAATCTATCAACCTCGTGTTGCTTATGATGAAATATATTCCGTGTTTATAGGTTTATTTAGTTCTTCTCCAAACAACGCAATTGGCAAAAACTACACAGAGATGAATTACGATTTATTAGAAGAATTTCAAGAAAAAGATGACAACGGAGAAGAAACGTTTAAAAAATTGTTTAAGCTTCATGAAGCAGCAGAACTAGGTGTAGAGGAAGTTAAGAAAATATATACAGACGGGGTTTATGCACCTCTATTTAAAAGATTTTGGCAAACAGAGAATGCTAATTATCGCTCATTTATAACAATACTAGCCGCTTGCGGTTCTATAAGAAATAATATTTATGTTCAACAAAATGGAAAAAAAGATTTTCAAGCGATAAATAACTTTTTAGATCAAGTTGTATCTATAATAGAAAACCATAAGAATAAGTTTGTTCGTTACTATCAACTTGCTTTTGAAGTAGTAGCATCTAAACTTATAGATTTGAAAGATGAAGACGCTAAGATTCGTCAAGATATGTATGAAGTAATGAGAAAGGCAAATTTTAAACCACTATATATGATTCTATGCCTGAAAGCAGATGGAGATCCAATTATACGTAATTAAAAAGCCAATTTAATTACAAAAATTAAAAATGTATATGAAGCAATGGGACTTAATATTAAAATAAAAGAAATATAACTCTAAAAATTGGCTTTAAGTAAAGATGCAATCACTTCACCAACAAAACTAAACCCTGTGGCTATAGAGTTATACGAGGCTTTCCAGTTTTAAGGAGCGATCGCATTCCACTACACAAGGGCGATCGCTTCTATAAAATAAAACCCCGTAGGTTGATACTTACGGGGTTTTAGTTGTGAAATGCACTCTAACTACTTTTTACCGACGGGGAATTTATCTTGTTCTGGGTTGGGAGTAGTGGGAAGCGATCGCTTCTCCTGTGACTTCGTCCGACGCACCTCCCCATTTTTGTGCCCCCGTTTTCTGCCAAATCCGCGCTTCGGCAGTTGCACAAGCCAGCGCTGCAAGTTGTCCACATAGGTGAATAGCACCGGCACTACCACCAGCGTTAGCAGCGTGGAAGTTGTGAAGCCGCCCATCAGCGCGATTCCCATTGGAGCGCGGACTTCAGCCCCCGCACCGATTCCCAAGGCAAGGGGAATCGTTCCCGCAATCGTAGCCAGAGAAGTCATCAAAATCGGTCGCAGACGATCCATCCCAGCGGCGATTAGCGCCTGATATTGCGACTTGCCTTCTTCCTGGTTAATCAAGGTATAGTCCACCAGTAGGATGGAGTTTTTCGTCACAATCCCCATCAGCAGCACAATCCCAATTAGCGCATATAACCCCAACGCTTCTTGGGCAATCATTAAACCCAACAGTGCTCCGCCTAAAGAAAGAGGCAACGCCACCATGATTGTCAGGGGATGGAGGAAATTGTTGTATAGCAGCACCAGGATGGCATAGATACACATAATTGCCAGTCCGATTGCCGAACCAAAGCGACCGAAAATCTCCTGCATAATCTCGGCATCCCCAGCCGATTCCTGCACGACTCCGGGAGGCAGATTTTTGAGGGCAGGTAGCTGTTGCACCGCTTGCACCGCATCTCCTAAAGCAAGACCCTGCAAGTTGGCTTGTACCGACACCTGACGAGCGCGATTAAACCGATCGATTTGCGCCGGACCGCTGCCAAAGCGGATATCTGCCACCGACAGTAAGGGAACCAGATTCCCGTTTTGGCTTGGCACCTGAAGATTTTTGAGCGTGTCAATATCCTGCCGCGCATCGGGATTTATCTGCACTCGAATCGGAATTTGCCGATCGGGGAGGTTAAACTTAGCCAGATTCGCTTCATTGTCGCCAATGGTGGCAAGGGATGCAGTACGCGCGATCGCTTGCACCGTCACTCCCAAATCCGCCGCTCGTGCCGCATCAGGAATAATCAGAATTTCTGGTTTCACCAAACTGGCAGTAGAGGTTGCTTCCACTAAACCGGGCACGCTTCTCATCTGCTTTTCCAGAGCATCCGCTGCCAAGTTCAAAGCTTCCGGATTTTCACTTTTGAGGACAATTGATAAATCCTTGCCCGCTCCTCCGGCTCCCTGGCTTTGGAAACTAATCCGCGCCCCCGGCACTTGAGGGAACTCTTGGCGCATTTGATTCTCAAATTTCTTCTGAGGGATATCCTCTCGTTGTTCCTTCGGTTTCAAATTGACAAAAAGATTGGCAGTATTGACTTCTGTCGTTGCCAAGACACTCTCAACGGCGGGGCTTTGCTGAATTAACCGAGTTGTCTGCTGTACAACTTTTTTAGTATCTTCCAGCGTCGAACCGGGAGGGAGTTGCACGGAAACTTCCGAGAACCCAATGTCCCCGTTATCAAATAATCCCTTAGGAATAAACGGGACTAGCGCCAAACTGCCCAGGAAAAATGCCAGAGCGATCGCCATCGTGGTCAGACGATGCCTCAAAGCCCATTTCAGCACAAAGCGATAGGGTTGAAATCGATTTTTTTTCCGGCTGTTAGCGCCGTTCCCGTTTCCATTTCCGGATGCGTGATTGGCGGGTGAAGTCTTCTTCGGTTTGAGCAAATAAGCGCCCATCATCGGCGTAACCGTCCGCGCCACCAGAGTAGAGAAGATGGTCGAGACCGCAACCGTCACCCCAAACGGCTGGAAAAACTGCCCCGGAATTCCACCCATAAACGCAACTGGCAAAAACACTGCGATAATTGTCGCCGCGCTCGCCAGCACAGCCAAACCCACCTCCGCAGAAGAATCTAAAGCCGCTTGGAAGGGCGTTTTGCCCATATCCATGTGGCGATCCATATTCTCAATTTCAACAACTGCATCATCCACCAAGTTCCCCACCGCCAGCGCCAATGCCAGCAAAGTCATGTTGTTGAGGGTGTAACCCAGCAAATATTGCACGGCAAAGGTGGGCAGCATGGACAACGGCAGCGCCACGGCAGTAATCAACGTGGCACGCCAGTTCCGCAAAAAGATCATAATCGTCAGCACTGCCAGCCCGGAGGCTTGGATCAGGTCATCAATGGTGCCTTCGTAGGATTCGCGGATAAAGTCAGCGCGAGTAAAGATGAGTTTTAGCTGGACATCCGACCCCAGGTTTTTTTGCAGTTCTTCTACTTTCTGGCGTACCCCTTCTTCCACCGTCACCAGAGTGCTGCCAGTGCTACGCAAGACGGAAAAAGACACCACGGGTTGATTATTCAGCAGTGCCGCCTGCCGGGGGTCAGAAGAGCCATCGCGGATTTCTCCCAAAGCGGATAAGGGCACCGAACCCCCGCCCGGAAGGATAATCTCATAGTTTTGCAACGCCTGGACATTCGGCGCACTGCCTAAGGTACGAATGCTTTGTTCGCTCCCGCCTAACTCCGCTCGTCCGCCGGGTAAGTTGACGTTGAGGGCGCGGATTTGGTCGTTGACTTGAGTGGCTGTAATTCCCAGAGCTTGCAGACGATCGGGATCGAGATTGACGCGAATTTCGCGGTCAACACCGCCAACCCGCTTGATTTGAGCGACTCCCTCCACCGATAGCAGGGCGCGGCTAATCGTTTCGTCAACTAGATTACTTAATTCCTCTACCGATTTTTGCTTAGAAATCACGGCGTAGTTCATAATCGGCCCGCCGGAGAACTCCAACCGTTGCACGATCGGTTCGTTGATGTCTGCGGGTAAACTTTGGCGAATTTGGGCGACGGCATTGCGGACATCATTCGTCGCGCGATCGCTATCTGTCCCCAATACAAAATTAACGACGGTGGTAGAGACGCCGTCGTTAACTGTTGAATTTAATTGGTCTATATTTCCCAGACCCGCTACAGCATCTTCAATCGGTTTCGTCACCTGAGATTCCAGTTCCGCTGGTCCCGCCCCTGCCTGGGTGACGGTAATCGAAACCGTTGGTAGATCGATATTTGGGTTGATATCAATGCCCAAACCTGTAAAAGAAAACCAACCTACCACGGTCAAAATCAAAAATAAGACCAGGGTAGGGACGGGTTTGCGAATTGACCAGCCGGAAATGTTCATAAAAGGCGAATTGAAAGATTAAAAGATTGCTGATTGCTCGTGGCTAATCGCTGATTATCCTTCGCGATTAGCCATTGGCTATTGACTATCGACGACTCGAACTTTGTCGCCTTCTTTGAGATATCCGGCACCCGCGACGACGACGCGATCGCCTGGTTTTAACCCGCTCTTAATCTCCCTGGTGTCACCGCTCGCCACTTCTCCTAGTTCTACCTTCCGAGCTTGAACCGTGTCTTCACCCGATAGCAGGAATACAATGGCACTCCCATCTGGCTGAGGGAGTATCGCCTTGGCAGGCACCGTTACCCCAGTTGTCGTAGTAGTCGTAATTGCGGCACGGGCAAACATCCCCGGTCGTAAAGACAAGCTTTCCCCACTTGAAGGTTGCGGCAGGTCGATCGTGACGGTGGCTTCCCGCCTTTGTGCGTTCACGAGGGGCGCGATTTCTCTGACTCGCCCCTGCAAGCGAATGCGGCTATCGTTATCCGAGGTGATCGTGGCGGGTGCCCCAATTTTTACTTGCGGCAGTTGGATAGCAGGAAGTTGTGCCTCCAGTTCCAGTTGTCCGTTGCGGATGATCGAAAAGAGCGGTTTACTGCCAGAAGTGACATCCCCAATCCGGGCTATTTGCTGAATTTCATCATCTACTTTTGGTCTGGTAACAATGCCGCTAGCCGGAGCGCGAACCTGGGTTTGCCCTAGCTGAGTTTGCAGTTGTTGCAGATTTGCCGCACTGCTCCTGACCTCGGCTTCGGCACTATTGATATTCGCTTGGGCAAGGCGAACCTCTTCTCTAGCGGTTGCGGCAGTGGTGGCGCGAGCATCTAGCTCTTGACGACTAATCGCGCCTGCCTGAGCCAGTTGCTGATAACGCTGGAGGTTCCGTTGGGCTTCTGCCAGGGTGGCGCGGCTTTGGGCTAAGGCAGCTTGTCTTTGCCGGACAGCGGCTTGGCTTGATTCTAGCTGTGCCTTCCCTCGATCGAGTTGCGCTTGTAGTACGGAATTATCCAGAACTGCCATTACCTGTCCGGCTTCCACGGTTTGTCCCTCGTCCACCAAAACTCTCTGGATTTGTAAGCCGGTTGTCTGGGACAAAACGGGGATGAGTTCGCGGGCTTCTACTGTACCGCTGGTTGTCAGAGTGCGGGCAACTTCGGCGGATTGGGCGACAGTTGCGGTGACACTTTGGCTGGGTGGTGCTGCCTGTTGCGTGGCATCTGGCTTCTTCGCAGTCTTAGGCTGTGAAAGCAGTTTCATTCCGCCTGCGGTGAGGGCGATGCCTATCCCTACGCCAATCGCCACACCCTTCCAACCAGACAGACCTCTCTTTTTGCGGCTCCGCTTCCAGCCGTCGTCGGAGGATTCTTCGTCACCGTCCCAGTCATCTAATTCATCAACTTCTATCTTTTTTGGGGCTTCGTCCATCACCGCGCTCCCTCCACGCTTTCACCTTACTGGCGGCAACCTTTTGCAAAGAAATGTTGCAAGGGCTACTTTTACTATGATGCAAAATTTCCGGAAAAAGATGCGATCGCAATGTGACCCTAGGAACCCAGACTTGCGGTAGAGTTCTCAATAAAAGACCCTTGGCTTAGCAACAAGAACGACCTGATGAAAGCAGTTTTGATGACAGCATCTGGCGCACCGGAAGTCTTGCAACTTCAGGAAGTCCCAAACCCGACGATTGAACAAGACACAGAAATCCTCGTCCGTCTTTGGGCGGCGGGAATCAACCCGATTGACACTAAATTGCGGCAGCGGGGCACCTTCTACCCAGACCAAATGCCCGCTATTTTAGGCTGTGATGGGGCGGGAGTCGTGGAAGCAGTCGGTTCTGGCGTCCAGCGGTTTAAGGTTGGCGACGAAGTGTATTTCTGCGCGGGTGGACTGGGGGCAAAGCTGGGAAATTATGCTCAAATGGCGGTTGTCGATGAGCGATTTGTTGCCAAGAAACCCGTCTCTATAGGCTTTGCAGAAGCCGCCGCTGCCCCTCTAGTTCTGATTACCGCTTGGGAAGCCCTATTTGAACGGGGGCGGCTAGAACCCAAGGAACGGGTGCTGATTCACGCGGGTGCTGGCGGTGTCGGTCACGTCGCCATTCAACTGGCGAAGCTGAAAGGTGCGGAAGTTTGTACCACCGTTAGTTCTCAGGACAAGGCTGATTTTGTCCGCGAATTAGGTGCCGATGAGGTAATTTTTTATCAGCAAACTGACTTTGTCCAGGCGGTTCTAGATTGGACTGGAGGAGAGGGCGTAGACTTAGCCTTTGATACGGTGGGCGGGGAAACCTTCTATAAAACGTTCCCCGCCGTGCGGGTTTATAGCGATCTGGTGACGATTCTGGAGCCAGACCCCGCTTACTCTAATTGGAAGATTGCGCGATCGCGCAATCTCCGGATTAGCTTTGAATTGATGCTCACGCCTGCATTGCAAGGACTTCTGGAAGCTCAACAGCATCACGCAGAAATTTTAGAACAGTGTGCAACCTGGATTGATGAAGGTTCGCTGAAAATTCACCTCGCCAAAACCTTCCCCCTCGAAGCCGCCGCCGCCGCGCACCAACTGTTGGAAGCCGGATCGATTACAGGTAAAATCGCCTTGGTGATGGAGGGTGAATAAAACTAACCCTCATTGCGTGGCTTCATTAGCTGCAAAAGTGCTGTCAAAGCCTTGTCTTCCGAGGCATTGACCCGGCGATCGAGCAAGGCAATGCTGACCGCTTTGGGAAGTGCGATCGCTGCAATATCTGGATCGAGTCCTTCCAGCAATTGCTCAAGCGACTGGGGCACTTTCAATGCCGATCTGACACCCAGCAGCATGGGTTCTTCTAAACCGAGTGCCTGAAGCTGACGAGACCAAACCTCCCAGCTGATCCTGACTTCCGGTTCCGCCGCCTGAATCAAATAAGCCAGCAACCGCTGTAGTTTACTTTGTTGCTGGGGCGTTAGCTGAGGCTGGGAATCCTCCGCTAGCTTTGCATCGGTTTCTTGATTAAGGTTGCTGACAATTTGCTGCCAGTCTTGTTTGTCGCACCCTTCGGGTTGGTCTACCGTCAGAGAAATGCTAATTTTTTGGTCTGAACCAGCGTTGAGGTGCGTAACTTGGGCACGTACACCGAGAAAGCCCAGCCACTGGGCAATCGTCCCAATCAGTGTGGAACGAGTTGCCTGACAGCTAGCGAGTAACCGGATTTGAGTGCGAACCATTGGGCGCACGATTTGCGAAAGCATAGTTTACAAAATTGCCTCGATTATTATCTGGTTATTAACGCTTCATCTGCATTGGGTGCTGTTACCAATCAGACTTTTCTCACCTTACATTTTGCACCGGGAAACTTCTTCCCTACAGGTGTAGGTTTTTGACGATTTGGGAGCGTTAAATATTCAAAACTTACCCTTATAAGGAGGAGTTGGGGGAGAGGTTCGTGGATTTCTGGCGAAACAGATGAGTATGTTCAGGATCGTACAGACGCGAACGACGTTTCGCTGTCGCCAAAGACTCTGGCGTATTTTCCACCGTCCCCAAGGCGGGACTAATCACATAAAGCGTCGTCCGAATCAAATTTTCCTGCTGCGTCACAGTTGCCATTTGATCCAAAGGAACCAGGAAGATTTTCTCATCAGGCCAACCGACTCGAAAGCAAATCGCCACAGGTGTATCGGCGGGGTAGTGCTGCATCAGTTTCGCTTGCGCGTCTTCGACGTGACGCGCCGCTAGATAAAGGCATAAACTTGCCTGATGCGCTGCTAGGGAGGCTAATTCTTCTCGTTCCGGCACCGCTGAAGCGCGTCCGCTAATCCGGGTGAGGATAATCGTCTGCACCAGTCCTGGCACCGTTAGCTCAACTTTGAGCTTGGCGGCGGCTGCCTGGAAAGCACTGATGCCGGGGACAATTTCAAAAGGAATGTCAGCCTCTGCCAAGGCTTGCATTTGCTCAAAGACAGCACCGTAGAGGCTGGGGTCGCCAGAGTGGAGGCGGATCACAGATTTATGCGATCGCACTCGTTCAATCATCACTGGCAGAATTTCTTCGAGGGTTTTATTCCCGGTGCGAATAATTTCCGCATCCGCACGCACCCCCTGCAAAATTTGCACCGGCACCAGAGAATCGGCAAATAAGATTACATCCGCAACCGCGAGTAGTTTCTGCGCCTTAACCGTCAATAAATCTGGATCTCCCGGCCCTGCACCGACAATGTAAACGGCTGGTGCCAGGGGAGACAATGATTCGCCAATAAATTTAGTCGCCAATTCAGACAAACCTCTTCTAGAGTGTGTAACTTATCAGTCATCTGTTGATCGTTCTGCAATTTTGACAAAATTGCAGATTGCTTCTGATTCCCGTACAGCGGTACCTATCTGCGCCTACCGAGTCAAAAAAATTAAATTGATTACGGACACTTTCCGGATTCGTTCCACTTCCCCGGTAATTAAGGAATGGTAGATGCACCCTGGTTTTGCTCTAGAGTTTGACTCTAGAGCATTTTTTTTGGGATTTTTTTGGGAATAATTTCTCCTGAAACCTGGCTTTTTCTACCAATTCACTTGATTAACGCGACACTTCAACTCTCAAAGCCCGATCGGAAAGACGGTTGAGGCATCTGAGGTGTAATCTCACCCCCGTGAAATGGGATGATTCATCGTTGGGCATTCTCGCTGGAAGCATTCTCATGACTAGAGGCTGACACGACATCTGGCAGAGAACGACGCAACAAATAAACCCAAGCCAGACCCGCCAATCCCAACGCCATTCCCAGCAAACTGATCGCTTGTGCCATTCGCAACGGCCCCAGCATCAAGCTATCGGTGCGTAACCCCTCAATCCAAACGCGACCGGCGCTATAAGCCACCATGTAAACCAAAAACAGCGTACCTGCCTTGAGACGTGGTCTCTTCAAATCCCGAAAAAACAAGGTCATCAGCAACCCAAACACCATTAAATTCCAAAGAGATTCATAGAGAAAGGTGGGATGGAAGTAGGCAAAATTTTGGTAATCGGGCGGACGGTTCTCGACCGGAATCAACAGTTTCCAAGGCAAATCGGTAGGTGCCCCGAAGGCTTCAGAATTGAAGAAATTGCCCCAACGCCCGATGGCTTGACCCAAAATGACAGAGGGCGCGACTAAATCGGCAAGTTGCCAAAAAGAGATTTTTTGGATTCGGGCAAAAATCAAAGCTGCCAAAGTGCCACCGATGATCGCCCCATGAATGGCAATGCCTCCTTTCCAGATGGCAATGATGTCACCCGGTCTTTGGGCGTATTGTTCCCACTCAAACAAAACATAGTAGAGTCGGGCACTGGGAATCGCCGCTACAACTAGCCAGAGTGCGAAATCGCCCGGTATATCTGGGTTGATGTGACGGCGGGACGCCAGATATCGAGAAAGGGTGACGCCAATTAATACGGCTGAGGCAATTAATAGACCGTACCAGCGAATGGTAAACGGTCCCAGCTCAATGAGGATTGGGCCTGGAGAGGTAAATTCAAATGCCAAAGGCAGAGAGGAAATATCAAGAAGCATCGGCTTTGATTGAGTTCCAGCGTAGCCCGGACAAGACTCGCTGCTAGCACTTCATAGTTTATCGAATGCTTGATTCAAGTCTTGCATAGCAGCAGCTAGATCGCGATCGCTCACACGCCTCTAGCCAATTCTCAGTCCCCTGGTCTCAGTTCCCTGGAAATCTGGACACGCTGACACCCCTTTCAAAGGGCAATCAACATTCAATCAATCAAATTACTGCTGACCCTTGCAAAAATTGTCAAATTGTGCAAGCAAACAAGTTTCACGATCGCAAGCAGCAAGATTAAGACAAATAGCGGTAGCGAGTACCGATCCGATAGATAGATATTGATATTGCAACTGTACTTATATACGACCGTGATGGCAGCATTCGCGGAACCATCACGCTGAGATCGAACAGAGATGACTGAAGACCGAATTACTCAAAATCCTATCGTTAAAAATCGTAATCTGCGCCTAAATCAGCGTTCATCTATGCACCTGCCGCGCAGCCTGAGTGCCTTAGAAACTTGGGGTTTTGGGTTCACAGGTCATCTAGCCTGGATTGGCACAGCCCCGCTAATTCATGCAGCATTAGGCTCATCTGCCATCTTTGTGTGGTTGCCCGCAGCGATTGTGGGGATGCTGCTGAACCTGCAAGTGAAACGCTTAGGGGAACACTGGCCTGAAATATCGGGAGGAACTCCAAATTACACGACTAAGTTACTCAAAAACTATCCCGGTCTAGCTCGTTATGCGGCGATCGCGTACTTCATCGGCTGGGCAGGATATCTGCCAATCAACCCAATTATCCTGACGAATCTCATCAAGACTAATCTAGAACCTTTAGGGATTGATTGTCCGGAAACGGCTCTGAAAATAGGATTCACGCTGATTGCTTATATTGTCGCGTTCAGCGGCACGCGAGCTTTAGCAATCTTGCACACGTTTTTCATTCTTCCAGCAGTCGGATTCTTATTGGTGTTTTGTCTTCAAGGTCTAGGATGGTTAGCCTTCTCGCCCGCGAGTCCCGGATTTTTTCCTAGCACCTGGTCAACCTTAAACTTTGTGGATTGGGCAAAGTGGTCTTTTTTCGCAATCTACATTGCCTACGCCTGCGAGACAGCCTCCGCATTTGTCGCCGACAGCCGACGCCCTGGAGAAACGCTGCGATTTCTCAGCTTGGCAGCTTGGCTAATGCCGCCGGTCATTCTGGGCGGTTCTTGGGTACTCATGCGCTTGGCAACTGTACCAGACTTGGGCGAAGACACGTTCTTGAACTTTTTCACAGCAGCAAAGCCCTTCTGGGGCGAGTCAGCTTCCTTAATCGTGACCCTCCTGATCGTCTCTAGCTGCCTTCTCGCTTGCGCGACTGCGGTTTCTAATTCTCCCCGCATTTTGTACCAACTTGCCCTAGACGGACACCTTTCACCCGTCTTCGCGGTCGTCTCCCGGCAAGGCGTTCTGCAACCTGCCCTAATATTTTCCCTTGGCATCAGCTTGATCTATTTGCTTTGGGGAGATATTTCTCGAATTGTGGTAGTAACGGGTACTGGCTATCTTGTCGCCATTATGTCAATCCAGCTGGGCTTGTGGTTGCAGCGAGGCAAACCCGAAGTGCGCTGGCCTTGGTGGTCGCTGGGCTTCTTCGCCCTCGAGGCGGTTGTTCTGGTAGTGGGGGGTTTAAGTTGGAGCTGGCAAGATGTGCTAGTTGGGCTGCTGTCTCCGATCGCTGTTTTGGCTTGTGATGCAGCGATTCGTCGGATCGCATTTGAGCCTTTCCACCCAGCCTGGTGGATTGAGCGTTACCGGGTGAAAAGCTTTCAGGTCAAAGATTTTGTTGCCTTTCAGGTGATCGTCCTGATTCTATTGGTTTGTAGTGCGACGGCGATCGCCTGGGTGCTTCGGAACGGGATTGGGCAGATTTCTGGGAATGCCAGTAACAATCTTTTAGTCATTTTGCTGATGACGCTCGCTTTTGTAGCGATCGCAGTTGCCTGCTGGACTAGCTTGCCTCAAGTGGCTGCGATCGCTGAAGCACGAGAACACGCGGAAAATCTTTTTATCACTGCCCTAGACACGGTTCCGGATACCATTCTCGTTTTGGATGAGGGCGGCGCGATTCGTCAAGCCAACCCAGCCGCTGTTGCCCTTTTCGAGATGGACGCTCATCAGCTGATTGGGCGTCGCCTCAACGATTTCCTCTCTGGGTTAGCTGGGTCGCCTGAGATTTGGCAAAGTCGCAGCGAACAGACATTCCGGCAGGATGAAACGAGCTTACGCACGATCGAGGTGACGCTTTCCCACCGCTCAAATCGCCAACTTCAAGAATATATTGTCATCCTACGCGACATCACGGAGCGCAAGCTCTCAGAAGAAACATTACAGCAATCGGAAGAGACTGCTAGAAAGCAAGCGATCGCTCTAGAACAAACCCTGCGAGACCTGCGGCAAACCCAAGCTCAATTAATTCAAACTGAGAAAATGTCTAGCCTCGGTCAACTCGTTGCGGGTGTTGCCCATGAGATTAATAACCCTGTCAACTTCATCTACGGAAACCTGACCCATGTGGGTAACTACACTCAGGATCTTCTCGGTTTAGTTAACTTTTACCAGCAGGGTTATTCCTACACTGATCCAAACATTCAAGGCTTGGTTGAAGAGATCGATCTTGATTTTCTAATTGAGGATTTGCCGAAAACTTTGTCTTCGATGAAAGTAGGGGCAAACCGCATTCGGGAGATTGTTCTGACTTTGCGTAACTTTTCTCGGTTAGATGAAGCCGAGATGAAACCTGTCAACATTCATGAGGGAATCGATAGTACCCTCGTGATTTTGCACAATCGCCTCAAGCATAAACCAGAGTTTCCGCCGATTCAGGTTATCAAGCAATATGGCAACTTGCCGCTGGTGGAATGTTATGCCGGACAAATGAATCAGGTATTTATGAATATCTTGAATAATTCGATTGATGCTTTGCAGGAGCAAGATAAAGCGCGAAGCTCAGAAGAAATTAAAAAGAAACCCAGCACTTTAACAATTTCTACCCAACTTTTAGACAAGAATTGGGTGAGAATCGGGATTAAAGATAATGGGCCGGGGATGAGTGCAAGTGTCCTAGGGCAACTGTTTGACCCGTTCTTTACAACAAAACCAGTCGGTCAAGGCACTGGACTGGGTTTATCGATTAGCTATCAAATTGTTGTAGAAAAGCATGGCGGAAAGATGAAGTGTCTATCTCGACCTGGGGAAGGTGCAGAGTTTCAAATTGAGATTCCGATCGGGCAAACTTATAAAGTGAACCCCAGCGTCGATCGAGAGGTTCTAGGATAGAGATCCTAGCTAAAACTTTTGATTATTTATGTCTGCTACGTCCCGCTCTCAGGTTCAGTCTTCTACAGACAGTCAGCATCAAAATCAGTTTGATGAAACTGCTCCCGTTGCTAAACAGGGGGTAACGAATAAAAACCCAGCCAGAACGATTCCTCCTCTTTTAGGGGCAAATTTAGCTGAATTAACCCAATGGGTGCTTGCTCAAGGACAACCGGCTTATCGGGGACAGCAACTGCATCAGTGGATTTATGAAAAAGGAGCGCGATCGCTTTCCGAAATTACTGTATTTTCTAAGCAGTGGCGCGACCAAGTAGCAGATGTCCCGATTGGACGCTCTACGATACATCATCGTTCTGTTGCTCCAGATGAGACGGTGAAGTATCTGCTGCGGTTGGCAGATGGTCAAATTATCGAAACAGTCGGTATTCCCACAGAAAAGCGCCTCACGGTGTGCGTATCTTCCCAGGTGGGTTGTCCGATGGCTTGCGACTTCTGCGCTACGGGGAAGGGAGGTTTTACCCGCAATCTCGCACGTCATGAAATCGTCGATCAGGTGTTAACGGTTCAGGAAGACTTCAAGCGACGAGTCAGCCATATTGTATTTATGGGGATGGGCGAACCTTTACTGAATACGGTAAATGTTCTGGGAGCGCTAGAGATCCTGAATAAAGATGTGGGAATTGGACAGCGTTCGATTACGCTCTCCACTGTGGGAGTACGCGATCGCATCCTCGATTTAGCGCAACATCACTTGCAAATCACCCTTGCAGTTAGCCTCCACGCACCCAATCAGGCACTTCGGGAAAAACTTATCCCTACGGCTCAGCGATATCCCCTGGAAGATTTGTTAGCAGAATGTCGGGAATATGTTCAATTAACAGGTCGCAGATTGACATTTGAATACGTCCTGCTTGCGGGTGTGAACGATCTTCCCCAACACGCGAATGAACTTGCATCCCGCCTGCGGGGATTCCAAACTCACGTCAATTTAATTCCCTACAATCCTATCCACGATGCTGACTATCAGCGTCCGGATTCTACTCGGATTCAAGCTTTTGTGGCAGCTCTGAAAAAACAGCATATTGCTGTTAGCGTTCGCTACTCTCGTGGTTTGGAAGCCAATGCTGCTTGCGGACAACTTCGAGCTTCTAAATAATTCAGTAAAAGCAATTCTTTGAGGATTGCTTCTACAGACGGCTTGCATCAAGACCGGGTGCGTATGCTTCGATTACTCTCCCGGTTCGAGAACAAGTCACCATCAAGTAGTCACAAGTGCGGCATTGTGTCCGCGTTAGCTGGCTGCTAGAAATGTAATGTCGTTCACCCGGACTGCCACAGTTAGGACACCGAATTGCTTGGACGAGCTGCATTGTTAAAGTTTTCATGTCATTAAGTTTTTTAAAACAAGAGAATTGCTAGATTTGACACCGATACTATCCGGTGAAAGTGTAGCTAAAGTAACAAATTAGCCAAATGCAATGGGGGAAAAATCAATTTACCTTTCTAGACTATTATGGCAACCTTTTTGATAATTATCCATAATCAATTGGATGATTATAATGAATCATTCTTTGGGAATATGCGTCTATCTAGCTTTGATCCCCATTGTGAACTTATGCAAATGCGGGAGGTTTGCACAGGCATTTAACATTGTTTAGATATTTCTGATATGGTAATTGTGTAAAGTTTGGTGGCTTTCTGACAAAGATTTATAGAAGTTATCAACACCTGTCAGAATTAAATTTACAACTAAAATAAAATTCTCTAAGAAAATTTTATTTGCTTATAATATTTAATATTTTTTTTAGCATCAGTCTTTAGATATATTTCATTTTTCACAAGAGAGGCTTGAGCGAGAAGCTGGGATCTGCGATCGCTCTGATGAAACGTAAAGGATGCCAAAAAAAGCGATTCACCCTCAAGAGCAAATCGCTGACCGTTAAGGATTGAGATTAAATCCGGTTAATCGCGCCTCCCATTAGAAGCACCTCCTCACTCCGGCTCCCCTCTCCGTGAAGGTCGAGGGTCTGGGGGTGAGGTTCTATCAAGCCAATTTAAAAAGTCAGTTGACGCGCCGTACTATCGTCAACAAAACGCTGTTCGCCAACACCCACTAGCTGCACGATAGTTTCGCGGCTGGGTGGCGTCCAATTGCCCTCTCGCGCTGGAATTTCAACCACCGTTTGTTGCCCTTGGGAATCAACGCGGTAAGTTGTAGTGGCAAAAGTACCCGTTTGATATTCAAACGTATGCCCATCATCTTCATAGAGCCTAAACTCGCCCTCTCCAGGCCAGATGCGGAGAGTGAGTTCGTCAATGAGACGCTCATCCGTGTATTGCATCACCGGCTGCATGGGGATAATCGCTCCCGCACGCACATATAGCGGCATTCGCTCTAACGGTGCATGCGCTAAGATATGCGTCGCGCCTTGGTAACGTTCTCCTGTCCACCAGTCGTACCAAGTGCCTTCGGGAAGATACACGGCCCGGTATTCTACCCCTGGTCGATAGATGGGTGCTGCCATTAGGGAAGAACCGAGCAATACTTGGTCGTAGAGTTTATAGGTTTTCGGGTCGTTAGGAAAATGATAGAGTAAGGGACGCAAAATTGGTGCGCCAGTAGTTGCGGCTTCCCAGAAAAGCGTGTAAACGTAGGGCAATAGCTGGTAGCGGAGATTAATATATTCGCGGCAGATAGCTTCAACGCGATCGCCAAAAACCCAAGGTTCGTGTCTTGCCGTACTCATTGCCGAGTGACCGCGCATCAATGGGTAAAGCATTCCCACTTGCATCCATCGGGCAAATAATTCCGCCGTGGCGTTGCCAGCAAAACCGCCAATATCCGAACCGACAAACGCCACACCCGATAGTCCCATATTGCAGAGCATCGGCAGGGACATCTCCAAATACTCCCACAGCGATTGATTATCGCCCATCCACACCGACGACCAACGCTGAATTCCGGCAAAACCGGAACGTGTCAGCACAAACGATCGCTCTGTAGGACGCAGCCGCTTCAGTCCTTCGCAAGCCGATTGAGCCATTGATTGCCCGTACAGATTGTGCGTTTCGGCATGGGTAGTGCGTTCTTCCGGCGAACCCTGGGGCGCATCTAAGGGAAAGGATATTTTATTCCCCGGATCGCCAAACGGGCGATCGTCTATCGCCGGTTCGTTCATATCGTTCCAGATACCCGCAACGCCGACTTCAGTTAGGCTTTTGTGCAAGTCGCCCCACCACTGGCGCACTTCCGGACGCAGAAAATCGGGAAATACTGCTTTGTCGGGCCAAACGTAGCCGTGGAATAGCTCACCCTCTGCCTTACGGATAAAATAGTCATTTTCTATCCCTTGGTCGAAGACGTGGTAATCGGCTTCCGGCTCGTACTTGACGCCTGGATCGATAATTGTCACCGTCTTGAAGCCATCCTGCCCCAAGTCACTGACCAATTGGGCAGGGTCGGGGAACCGTTTGGGACTCCAGGTAAACACCCGGTAGCCCTTCATGTAGTCAATATCAAGATGAATCACATCGCAAGGGATGCGACGGTTGCGGAATTCCTGGGCAAGTTCTCGCACCACGTCCTCAGATTCGTAACTCCACCGGCATTGGTGATAACCAAGCGACCATTTCGGCGGAAGTTGCATTCGACCTGTTAGTTGGGTGTAGGTGCTAAGAATTTGCGCCGGTTCCGGGCCGTAAATGATGTAATAATCCAGTTCATCGCCCCGCGTTTCCATCCGATAGACGCCCGGTTGTTCCGCACCAATGTCGAACTGGCTCCAAAAAGTGGTGTTGAAGAAGATACCGTAGGCGAGTTCTGGACGTAGCGCTATGAAAAATGGAATCGCCTGGTACATTTCATCGGTAAATGAACTGTAATCCAGGGCGTCAACTGTCCAGTTTGTTTGGACTTCGCTGAGTTTATCGAGTAGCTTGGTGCGTTCGCCAAAACCGTAGAAATGTTCATCAGCTTCGATGCGCTTCCAGGCAGCGATCGCGCCCATCCGTCCAGCCATCCCCATTCCAGTGTCTTGCGCGAAAGGTCGCCCGGTTTTATCAAAACACTCGATCCGACACCCTTGGCGGTGGATGTACACGCGCATCTGCTCGGTTTCGATTTCTAGCGCTGCGTCAGTCTCCCGAACTTGGAAGGGGACGACTGACCATTCTGCATCATCCAAGGTCACTGCCCACGAACGACGCGGCATCAATTCCCCATTCGGTGCCCAGCGCACTCGGACTAAGTTCGGTGCCAGGATGCTAATTGCAAGGCGCGAATTCTCACAATCGCCGTAGATTCCTCGATCGTGGCGTTCTATGGTTTTTAGCGTTCCAATTGTTGACCAAGATGTCCCTGTCGTAGGCAGTTTTCCAAAATATTGCGGCATCACCCCTCCCGGTAAACTGTGAATTTGAGTAGAAGCGATTGATAAATTGCCCCTACAGCTAGCGATCGCTAATGAGCAAAATGCTTTTACTCACCTCGATCCAGCTTGTAACAGTTGATCGGCTGCGGCTTCTTCCAGGGGGAAGGTTTTGCTGCGGTGAAGCTGGGGTGGAAGAAGTCCGTTTAACATAGATCAGGACTTACGCTCTCGTTATGGAAAAACGAACCGCCAAGGACGCCAAGGACGCGAAGGAATAAGAGTTTTAGAGAGTTATTGCGTAAGTCCTCATAGGTGTCAGCATCAATTTAAAGCGTATGGGATATGATTGCGCGATCGCGTTAGCGAAGCGAGGCGTTAGCCTAGCGCTGAAGGCTGCTGCCGAGAACATCGGCGGTTATCCCCGCCCAACTGATGCACAATCTAGACTTGAAGAAGTTTTTTGGAGAAAACTGCTGATGAAATTCACGCGCCGCGAATTTATCATGGTCTCTACGCTGGCGGCAGGGTTTGCCGTAGCAGTTCGCCCCATTTCTGCCCAAGTCATCACGACCGATAAGAAAGGCTTGGTGGCGGGTGAAGTGAAGATACCCGTAGAAGATGGGCAAATCCCCGCTTATCGGGCGATGCCTGCCAGAGGTAAGAATTTCCCCGTCGTGCTAGTTGTGCAGGAAATCTTTGGCGTCCACGAACATTTGCAAGATATCTGCCGCCGCTTTGCGAAACTAGGTTATTTAGCGATCGCGCCGGAACTCTATGCGCGTCAAGGCGATGTTTCCCGGATGAGCGATATTCAAGAAATTATCACCAAAGTTGTCTCTAAAGTCCCCGATGCTCAAGTGATGTCAGATTTGGATGCAACGGTTGCTTGGGCAGCCAAGTCCAGTAAGGGCAACACTGATAAACTGGGAATTACAGGCTTTTGTTGGGGTGGGCGAATCGTTTGGCTGTATGCGGCACACAATCCCACGCTGAATGCTGGCGTTGCCTGGTACGGACGCTTAGTAGGCGAGTCTTTGCCCCTCATTCCCAAATATCCTCTCGACCTAGTTGATGAGCTGAAAGCGCCCGTACTGGGACTCTACGGCGGCAGCGATACCGGCATTCCGAACGAAACTGTCGAGAAGATGCAGGAGGCTCTGAAAGCAGCAGACAATGCTTCGGAAATTATCCTTTATCCCGACACGCCCCACGGCTTTTTTGCCGACTACCGCCCCAGCTACCGCAAAGAGGAAGCAGAAGACGGCTGGAAACGCCTACAAGCTTGGTTTAAGAAGTACGGGGTTGCTTAGGAAGCGATCGCCCATTCTGCGATTCGATTGCTTTTAAGTCTACTTAAGCCCTAGCGATTGGAAATCGCGGCTATACAAACGAAGTCCGCCTTGCGCGGACTTAAGATAAATTATGGGTTTTAAACCTGCGTTAGCGAAGCGTGCCGAAGGCTAGGCAGGTTTTGTCTGTATAGCTGCGGTTTCAACCGCCAAAGCTTAATTTGACACTGATGTGCAATGTTATGCCCCTATGGAACTATCTCCAGATTGATGTTTCTTCCCAAGACATTGATAAACTAAGCGATGTATCAGTAGCTGTCAGGTAAAACTTTGCTAGACGAACAAGCCAAAAAAACTATTCTGCGTAAGATTCCTCACGGACTCTATATCTGCGGTGTCAAAGATGGCGAAGAAGTTAACGGCTTCACATCCAGCTGGGTGATGCAAGGCTCGTTTAAGCCACCGCTGGTTGTGAATTGCGTTAAGCAGGATTCTAAATCCCACGCCATGATCAAAACCAGTGGCGTCTTTGCACTTAGTTTCCTGGATGAGGGACAGCAAGACTTAGCGGAAAAATTCTTCAAGCCGCAGCGCCGCGTCGGTAATAAATTTGAAGATGTGGAATTTTATCTAGGACAAGAAACCGGCTGTCCCATCATCTCCGATTCCCTTGGTTATGTGGAGTGTAAGGTTGTTGGTGCTGTAGAACACGGCGATCATACGGTTTATGTTGGGGAAGCGATCGCTGCTGGCGTCCACCGCGAGGGTAAACCGCTTTTACTCGAAAATACCCCTTGGCAATATGGTGGGTAATTGGTAATTGGTAATCGGTAATTGGTAATTGGTTAGTAGCAAAGGACTAATAACGAATGACTAATAACGATTACCCATTACCTAATCCCTTTTGAAAGGATTTAGAGTAAAAGATTATGCCGCTAATCAAAGTTCAAACTTCTGTTGATTCTCCCGATCGGGGTGCTGTTGAGGGTCTGCTGAAAAGTCTTTCTGCTAAATTAGCCAAGCATACAGGCAAACCGGAATCTTATGTGATGACGGCTTTTGAGCCGAGTGTGGCGATGACATTTGGGGGAACTCTCGATCCCGTCTGCTACGTCGAAATTAAAAGTGTCGGTAGCATGAGTCCGTCGCAAACTAAGGCGATGAGCCAAGATTTTTGCCAGCAAATTAATGAGAAACTTGGTGTATCCACAAACCGGATTTACATTGAGTTTGCTGATGCGAAAGGTTCAATGTGGGGCTGGGATGGGTCAACATTTGGTTGATTAAATCCTTACTTGATAATGCCCACACCTAGAAGGCTGGGGCTACACAAATAAAGTCCGCCTGCGTGGGCTAAGAAGGTGGAAATATTGGGGTTTGTAATTAGGTGCAGTACATTATTACCTCTCCCCAACCTTTCTTCTACAAGGAAAGGGGCTTTTCTGCTTGCCTTTTAGGGAAGGGGGTAGGAGGTTAGGTTCTGTATTTGATTCAAATGACAAGCATTATATTGGGGCGATCTCATCCGTCTCTCCCCCAGCTTGCGTCCAATGTGCAGGTCTTTCCACATTGTCCGGCAAGATAGTTGCACTATCTCCCAATGCCTTTTCAATCTGCTCTTGTTTAAGGTTTTGAGCTAATCTAAGGTATGCCCCTTGCAGGTTAGCTTTATAAAAGTTTGCCTGTTGCAGGTTAGCGGCAAAGAAGAATGCCCCTTGCAGGTTAGCTTCACTAAGGGTTGCCCCTTGCAGATTAGCTTTAGAAAAGTCTGCCTCTTGTAGGTTAGCTTCACCGAGATATGCCTTTTGTAGGTTAGCAAAACAGAGCAATGCCCCTTGCAGGTTAGCTTCACTAAGGGTTGCTCCTTGCAGGTTAGCTTCACAAAAGTCTGCCCCTGGCAGGTTAGCTCCAATAAGGTTTGCTCTCTCAAAGTTGGTATTTTGTAAATTAAGTCTTTGATTGTTAGGATCTCTTTTTACGTCGCGCCGTCCGATAACTGTAAGTGCTGCTTGAATATCCGTAGGAATTTTTGGTGATTGCCCCTGCTGTATCTCTTCTTCCCTTAAAAGAGCCTTCTCTCGCACAAAAGCAGTTAGCACTTCCATAATTGCCCAGTGGTCTTTTTTGGAATCTTTGGCAATTCGTTCTAGAGCGTAAATTCCACCTAAACGGATAGAGATATTGTCATTACCAAGAAGTTCAACAGCCTTAGTAAAGCGTTCTGTGATTTGCTTGTCTTGTGCGGCCTCTGCATTTTTTAGGGCAGCCTTAGCATTATCCAAAGCTGCTTCAGCACTTTTATTGGCAGCGATCGCGCTATCATCCATCGCTTTTGCTCGCTTCGCTGCATAGAAAACGTTAAAGAGGATTGCGGTTCCTCCAAAGGTTGTTGCAACAATTTTTAAACCTTCAATAACAGAGTTGACGCCCTGCCTTTTAAGCTCAATAAACTCCTTTGGAGTCAGGATTTTAGAAGAATTCTTGAAGTGTTCAATGGGTACAACATCAATTTGCCATAACCACAGGAAAACTATCACTCCTATAGCAATAAATGTAAGTGACAGAATGATAAGCCCTTTTTTTAATCCCTCTGTTTCATCACACATAAAGTTATCCTGGCAGAGAGTTTATCAGCGAATTAATTGCTCGAATTGCGACTAAAAGCACTAAACCTCCAATCGCTAATAGACTCAAAGGACGCAAGATTCCCTCCAACTGCCTCAAACGTTTCTCTAAGTCGCTTTGGTAATATTGCTCCAATTTTCGCAGCGCCGCATCTAAATTGCCGGTTTCTTCACCAGTGCGAATATATTGGATTGCAAGTGGCGGTAACTTGGTTTGCAGACTCTCGGTGAGGCTTCTACCAAGACGAATTTGCCGAGCAGCTTTTGCTACATGGGTTGCCATCTGAGGATCGGGGATGCGATCGCGCAACAATTCCAGCGCGGCGAGAATTGGCACCCCGCAACTTAAAGGCAACGACAACTCAGTAAAGTAAAGGAGCGATCGCGCTTGCATGACTTTATCTAAACCGGGAAGTTGCGCCGCCAACCGCTGTAAACCGCGTCCGGGAAAGCGAGAATTCAGGATAGCTACCCCAACCAAAAGCACTGCTAATCCAAAACTGCACAGCCAGAAACCAGGATGGGTAAGCTTTTGAGGATTTCGCTTGAAAAGTGCGGCGGCGAGTACCAAGAGACTCCAAATCAGCGCGATCGCGGCGATTCCCACGGAACGATAGAGGCGTTCCCGTTTGACTTTCGCTTCCGCCACCGTTGCCAATCTCTCAAAAGTCTCTGCTAGCGATCCGCTGTATTCTGCTAACCGAATTAGACTAATCGTCCAACCATCAAAATATCGAGCATCTATGGTCAAAGCAGACGCCAAATCTTGCCCAGAATCCACCGCTACACTGACTGTTTGCAGATAGCGCCCGAAGGGAGAATTGCGATCGCGCTCAACCAAATTTAAGCTTTGCTGTACTGAAATGCCAGAATTCAGCAAAGTGGCGAACTGCTGAAAAAATTGAGCCTTTTCCTGGTTTTTCAACTTAATGTGTAGATTCACTAATCGGATTTTAGCTTTTGCTGATTTTCTAGCGACCCTCTTGAAAGTTAAGGAGTGGCGCTGGTTGCACTAATCTAGAGACTCTCTGCGATTACAGCAGAGGTCGATTGCTGGCTCGTGTATGCCGCGAGAAGAGGGTGCTGAGGCGATGAATCGGATCTGGTTGCGATCGCTCTCGTTTAGTGGTCGGTGCTTCTCGCTAAAACCGGAGACTTTTAACAATTCGTAGTTTTAGGGGTACTGTATGAGTACAATTTCCTTAAGCTAGCTCACACACCTCTTCCGTGATTGCAATCTATCCTGGCAGCTTCGATCCAATTACTCTGGGGCACCTCGACATCATTAAGCGCGGTTGTCGGCTTTTTGATGGGGTGATTGTTGCGGTGTTGCGGAACCCCAACAAAACGCCCCTGTTTACAGTACAGGAGCGCATCGAACAGATTCGTCTATCGACGCGATCGCTGCCGAATGTAGAAGTTGACAGTTTTGACGGTTTGACGGTCAACTATGCCAGAATCCGAGAAGCGGGCGTGCTGCTGCGCGGTTTGCGGGTGCTTTCTGACTTTGAACACGAGCTACAGATGGCTCATACAAATAAAACTCTGGACGACCGGATTGAGACGGTTTTTCTAGCAACCTCTAACGAGTACAGTTTCTTAAGTAGTAGCTTAGTGAAAGAGATTGCCAGATTCGGCGGCTCTGTCGATCATCTTGTTCCCCAGCACGTCGCCTTAGATATCTACCGATGTTACGCCAAGACTCTTCCCGCCTCGAACCCGATAGTAATGGACGCTTCCCCGAAGGTGAATTACCCGACAGTGGATCGGGAAGTGTAGATATTCAGCGGGAACTCGACCGCATCGAAGAAATGATTCTTGATAGTACGCGCATTCCCTTGACTAGCCTGCGCTTAGTCGATGAGAATCCGTTACTCGATCAGCTGGATTTGGTGCGGATCAATCTGCCACCGGCTTTTCAGGAAGCTGAAGAAATTGTTCGCCAGAAGGAAGAAATTCTCCTGCAAGCGGAGGATTATGCACAGCAGATTATTGAGACAGCAGAACGCCGAGCCGATCAGATATTGGATGAAATGGGCTTGATTCGGCAAGCAGAACGGGAAGCGCTAGCGATCCGGCAGGCGGTGCAGCAGGAGTGCGACGCCATCCAAGAACAAACGATCGCAGAACTAGAACGGATGCGCCTACAAGCACAACAAGAGCTAGAGCAGATGCGATCGCTTGCTATCCAAGAATGCGAGGACATTCAAAACGGAGCGGATGATTACGCCGACCAAGTTCTCACGAATATCGAGCAGCAGCTTAACGATATGCTCAAGGTCATCCGCAACGGTCGGCAACAGTTACAAAATGACGCTCCTCCACCACCGTCGCCCCGTACTCCCACGGTTAGAGAAGTAGAGGGGGACAGAGGCAGAGGCGCAGATAAGAAGAAGTAAGTGTTGGGTGGGCGGTGCCCATCCACGATACTTTTGTGCTTTAGCTCTCAAACCTTCATATTAGACCTCTTGCAAAAGTCGTCGCTGGGGTAATATGAGGTCTGAAATTATGCGCTCGCTCACCTGTCTTCTACGCTCACCCCTGGTAATTCATAAGTAAAGCTAATGAAATAC
>NZ_JAMPJY010000062.1:0-27243 GCF_039961875.1 Trichocoleus sp. ST-U2 | reverse complement strand
CCCCATACCCTTGTTGATATCCCTTCTTGGCTCTATAATCTCCCGTTTCTTCTCTTTTGTTAAGCCATAAGTTTATTGTATTTCGACTAATGTTGAAGATTTTACTAGCTTGGTTTTTTCCCATCCCTCTATCTATTGCCCCTATTACTTATATTCTCACGTCGTAACTGTAGGGAGCGGGCATTTTTTTCTCCTGTTCACTCCTTTCTATTATTTCCTAACCCTTGCTTCGCTTGCTATAACAGCTGTTTGTTAAGTCACACAGCCTTTAGCAGCCGCTGATTGCAACTGTCAAACCACTTAATCTTTAGTGGAAACACAACCGAAAGGTGATGAGTGGGAATTCAGCACCGAGTTAAATAAATCTGAGTTTGCCCTGGATGAATGAAGCCTTATATTTGAAAGCTGTGCAATCATCTCTGCACGGGATGAAACCTCAAGCTTACGGAACATTCGCTTTAAAGCTTGCTTCACGGAATTTTCAGTAATCCAAAGTTGATTGCCAATTTCCGCGTTGGTTTGCCCCAACGCCACCAATTCTGCAATTTGCAACTCACGAGCTGTTAAACGTTCGGCTTTGCCGTTCTGAAGGAAACCGCTATTAAACGGTTGGTGCTGTGACTTTCCTGCAAAAATGCTTTGTGAATCCACTGTTGCAACCCAACTCGATAAGTGCAGGCAGATGGCACCTAAATCGACTAGATTTTCGCTATCAAAGGCAGGCATTATTTTGTCACGTGTGTAGCCGACTACACCCACGATTTGACCGTGATTGATGATAGGTCCTGCCATCACATGCCAGTGATCTGGACGAGGACAGATTAATTTCCAAGTCTTGGGGGTTGTCACTAATGCTTCGTGAACCGGAGCATAGCGCTCTGCTAAATAACGCGCCACAGGATTATGCTCGATTGAGAGTGCAATTTTCAAGATTTTCTGAAAATTGCGATCGCTTAAGGGCAGTTGGTTAAAGAAAAAAAATTGCCCATCGTTTCGCTGCAAAATATTCACCAATTTTTGGCGCGATTTGCGATCGCAGGTCGGATTTGCTATGGGTTTGGCGAATCGCTGACAACAGAGGCTCTAAGGAACTTGTCATACGTGAAGGGGTTAAAGTGTACCCGATCGAGGTCTAGAAGCATTAAGGCGCTCAGCCTATATTAGCTTTAATCTCAATAATCCCCTGATATGACTATCAATCCAGAAATCGATCGCACTTCTATCCGCGCGATGCAGGTCGGCTTTTATGCGACTTCAGTCATCTTTAACCTATGCTTGATTACTCAATTATTGACAGTCGGAATCGCCTACTTTATTAGTCCTGCATGGTGGAATATTCACGTTTGGCTAGTCCGAGGATATGGTGGACTGTCATTAGTATTACTAGGATGGTCATTTTTCACCCCATTTCCACCTCAAATACAACGCCTCACTGCGAGTCTACCCGTGCTGCTGGCACTACAGTTTGTCAGCATTCATCTCAAGAGTCCTTTGCACCTAGAGATACTACACCCTTTGATAGGATTTTCGTTACTCTACCTACGTTTCTTCAAGCCTTGTCCATCGTGTATGGCGCAGCCTATCGCTCAATCATCGGCATAATGAACAAGTTTAAGAGGTAGAGATGACACAAGAGGCAATCTTTAGTCCCTTTTTTGCAACACTGTTTCTGACACTCCTAGTCTGGGTGTATATGTACATTCGTCGGATCGGTTTTATCAAAAGCCAGAAGATCCGTCCGCAAGACCTTGTTGCATCTAGCACACCCGCACAAATCTGGCCGCGAAACGTATCCAATCCATCAGATAACCTAAAAAATCTGTTCGAGATTCCGGTACTTTTCTATGCGCTCGTACTCTACCTTTTCGTCACAAAACAAGTAGAGATAGTGTACGTAACCGCTGCGTGGATCTTCGTTGGGTTTCGCGGATTGCATAGCGCCGTCCACTGTACATTCAATCTCGTTACGCTTCGGTTCTACCTCTATCTGTTCGCTACCCTCTCGGTTTGGTTCATCGCGTTCCGCGCCGCCCTTACTTACTTTGGCGCGTAGGTATGCTTTCATAAATTTGCGTCATTTATTCAGCCACTTGGGTTGAGACGTGCGATCGATCCCAGACATCAAATTGAGATTGGAACAATCATGTAAACGGTGGACAAACTCTGGATGTGCGAATCGAGCAATCATCTCCTAATCCGTCAAATCCGACTGAAAAAATCGCCCTCTAGGAGAAGAAAAAGCGATCGCATTCTCACGATAACTGAATGTGAAATATGCGATCGCGAAGCGCCGACTTTGTCGGTTCGCCCATTAGAATCCCGATCCCAACCACTTGGCAAAATTGTGTTTTTGGGCGTCGTCAGGAGACTCCACTGGCACAATTTTGTAAGCACTTGGGCGCGGATCTGCTAACGTCACCAGTGGCATCCGAAGTTCATCTTGATGGAAAACCGTTACCTGAATCGTATTACCCGGTTGGTAGTCTTTCAAGCGATCGCTCAAAGAAAGCGCCGTCACTCGGAAGCCGTCAATTGCTAGCAATTCATCTCCCGCATCAATTCCTGCTAACTGCGCTGGAGAACCCGCTTCGACAAATTTGATCGCCTCGCGCCCATTCTCCGTCTTCGCCGTCACACCGAGAAAAGGAACGGGTTCCTCTTCCTCAACCACCAACCGCAAGCCAAAGGGTTTCAGGTACTCGTCAAAGGGCAACTCCTCGGTTCCATCAACGTAGCGCTTAAAGAAGTCACTCAAATCCGTTTCAGCCACCGATTCTATGACTTGCTGCAATTGTTCTGGAGTAAAGCCCGTTTCCGGCTGTCCAAACTGCTGCCACATTTGCCGCATCACATCATCGAGCGATCGCTGATTGCTATGACGCCCTCGAATCAGTAAATCCAGCAAAAAGGATACCATCGCCCCTTTCAGATAGTAGGAAATCTGGGAATTCCCACTATTGGCATCCGGTCGGTACAGCTTAATCCAGGCATCAAAACTCGATTCACTCGCCGGTTGCACCAGCCGCCCTGGTGTCGTTTGTAACCGCGAGATTTCCTTGCCTAACTCCTTCAAGAAAGACTTTGCATCATAGATTCCCGCTCGGAACGGAATCGCTAAGTCGTAATAACTGGTCGTCCCCTCACTAAACCACAGAGAAGGGGTATAGTTTTCCCCAGTATAATCAAACACTTCCAATCCTTTGGGACGGATGCGCTTCACGTTCCACAGGTGAAAGAACTCGTGGGCGACCAGCTGCATAAAGCGATTGTACTTCTCGCGATCGCGGAAACCAAAGCGATTGTAATTCAACGTGCAAGCATTCTTGTGTTCCAAACCTCCAGCACCCGTGGAAGCTAAATGCAACAGAAACACATATCGGTCATAAGGTAAACCTCCAAATATCTGGGATTCCACCCCAATAATTTTCTGCGTGTCCTCAATAATCCGCTCTGGTTCGGCGTTCCCCTGTCCCCAGATGGCTAACTCATGAGCTTTTCCCAAAACTTCAAAATGATACAACTGGTGGCAACCAATCTCAAAAGGACTATCCACCAGCGTGTCAAAATCGGGCGCTTGGAAGGTGTTCGCTTGCCCATCCGCCGTGGGTAATGGAGTTGTGACGCGCCATTCGGGTTTGGGCGGCACAATCGTCACTAGAATGGGTTGTTTTTCAAATTCGGGTATATAAAATAACAGAGCAGCACTGTTAAAATAACCGTGAGTCCCGTCCAAATGATTGGTTCGCACTGTTAGTTCATTGGCAAACATTCGGTAACGCACCGTAACTTCCGACACACCGTTTGTCTCTATTTGCCAGTGATTTTTGCTAAGCTTGCGCCACGCTAAAGGTTGTTCGCTGGAATCAGCCGAAAAATCTTGCAAATGTTTAGAATACTCGCGCACCAAGTAGGAACCAGGAGTCCAAACGGGCAATTTTAAATCGAGAATCGGTGACTGCCAGTTTTGTACGGTAAAAGTTACGTCAAAAAGATGCGATTCCGGCTCCCGTATCGCCACCTGGTAATGAATTTTTGGTGCGGTATTGGATAAGCGATCGCGGCGAACAACTGTTGCTTCTGTCATTTTTAGCTTTTATCAATCGTAGATATCCACTAATTTAACTAGCAATTTTTGGTCAGTGGTTAGCCGGTAGTCAGAAATTCGGTTTTCAATTAGTAGAGATAAGGATTAACGACATAAGTCCTAAATGATTCGCGCAGGGGAGATCCTCAACTTCGCGAGAGAAGCCAGGGATCTGAACATCTGGAATCTCACAACTAAACTCGTCCGGCTAGATGTGTTAGCTGCTTGATGTTGAGAAGATGGAGCGTCTCCTGCGCCGGATCGATTTTAATCCAACCTTTACTTTCCAGTTTCTCGATAATTTTGCTAGTGTCTTCAACACCAATATCTGTAACGTTAGCCAAATCTTTAGAAGGAATATTATAGATTTCCATTCCTTTTTCAGTGGCTTCACCATAGTTTTCTCCCAAAGCAATCAGCGTGTTCGCTAATTTTACGGCTGGGGGTTGATGACGCATTTGAAAGCGGAGGTTCGTTTGGCGCAGACGCTTCACCATCAGTTGCAGCATCCGGTGGTGCAACTGTGGATCTTTGAAGAGGGTTTGAATGAAGCGTTGGGCAGAGACGCTGAGCAATTCTACAGGTGAGAGGGCAATCACATCGGTTGAGCGGGGAGATTCATCAAGAATTGCCATTTCCCCAAAAAAATCACCTTTGCCCAAGATTGCTAGGGTAACGACATTCTCCCCAGAGAGTCGTCGGACTTTCACCCAACCCGACACGACAAAATAAACTGCGTTGCCCCAAGCGTCTTCCATCAAAACCGCTCTGTCTGATGGGTACTCGTGCTCGACTGCGACAGACAAAAGCCATTCTAATGTCTCTGGAGCGGCAGTGTTAAAGAGGGGAAACAGCTCAGAAAAAGCTTTGGTCTGCATGAAAGGAAGTGTGAACTATAAAGTATGAATTATCAAGTTTAAAGTTTGAACGAGCAAGTCTGGAAAATACGATTATCTAAGCCGGGATATTCGTCGATTTATCCTTTATGATTTATCCTACCCTACTGCAACGGGTGCGAATTCGTTCGTGCAGGCTAAGGCAATCGGTGGCACATTACAGCCTTGATTTCATCCATCGCTTCAGCGATCGCGATCTGCCTCTTTCTTAGAGCATTCATGCTTTTTTCTTCAGCTGTCAGGCAAGACGCTGGTTACTCCTACGCTCTTCATTACATCACAGATGAGCCATATTGTCCTTTGACTTAGCATCAAGGTTCGCGCGATCGCTGGGCATTCGTTTGAGTCCTTCCAGTTGTTGCTCGATGCTCGTAAGCAAGTGATGCACGGCTGGCAGGGCTTCTATCTGAGCTGGGTTTAGGGCGGGATGAGATGAAGCACGGAGAACTGGGTCTGAGGCGCTGGCATGGCATATCTGATTCATCTTGCGCTGGAGTTTCTGGGCAAGATTTAAAGCTTCCCCCCAGAGATTTTCTAGTTGCTGCTGCTGATAAGCTCTCAAAGCTTCTCCGCGAAACACTTGCATAACTGCCTCATCTCCGTACTCACCAGGGATGATTTGCAAGCGCAGTAACAGATGATTGTGCTGATAGCATCGCTCAATCTCCACCACTTTGGTTTGTTCGACTGGCATTAATTGCAGATTTCCGATTCGCTTTAGCTCGTCGATGACTCCTTGAAGTATGGGTAGCGCCAATCCTGGGATCGCAAACTGCAAGACATTGTTTCGACTACAGAGAATGTTTCCTTCATAGAGCTGTCGTTCGCAATCCAGCCGATCGATGGTTCCATTCAGCACCCGCTTTAACAATTCTTTTAACATCTGCTGGGGTGGTAGGGCTGCCAGATTAGCAGTGAAACCAGATAAGTGATGCTGCGATCGCTCTTGCCATTGGGGGGAGGGATCGCCAGCGGGTGAAACTGTGGCGTTGCGCTTCACTTGCGGCGATTTTCTCAAAGGTTTTTCTGGAGCTGGTTGCGGCACTTGAGTGTTGGGGCGATCTGCCTCCACTTCGACCAGTTCTTCCGGACTATCGACAATCAGAGTTGGGAGGGTTTGCCGTTCTATCGGATCGGAATTTTTGCTTGGGCTTTCTCGATCTGGCTGCGTGTCTAAGTGTCCAGTTGCCGGCGTGGGCGGTTCGGTATGGGCTTGTTGTTTGCCGATGCCCGTATTGTGTTTCAAGTACGCGCTGAGGATTGCCTGGAGAGCGTCAGCGGCTATCGGCTGGGTTTCTAACGAGTAGTTTTGATAAGTTAGGATACGACGGACATAATCCAACGAGACTGTGTCTGTTGGATTTACCATGCCCAGTTTCAGGCAGGTGCCTTCTAAGGTGATGGGCAAAATTTGATAGTACAGACAGGCTTCAAAGGGCAGGAGCTTGTCAATCAATCTAAACATTTGATTTGCATCTATCAGAGCCACTCAGAAAAGAAGTGGAGAGGGTATCAGCACCAGTAGTAATCACCAGCCGCAGCTTGGTTACTCCGAGTGCGGTCATGGCGAGTTACAGAACTTGAATTGTGAATATCCTAGATGCCCCTGCGATCGAGTTTCAGCTATTATCTAGCACATTGTTCTGAATAAATCAGTTTTATCGATATAGTTATAGTTATGCTACCCCTCTGGGAAGAAAATATTGCTAGTTGTCGAAAACTAGGTTAAGAATTGCTCCGCAAGGCTTGAGCGGCTAGATAGAGTTTGCTCCATTCGCCCATGACTTGGTGATTTTTCAGGTTCAACTCAGCAGCGATCGCGTCTAGGGTTTTGCCTGCTTTCAAACCGTCAATCAACTGGCGCTGCACGGAGGGGAGAGTGGCGTAGAATTGCTCCCACTCGATTAGGGTCAACCCCAGGTTGTGTTCTTGCAATGACGCTTCTAGCCAACTGGCAACTAATTCTGGCTGGCTTTTAACGGCAAAGACGCGAATGGCATGGTAGCTGACTTTTTCGCGCAGTCGATAGACTTCTTTGATCTGTAGGTTTAAGGCGCTAGCAATCGCTTCTTGGGACTTGCCTTGCAGATACAGTGTCAGCCAATCAGCAGCAGATTGACTCACATTTTCGGCTAGATAGTCTTTAAATTCCTGCTTGACCGTGGTGCGTAACGCTTGTTGTTCTTCCCAAACTTGATTTTCTTGGTACTGAGTGACTGCTTGAGCGTCTAGCAAACTCACCGGGCTGTCTGTTTCATCGGGCGTCACTTCTTCGGAAACCAGCCGTACCAGTTCGCCATCGGGTACGTGAGTCATGCCGCCTCTCTGGGAACGCCGCAGATAATTCACAAACCGATACACTAACAGCGGTTGGTTGCGAATCGGTCTGAGGCAATACTCTTCGATACTGGTCATCAGTAGGGAATTGCGGAGGCGAGTATCACTAGGAGTACATTGGGCAATCCAAGCAATTTGCTGTTGAATGTAGCGATCGCTGTGTAATAGTTCCTGAATTACTTCTTGCAATACATCGACCACTGCCCGCTGGCGATCGCGCGAAAGCGCCACCCAAGTACGGATTTTATTGCGAAGCAGCACTAAGCTGCCCAAGCGAGTCGTAAGATTCCGATAGGCACGCTCTGGCCCCACGCCTAAATAGCGCTGCCGTAAAATTCGGTAACGATATTCCATTGCTTGCCGAGCAATTGTCATCTGGCTTGGGTTCAGGGCTTCAAATCGTTCTAAATCTTCTCCGATCAGCCAGCGCGTAATACTTTCTTGCATTGCTGCGCTAGAGTCGGGATAGTCGGCTACAATCTGCTCTCGCCAATTCTGTGCCAGTTCTTGGGCCAGTGACATGGAGTTTTGAGTATTTAGCATCGTTTGAGTTTTCAGTTTTGAAGCCGGAAATTCAGACATAGGAAGACTGACTTCAAACTCATTTTCCTGATTTAAAGTTTGCTCTACAAACCTCATCTCTCACCTCACCCATTTAAGGAGCAACTGACCTCTATTTCATCATGTCTACCTTGAGATAGAAGTGATCGCACCACCCTGGATAGTTTGACTCCTAACATCTATGGAGTGAGATTTTGATCTTATTGCCTTGTGCGTTGAATCACAACATTTAGTTGGTCAACTCATGAGCGATAATGTTAGATTTTGTTAAGTAAAGAATGATTAAGAAAGGTTTACTTTTGACGATGAAAGCCACATTAACAAGATTCAGACGGTGCTAGACTGATTCCCGACTTCTTCACCCTCAACTTCTCAAAAAACTATGCAACCAGAGCAGACAATCGCTGCTGGGCAACAGTCAAAGGAGGAACAAGAACTCATTTTGAATCCAGTAGACCATGCGATCGCTTTGTTTAACCGCTCCCATCACTTAGTCTTGTTTAATCGAAAATTCAGTCTTCTTTGGGGACTTCCCCCCGAATGGCTGGGTCTACAGCCGCATTGTAGCGAAGTCTTGGCTGAAGTGGTGGCGCAGGGCTATTGGTCGCAGCAGCAGAGCGAACAAATCGCTTCAGCCCTTAGCGAAACCGAAACAGAATACATTTCCTTTCCCATACAGCAATCTAACGGTATCTGCCTAGAGATAGATACCACACTGACGAGTGATGGGGGACGCCTGTTTACCTTCCGCGATGTCACCAGGTATCAAGACTACCAGGTAACTTTAAACGCTGAGGTGAGGCGGCTGACCTTTTTAGTAGGTTTGATGGAACGGTTGCAGCCTGCCAGCGACTTGCAGACAATCGGAAAATTTGCACTTTCCTATCTGGTGGAGACAATGGGTGCAGCGTTCGGCGATGTCAAGGTAATTACGGGTCAAGGCATTGATGCCTATGCCGATATTCTCACCAATCAAATTTCTGGTCGATTCATCGCGACTCACGGCGAAGCTGCCGTTGCCGAGATGCAAGCCTTTCTCGATCGAGGGATTCCCTATGGTCAAGGGTTATTGTGGCAAGTCGTAGAAACCGGCAAGCCAGTATTTGTTGACGATTATTCTAAACATTCCCAGGCAGTGTCGGCATTTCGCCATCCGGCAATTGGTCAACTGGGCATTTTTCCCATTCCCGCCGCCAATGGCAAGATTATTGGCGTCTTGACGCTGGAATCTCGCACTCATCAGAGACTTCAGGACGCTCCCCAACAGGATATACTCCTGGTCGCTTGTCGCACGCTGGGCGTTGCCATTGAAAGGGCACAGGCGCAAGAACACCTGCGCGAAATTAATCAGAATTTAGAACGGGCTTCCCAAATGAAGTCTGAGTTTCTGGCTGCCATGTCCCACGAACTGCGGACACCCCTCAACAGCATTTTAGGGTTTTCGGACTTGTTGCTGCGGCAAATTGCCGGTTCCTTGAACGAACGCCAGATTAAATACGTGCGGGTGATGGAAGAAAGCGGTCAACACCTGTTGCAGTTGATTAATGACATTCTGGATCTCTCCAAAATAGAAGCCGGAAAGGCAGAACTCGAACTCCAGCCAGTTTCCATCCTGGATCTTTGCAGGCAGTGTTTGCAAATGATTCAACCCCGTGCGGATAAAAAGCGACTTGCCTTAACCCTAGAAATAGACTATCGGCTGGGGCAGGCATCTTTAGATGAACGCCGTGTCCGCCAGATATTAATTAATTTGCTCTCCAACGCTGTCAAGTTTACCCCAGATCGCGGGCAAATTAAATTGAGTGGACGACTGGCTTATGGCACCCAGTTGATTGGGGAATTTCGACCGGATCGCAGCCCGGTGAATCCTAGCACGCCTTTCTTGTGCCTTGAAGTCAAAGACTCAGGTATCGGGATTTCTAGAGATAAGTGGCATTTGCTGTTTCGCCCTTTCCAGCAGGTGGATGCTTCCTTAACGCGGCAACATGAAGGAACTGGGTTAGGTTTGGCGCTGACGAAGCGACTGGCGGAACTCCACGGCGGCACCGTCTCTCTGGAATCGGTGGAAAATCAGGGGAGTACGTTTCGCGTCTGGTTGCCGGTAACGGAAATGAGTCAGACGTTGACAGAGGCAGCGAACCCAGTGCCAAGCCAACAGCAGTCATCATTACTCAAAGGTGGTGTATCTTCTGGGAATGCCAAGCGAGTTTTGGTGGTGGAAGATCAAGCTTTCAATCAGGCATTGATTTCTGATGTACTTGAGTTAGAAGGGTATGCAGTTGAGTTAATTTATAACGGTCGCACGATGATGGAAGCGTTGCAATCGCCCTTTGTGACGCCTAAATCGCTGCCGCACTTGATTGTCATGGATATCCAACTACCGGGGGTGGATGGGTTTGAAATTATCCGTCAGCTCAAAGCCAATCGCTTGTGGAAGTCGGTGCCAGTAATTGCAGTAACGGCAATGGCAATGGCGGGCGATCGCGATCGCTGTTTGGCTGCTGGGGCAAATGGTTACATCAGTAAGCCAATAGATATCGATCTCCTCACGACTACCGTCCGCTCTTTTATGCAGGATTAGAACCCCAAAGAATCCATGAGGGGCAAGGATACCCTGCTCCTATACCCTATTTGAATCTGCAAATTGAGAGGTGTGGCAGCCCTCTAGGTCTATGGGGTGGGGTTAAACCTTGCTGCATTCAATCGAGAATTGTTATCACCAAAGGGCTATCTATCTTTGGGAGAAAGATCATCTCTTGATCGGTTTGTTTTTCGATCTACCAGATGGTTAATTGTCTTTACCGAAGTCCTGTGTTTCAATAATGTTAAAGTTCTCTCAGTTACCGGCGACCTCGGAGGAGTTAGATTTCCATCTATCTACCTACCTGTACTGAAAGAAAACTTGTCAAGCTTAGGAATCGTCAGGGGCATCTAGTTAGAATTACTGGTTCAGCGAACAACTGTTTTAAGTAGTTACACTGAAGGAAAATCATAGGCGCGAGTGTAATGGTGGCTAACAGAAGTAGTTTTCCATAACAGCGCCACTTGCACTTATATTGTCAGTCCCATGACAAAGCCCTTGCCGCGCATTCTGTTAGTTGATGATGAACCCAATAATTTATTGCTGCTAGAAGAGTTGTTGTATTCACAAGGATATGAAACTCTAATAGCTTCATCAGGCGTTCAAGCACTGGAAGTTGTCAAAGATTTTCAGCCAGATTTGATTTTACTGGATGTGATGATGCCGGATCTGGGAGGCTTTGAAGTTTGTCGCCGGTTGCGGGAGGATGCAAAGCTACAAACGGTGCCGGTGATTTTTTTGACGGCTTTGGATGATGAAGAATCCAAGCTTCGGGGGTTGGAAATATTAGGTGATGACTACTTCACCAAGCCGATTAAAACTACTCTCCTTTTGAAAAAGATTGCAAATACTCTGCGTTTGATCGAGATGCGATCGCAGCATTCCGGGCAACAAATGCAGGAAAAAATTAAAGAAAAAACGAAGCGTCAACTATCAGCGGCATGGCGAATCAATGAATATCTCTCAGAGAAGTTTCGGCTATTTGTGCCGGATCAATTCTTGAGACGCATTGCACCCGAAGGGGTAGAGTCAATTCAACTGGGAAATGCCAGGGAAGAAGAATTGACGATTTTGTTTTGCGATATTCGGGAATTTACCGCGATCGCTGAAACTCAAACAGCCAGCGACACCTTTGAGTGGCTGAACGCTTTCTTTACCCAGATGAATCAAGAGATCGCCATCAATTATGGATTTATTGATAAATTCCTGGGAGATGCGCTGATGGCGGTGTTTGACCGCACGGGAAACCACGGACAGGATGCCTTAAGTGCGGCGGTGGCGATGGTAGACAGCTTAAATCGGTTTAATCGCGATCGCCAACAATACAACCTGGAGCAGCCGGTGAACATTGGTATCGGCATTCATACAGGCGTTGCCATGATTGGGACAGTGGGTTCAGACCGGCGCATGGACTCTACTGTAATCGGCGATGTCGTGAATACTGCCGCCCGTCTAGAAGAATTGACAAAGCTTTACGGCTGTCACATCCTTGCCAGTGATGCCGTTATTGCCCAGATGAGACAACCGGAGTTATTCAAGTGTCGGTTGATTGACCGGGTGATCCCTCGCGGTAAGCAGCAAGCAGTTGACCTCTA
This sequence comes from Trichocoleus sp. ST-U2, assembly GCF_039961875.1. Lineage (NCBI taxonomy): Bacteria > Bacillati > Cyanobacteriota > Cyanophyceae > Leptolyngbyales > Trichocoleusaceae > Trichocoleus > Trichocoleus sp. ST-U2. Next base: position 15,189 of record NZ_JAMPJY010000062.1, on the reverse strand, counting down.
CGAAGTCTTGGGTACGCAAACTCAACTGTTCCATCAAGCAAAGCTACTTTATTAATTCATCTGAATTAATGCAGCTAGCTGATGGTGCAATATAAAGCTTATCCGGAACACAGCAATAGTGTGTGCCAAAGCGTCTCATTTATGCATCTGAGAATTGCTGCTATAGGATCTGGATAACAGCCGCAAGATTTAATGAATTGTAAGCTATATAGTTTTGCAGCCTTACAAGCTTAATTTATGCTCAGCGATCAAAAACTTCAAAATAGACTTATGTATTTTAAATTACAGATTTGCTGCAAGTTATATCCCTAGAAAGAAGCTGCGGCAAACGGTATGCAGTTATTTTAGTTATTCAGGACAGCCAATCTGAGACATAAAAAATTTCCTGGGAGTCTTCTATATCTCCTGGGTATTTTTATGCACAAAACAACCATTAATACCTGGACATAAAATCAATGGAAGCTCAAGAAAACGTACCAGCGAATAAACCTAGCGGGCAGTTGGTGATCATCGGGGGTGCAGAAGACAAGGAGGGAGACTGCACAATCCTCCGAGAGTTTGTTCGCCGCGCCGGGGGTACTAAAGCTCGAATTGTCGTCATGACCGTGGCGACAGAGCTGCCCAGAGAAGTGGGAGAGAACTATATCAGAGTGTTTGAGCGGCTGGGAGCCGAAGACGTTCGTATCGTTGATACTGTTGAGCGGGAAGATGCAACTTCAGCCACTTACTTGGAGGCAATTGAGAAAGCCACTGGTGTATTTTTTACCGGCGGAGATCAGGCTCGCATCACCAGCATTCTGAAGGGTACCCAGATCGATGAGGCGATTCACAGACGGTACGCTGAAGGAATCGTGGTGGGAGGCACCAGTGCGGGAGCTGCCATGATGCCAGATGTCATGATCGTTGAAGGCGACTCTGAGACAAATCCACGGGTTGAAGTGGTAGAGATGGGTCCCGGTATGGGCTTCTTGCCAGGAGTGGTCATCGATCAACATTTCTTACAGCGTGGGCGTCTGGGACGGTTAATTTCTGCCTTGGCACAGCAGCCTGCTGTCTTAGGATTTGGGATTGACGAGAATACAGCGATCGCAGTCAGCGATAACAAGTTTGAAGTAATCGGGGAAGGAGCTGTCACGATTGTCGATGAGTCAGAGCTTACCCATAGCAACATCGGTGACATTTTGAAGGATGAGCCTTTGGCAGTTTGCGGAGCCAAGCTTCATATCCTTCCACACGGATACAAATTTGATCTGAAAACTCGCAAGCCAATTCTTGATTAATTGAAAGTAGGGTGGGCACTTTCCATCCTACTTTTTAAATGCTACCTGTGCCTTTAAAATCTAACTGCCGAGGGATGTCTTTTTCACCCTTAAGCTTCTTATACTGGGAGTAGTATAATAAATTACATATCCTTGTAAAGGAGCTAAAAATGAGCGTAGAAGATAGAGCCAGAGCGGTTGCTAAAAACATAGAAGGCAAGGTGCAAGAGGGGCTTGGTCATGTAACCGGCGACCAAAAAGACCAAGCAGAAGGTCAGATGAAGCAGGATGAAGCTGCTGCTATGCATCTAAAAGAAGACCTCAAAGATAAAGCAAAAGAAATTGTAGATCGAGCTTAGGTTTTGTATCAAATTTTCAAGGGGGGAACTCCACAAATCTGAAAACCCATTTTCTTAAAGAAAATGGGTTTTTAAAGTGTTTTATTAAAGAAATTTAAGCGATTTGGGTAATGGCGATCGCAAATGGTAGAAAGGCAACGAACCATTCACCATTAAATCCAATAAAAAAGAATTGACTTGACTCTGCCCTTTGATAGCTGAAAAGGTTATGCAATCGAATTAGGCTCAAGTAAGCGAGTCGCCAAGTTAATAAAAAGGGTGTTTAAAAACGGGAGATACTCAATGAGCAGAGAGATAATGACCGATGCAGTCCGTGTCAATGCGAGAAAAACGGATGCATTCGATATCTTTAACTTCAAGCATTACATGGGGCCAAACCCGTATTTGCAGACGGGGGCGCTAATATTCGATTTCGCCCTAACTGAGTCCGCGCAACCTCCGGCAATTAGCGATTATGTATCGATTATTGGCGATCGCTACCCCCACCTGCGTGATGAAACCTACGAATCTCATGCCCAACTGTTCGCTCGAACCGTGTCAGAAGTGGGAAAACTGGACATGGGGCTGCACCTCAAGCACTGGAGTATCAAGCAACTTCCCGCTTGCACGAAGATTGCCGTAGAATCACTTCATGCACGCACTAGTCGGGCAGTCGTTTACAGTGTTTGGGATTGGTTTGAAGCGATCGCTCAAGGCAAAGATTTTCGGATTGACGATCAGTTCAAGGCAATGCAGGATCAGTTCCGCTACTCCGTCTACGGCGGGCCGACAGTCTATGCACTGTGGCGTACAGCTTATGAAAAAGGAATTCCCGTTTTTTATCTGTGGGACGAAGGACTGGTTCAATATGGCTATGGAAGAAAGCAGATTCGCGGGATAGCAACGACTTTTGACTGCGATAGCCATCTGGATTCGGACTTTACCACTCGCAAAGATGACTGCAAAGCTTTCTTAGGTACCTTGGGATTCCCCGTTCCCAAAGGTGACATCGTCGCTTCACTGGAAGACGCTCGCGCAGCCGCTAGAGAGATTGGCTATCCCGTCGCTGTGAAGCCGGTAGTGGGCCACAAAGGAATTGGGGTAACGGCTGATGTGCAAGATTCAGAAGAACTGAAATATGCCTTTAGCAGGGCAGTCAATGCGATTCCTAAAGAGCAGCCAGTCCGGATCATCGTCGAAAAAAGCTACAAAGGGTCAGATTTTCGGATGCTTTGCGTCAATGGTAGATTCGTCGCCGCGACGGAACGCCGCGCCGCATCAGTCGTGGGTGATGGACACTCTACGATTGCGGAATTGATCGAGCAGGAAAATCGGAAGCCAGACAGGATAGATACACCAACGTCGCCAATGGGCAAGATCCAGTGCGATGAAGCGATGGAAATGTACTTAGAAGAACAGGGATTAGGTCTGGATAGCGTGATTGAAAGCGATCGCACCGTCTATCTTCGCAAAGTTGCCAACCTATCGGCTGGCGGCTTGAGCATCGATAAGACTAGCACTGTTCATCCGGACAACATTATCCTGGCGCAAGATATCGCCCAGCATTTCCGCCTGACTTGCCTCGGTATTGATGTCATCGCCCAAGATTTGGATAAATCTTGGAAGGATGGTGAGTTTGGCATCATCGAAATCAACGCCGCCCCCGGCATCTATATGCATCTTAGACCCGCCGTTGGTGACAGCGTCGATGTGCCTTCCCATATTCTGGAAACCTTCTTTGACTCCGCCGAAAAAGCCAGAATACCTTTCATCACCTTCAACCGGATCTCAGTTCAAGAACTTCAAGAAGTCATTGACGATATCCTGATGCAACACCCCGACTGGACAATTGGCGCAGTTTGTCGGGATGGAGTTTTCGTCAATCGTTCCCAGAAAAACTTGAACAAAGATTACAACAGTAACGTTCAAAACCTGCTCCGGAATCCCCAGCTCGATCTGCTGATTGTCGAGTACACAGAAGACGTACTAGAGGCAGATGGGATGTTCTACTACGGGAGCAATCTTGTAATCTTGGATAATCCTACGGAAACCGAGATGATGCTGGCGAGAGACATTCTCCACGACTCTACTGTCGTGATTAAGGAAGGAGACACTATCTCCATCCGCTCTCATGGCTTGCTTGAACAGTACCAGCTTGGCTCAGCCGAACCTTTTTCGCGGGTTTATCTCAAAGAAATTCCGAAAATCTCACCTGAGTTTGAAGTGAGACACTAAACCTTTTGTACAAGTCTCTGGAAGACACAAGCGGGCAGATCTGTAGCCAAACCTCTCTCCGTATCGGAGAGGGGTTTGAAGATAGTTCCCCTTGCCTGTCGCTTTCTAAGGGGCGATTCTGGCTAGGTCTAAGACTGCTTCGAGCAAAATAAGTCCCTTGAGTTCGCATCTTGCACCGGACGGTTGAAAGCGCACCAGCAAGCACGCAAGCGAAACTTGCCAAGAGCAGGTTACAGAACCTTTAATGTTCGCTTAGTTCGCGCTTTTCTGGGCGGGAATGTTTGTCTGGATGCCAAAGTTGCTAATCTAGTACCGTTGCTCAAAAAAACGGCTGAATAATCAGATGGAAAATATTGATTGGATGAATGTTACGGCAGGCGGGATGGCGATCGCAATTTTTATAGGCGGGTTGACCATGATGTTCACGGATCTTTGGACTCGCAAGAAAAAATAATGGATATCGTCTCCGGGTGAATACTCCGATTATTTATTCGCCCCTCTATTCATCGCACATCCATCGCACATCGCTTTAAGCTTCATCGCGCCTCTATTTCTAAGTTAAAGAAATTTTCTTGCGGAACGTTGGCTTCTGTCAGGTCGGCACCCTTGAGCATCGCCCGACTCAAATCCACATCCGTCAAGTCTGCCCCACTTAGGTTGGCGCCCCTTAAATCCGTTCGCGTTAAGTCTACCCCCCTCAAGTCGGCTTCACTTAAGTTCACCTGCTTCAAGCTAGCTCCCGTCAAGTCTACTCCTCTCAAGTCGGCTCTACTTAGATTGGCTCCCTTCAAGTCGGCTCGCGTTAAGTCTACTCCTCTTAGATCCGCCTCGCTGAAGTTCACCAGCCTCAAAATGGCTCCCGTAAAGTCCGCCCCTCGTAAGTCGGCTCCGCTCAAGTTGGCATCATCCAGGTCAGCTTTCCTCAAGTTAGCTTTGCTTAAGTCTACCCCTCTCAAGTTTGCTCCTCGTAACTTTGCCCCTCGCAGATTGGTCGCCCTTAAGTCGGCTCCGCTCAGATTGACTCCGCTCAAATTAACCCCAGGCAGGCATACACCCGCAGCAATCAAGTAAGCTCCAGCTTCACTGGGGTCAAACTCGTAGGGAAATTGAGTCTCTTGCGTGTAGACAGCTTTTTCTAGAATGGTTCCCCTCAGCTTGGCTTTACTCAAATCGGTTCCAACCAGATTGGCACCCGCCAAGTTAACGTTCTCCAAATTTGCGCCGACCAGATTTGCTCTCATCAAATTTGCTGCTTTCAGGTCGGCTGACTTTAAATAAACTCCACTGAGATCGACTTCACTCAGGTTGACGCCGATGAGTAAAGTGCCAGAGGCAATCAAGTAAGCCCCCGCTTCCTGAAGGTTAAAGTCTGGAGGGAATCGAGTCTCTTGATTGTAGACAGCCTTTTGTAGGATAGCCCCCTTTAGCTCGGCTGCGCTCAAGTCCACTCCTACCAGGTTCGCTCCAGCCAAGTTAGCATTTTCCAGATTAGTTCCAACCAGATTCGCCTTTTTCAAGTTGGCTCCGCTCAAGTTGGCTGCTGTTAAATCTGCTCCAATCAGGGTGGTTCCACTCAGGTCTGCTTTCGTCAAGTCTGCCTCGCTCAGATTTGCTAAATTGAGACAGGCTCCACTTAGATTTGACCCATTCAGGTTTGCCTCTGTTAGGTCTGCTTCTATGAGATCTGCATAACTGAGGTTCGCCTCGCTGAGGTTTACCCTTCTTAGGTCTGCTCCCCTCAGCTCCTTCCCTTTAAGAAAAGCTCCCCTGAGTTCAGTTTCTTTCAAGTCTACAATCACGGCGTATGCCCCCTGGGTTTGTGCCCCCTTAGGTATTGGCTATTCAAGTCAGCTCGAATAGGTTTTTCCCCGCTCGGATTTTCTGGAAATGTTTTTAATTGTTTTTTCAGCACTTTAAAAATAACCGCTTTCAACTCTTAAGTTATTATTCCCAGTGCTAAGCAGCTGATTACTAATCATACGCGAAGTACAACTTTTCACTCGCCTGCCGATCGAAGATAGATGAGCAGCCACCGAGCGATCGCGGCATACGCTAGCAAAGAGATCGCATGGTAAAGTTTACGAGCGATCGCAACACTCAGTTTTCTGCTTGTCAAATCCCTCCTCTTTCCATTCACCTAGCGATCAATCGTGACTCCACCCCTTCGAGAGTTTCAGGTGGTTAGTTCTGGCTGGCTGACCAATCTTTGCGTCTGGCTTGGGTTGAAGTGGATGCACCCCCAACAGCAGCCAGTGTTTCGCTCTATTGACTCTCCAAGGCTGCACCTACGCTCCCGCACGGGCACTTACTCAAAAATTTTGGAAAGTCTTGCAGGTCGTCTGCTTGACCCTAAACTAGCAGTTGTTTCCCAAAAACAGGCTTCATCGCTATTTGATCCGAGTTTAGAGTTCAAATCCCAGACTGTTCTAAGGAGTCTGGGGTTTCATCTTTAAAAATTAGTTGAAAGTGCTATACCTGGGTTGTTGAAGGCGTCACGATTTCCTCAGAAGTATTCACTGCTAACGGTAAAATGACAGTGAAGGTGGAGCCAATGCCTACTTGTGAAACTAGCTCTATTCTTCCTTGTAATAATTTTACCAACCGCGAGACAATCGCTAATCCTAAACCTGTACTTTCCGGAAGGAAAGACTTTTCTTGGGGAATAGAGCGAAAGTAGGGTTCAAATATACGAGCTTGGTCTTCTGGAGGAACGCCGATTCCCGTATCGCTGATAGCGATCGCCCACTCTTTATCTGATAGCGTTTGGCACCTTAATTTAATCGTTCCAGAGTCGGTGTAACGAATCGCGTTACTAAAGAGATTAGTAATAATTTGCTGTAGTCTCAGCGGATCTGTCAGCACCCGATCGGGGGCGCATGTGGGGTGTAGTCCTTCTCGAAGAGCAGCACAGCTATCGGCGCTAGCTGAATCGTAATCAACGATTATCTGTAGCTCCTTGGAATCCGCCAAAGGTTCTACCATTTCCAGGATATTCTGAATTAAAGAGCGTACATCTGTTACAGATGGCTGCAATTTCATTTTCCCCGCTTCATAGCGAGAGATTTCCAACGCATCGTTGATTAATCGAAGTAGCTGTCGTCCATTTCGTAGCACTTTCTCAATGTGTTCTAGATTCGGAAGGTTATCACTCTCCTCCTGCTTCCGTTGTTGTTGGCGCAAAAATAAATCTGAGTAGCCAATAATGGAAGTAAGGGGAGTTTTCAATTCGTGGGCTAGATGAGAAAGGTTATCTTTATTCGCCCGAAGCAAACGAGTTAATTCTTGATTGGTCAATTTTAACTGACTTTGCAGCTGTTGGAGTTCGTGCAATCGCTCATCCATGTAGCTTTTAAAACATTGAGCGATCGCTTCATCCACTACTGTATCAATCAGACGAATGACTCGGATTATCTCAATCGGTGATGAGTCTAGCAACTCTCCCTCTAAGGTGGAAACGATTGTCTCCCGTAAAATTCGGTATTCACGGACAATTTCTACTGGATCGTAACCTTGTTCAGCCCGAAGTATACCATGTTCTAAACTTGCATCTACTAACGACTGAACATCACTGTCTTGAAACTTAGAAAGTACAGTCGCTAATGCCTTGAGGACACGGGGGAGGCTGTCGCGCAAACCCTTGTAAGATAATTCTGCTGCGGTCTCAATTCGACTATCAGCACGGACAGCTTCAATCCATTTCTCTACAATCGTGGCAGATTTATCGATCAGTAATTGACTAAAATCCATCATTTTTTGGCGCTATTGACTCGTTTACAAATGCTCTCCATAGACTAAGATTAGCTTGGGGAGTAGCTAATTTGTTTGTCCTTCTTGTTTTCGCGCCCAAGTGCTTCGCCTATAAGCTCTTAAAATGTTTTTAATCAAAAGCCACCCTAAGGTTTAAAAACTTCATTTTCAGGCGCTCATTTCTTCATGTACGCGGAGATTAGCGCAGGAAATTACTTCTATTAAAGCTAAGTTTTCAGTAAAAATTCTTGTTGGGTTAGTATGTATTTCTAGTTGGGAGTCTGGTAAGGCTTTAAACAATAAACGTTGACCAGGGAAAACAATCCGTTCAAAGTTTAAGTCTTGAGTATTATCAACTCTAACAATTTGAATCTTATTTGTGCAATTTGTATAAAAACAAAGTATTTGTTCGGAAGGTTCAGAAACCAAAGAGGAGAATACTGACATCATATTGGGTGCCTTGAACGAACGATAAAATTGGCTGATTAACAAGATAGATAATATAAACTTCGACTGCTTCAAGCGGCTTCTACCTAAAGATGGGGTTGAAGGAAGGCAAGATGTAGTAGAGAATACAAACATCACTAGAATGCCTCAAAAAGTTCGTAAACTATTGTGAATTTGATGGAGAAGCGATCTCGATCTCTAGAAAGCTATGTCTTCGGAAAGGTGGACTGTCTTAAAAAGGCGTGCTAAGCTTATCGGTTAATCCGAGTAAGTCAGCCTAATTCAGCGTCTTAGCAAGCGATCGCTCTGTATAAGCGCTGGAACGGAGGAACCAATTAATGGGGCGTATCTCTGCCAGGAGTAAGGCAAAAGGTGTAAGGCGGAATAAAAAACTGTTTATTCATCCTTCATCCCTTATCCCTTAGAGAAGAGCATCTCTCAGCTCTAGCCCGTCAGCTAACTTCGTAGGCATTGAGAGGAGACTGAAGAGTCAGCATTTTTCATTTTTTGAAATGTTCTGAACTTGTCAGTGTCCCGGCTGGTACTGCTCTACTTTTTGTACCTGAAGAGTGACTCTGAGGAGCTTCATAATGATATTGCAGCTGAATTTGTCTGCGATTGCAGTTGCTGGACAGGTAGCCTGGAAACGGGCAAAACCCGTTCTGATTCGGGATGTCGTCGTCCTCCCCGCCCTTGGTTTTTTAGGAATTATCGTTCTGTGGTGGATTGTTGCGCTTTTCAAGCATGAATTAATACCCACCCCACCAGAGGCGTTCGTCAAGAATTTAGACTACATTATGAACCCCTTTTACCGACGGGGTCCTGGCGATCTAGGGATTGGTTGGTTACTACTGGCAAGCCTTCGACGAGTATTGCTGGGATTTTTGTTAGGTGCAGTTGTTGCCATTCCCATTGGATTTTTGATTGGGATGTCCAAGCAAGCAATGATGGCACTCAATCCCATAATTCAGATTTTCAAGCCAGTATCGCCCCTAGCTTGGTTGCCCATTGCTTTAGCAATTTTTAACCTAGCAGATCCGTCAGCAATTTTTGTTATCTTCATTACTTCTTTGTGGCCCACCATTATTAACACTGCTCTCGGTGTTTCTAGCGTTTCCAAAGATTACCTCGATGTGGCAAGGGTTCTAGAAATGCCCCGCTGGCGACGAATTACCAAGATTATTTGGCCTGCGAGTTTGCCTTATGTCTTCACTGGTTTACGGATTAGTTTGGGGATTGCATGGCTGGTCATTGTCGCTGTAGAAATGCTCACAGGCGGCATCGGGATTGGGTTCTTTGTGTGGGATGAATGGAGTCGCTTAAACCTAAGCTCAGTATTTTTGGCAGTGGTAGTGATTGGATTGACAGGACTACTGCTGGACTATGCCTTAAGCAAAGTTGAAGCTTTGGTTACTCACCGTCGCCCTAGGGCAACCTCTGTCTAATAATTTTCTGTAAACCTCTGTTGAGTAGGGATGATTCTGCTCTAACAGAAATCGCTAGTGTGAGCGAGACTCACGGGCGTCGTGGTAACGCTGACCGCTCAAACGAGTGGGTTGCGAGACGTAGTACCTACGGCGTCAATTTTTTCAGAGAACTCATGAGCAGTAATCGCTCAAACCTAGTGGCTTGAGCTGAGTGGAAATGGATCGCAAGGACGAATTATGAGTGACACCACAAACTGGACGCGACGAAAATTTCTGGAGGGTATGGGTGCCACAGCAGCAGGAATGGCACTATCATCTTGTGCGATTAGCGGCGATCGCTCAGCGAAAGGACTCACTGAAGAATCCGCATCCATCAAACAAGTCGTAGAGCCAGGCTCGTTAGAAAAACCCGATCTGATTGTTGGCTACGTGCCGGTGAATGATTGTGCGCCGTTTGCGATCGCTTGGAAAAAAGGATTTTTCCGCAAGTACGGTCTCAACGTCCAACTTAACCGGGAAGCTAGCTGGGCAACCTCTCGTGACGGCGTAATTTTTGGTCGCACTGATGCCGCCCCCGTAGTCTCCGGTGCCGTCACCAACGCCAGAATCGGTGCTGAAGGCGCACGCCACGCCCCTCTCTGCGCCGCCATGACCATTCACCGACACGGCAACGCCATGACGATGAACCGGAAAATGTGGGAAGCAGGTTTGCGTCCCTGGCGGGAGTATAACGGCGATTTAGAAGCCTTTGGAAAGGACTTCCGCAGCTACTTTGACAAGCAGCCGCGAGAACAACGAGTTTGGGCAGTTGTACTCAGTTCTGCCATTTACGAATACTTCGTCCGCTACTTATCCGCCGCCGCCGGAGTCGATCCCCTCAAAGAGTTTCGCGTCATCATCGTTCCCCCACCGCAAATGGTGACGAACGTGCGGATAGGGGCGATGCAAGCCTACATGGTGGCAGAACCTTGGAATACCCGCGCAATTACCGGAAATGAAGGCGTTGGTTTTACCTTCGCTCAAGGCAAAGAAATTTGGTTGGGACACCCAGATCGGCTACTGGGTGTGATGGAATCTTTCATCCAAAAAAATCCCAAAACTTATCGTTCCCTCGTCAAAGCGATGATTGAAGCTTGCCAGTATTGCAGCAAGGTTGAAAACCGCGAAGAAGTGGCAACACTCATTTCCGCGCGTTCCTTTACGGGTGCCAAACCCAAATTTACTCGTCCCGCAATTATTGGCGACTACAATTATGGCGGTTTTGATGATAAAGCTCGGATTGCGAAAGCCGAAGACACTACAATTTTCTTCGATATCCCTGACAACATCCCCAAACTTCCAGGAGAACATTCAACCTTTCTCTGGCAATCTGAAAGTCTCTGGTTAATGACTCAAGCGGCTCGTTGGGGACAAATCAAAGAATTTCCTAAGAATGCAGAAGCACTTGCCAAACAAGCCTGGAGAACCGATCTTTATCGAGAAATTGCCGCGGAAATGGGCATTGAGTGTCCCCAGGAAGATTACAAAGTTGAACCACCGCAAGTATTCATTGATAAGAAAGGTTTTGACCCCAGCGATCCAGTTGGATATATCAATGGGTTTGAGATTCGGGCAAACCGTCCCGCTCGTTTCTTCTTATCTTAATTAGTTGCACTTGTTACTGTTCAAACGGCTCGGCTGAGTTTTACTTTTTGGCAAAAGCCAGCCTCGTTCATACCCTTAAAATTCTCAAGAGTTCGTCCCCAGAAGGAGCATGATATGACTAAATCCACCTCATTCTCAACGGATGCCAATAATCAAAGTGTCAACCGCACTGGATTTCTGGAAATAGAAAATCTTTGCAAGTCTTATCCCACAGCAGATGGAGGTGAATTTGTTGTTCTGGATGGCATTAATCTTAGTGTGAGTGAAGATGAATTTATTTGCGTGATTGGTCACTCTGGCTGCGGCAAATCAACGCTTCTCAAAATGGTTGCCGGGTTAGAAAAACCGACTTCCGGCTCAGTGCAATTAGAAGGTAAAGAAATTCGTAAACCTGGTGCCGAGCGCATGATGGTGTTCCAGCACTATTCACTGCTGCCTTGGTTGACGGTGAAAGAAAATATCCGTCTGGCGGTCGATGAAGTGCTAAAAAATGCCTCTCGTGCTGAAAAAATTAGCATTGTGAACGAACACCTGGCAATGGTGAATTTAACAGCGGCTGCTGACAAATATCCCGATGAAATTTCTGGCGGCATGAAACAACGGGTGGGGATTGCTCGTGCCCTCGCAATTCGCCCCAAAATGTTGTTAATGGATGAACCTTTTGGGGCACTCGACGCCTTAACGAGAGGCAAATTACAGCAGCAGGTACTGCATATTTGGGAACATCAGCGGCAAGCAGTGATGATGATTACCCATGATGTAGATGAAGCGCTGTATATGTCTGACCGAATTATACTGATGACCAACGGCCCCCACGCGAAAATTGGGGAAATTTTGGACGTGCCTTTTAAGCATCCACGCGATCGCCAAGCCCTCCGCAACTCCCGCGAGTATTTTGAATTGCGTAACCACGCTTTGAACTTCCTCGATGAATATTTCAATCAAGACGAGTAGACGAGCCATTGGTCAACTGTTTATCAAAGAAAAAACAACTGAACTGGAAACACGCTCTATTGCGTTTCTAACCCATTAAAACCCTTACTTAAGTTCTTGCAAAGCTAGCCTAATTACTTCAGGAGGTTTGAGTTTGTGAATATTAAGTCAATGTTAGCCCGTCTTGAAAGCGCAATGGGTCGTCAGGATGTAGTTGAACAAATGGTATTACTACCAGAGCCAGCTTCCCCCACTTCCAAACGCGCTAACGCTGCTAAATCAATCAATTTAGTCGTGGGCTATAATCGCTCTCCTAGCAGTCAAACCGCTCTGGATCTTGCCCTATGGATTGCTCATCAAACCCGGTTAGTTACAAAGGCGCAAGTCACGGTTCAAGTCGTTTACGTTGTCGATGAAGATCAAAGCAGCCATTGTCCACATATCTGTAACGGGGGTGATGCTAGACGCCCTTTAAGCCAACAGCTTCCCCTAGAGTCTCTAGAAGCATCGACAAGAAAGTGTGCCACACATGTTTTAACTCAACCTACCCCTGTGGAACTAGAAGCACGCACACGAATGACGGAGATAGATCCTTCCTATTTGAGGGCAATTTTCTATCAAACGAATCCTTTTGAGCAAGCAGATCGTATCCTATCGCAAGCCCGTTGTCTGGCTGAAGAATGGCGAGGTTCTTTCAAAGCTCATCTACGGTTTGGTTGCATTTCTACAGAACTCAGAAAAGTTGTTGAATCAGAAGCTGCGACTTTATTGTTGCTGGGCTGTACCTCTGCCAATCATCCAATTGTTCAGAAACTAGGTTCTAATTTTCCTTGCGCGGTGTTGGGTATTCCCAGCATCTTGAATTCACCGGATACTTCAAGTTGTTCCTCAGATTTCCAATCAGTTTAATCGTTGAGCGGAAATTTTTACATAGGAAATTAGAAGAAAACAATCGGGATTTAAATAATTTTGATTTGTTTCTACCTTTTACCTGTACCTGAAAAAGCACAATTAGCGAGCGCCTAAAAGGTTTCTATTGCAGTTATATTTGATTGGTGAAGAGGGTTTATCCCAGAAGTGTTGAAAGAAACATTAAAACAGAAAAAAATGGGGCACAAAGCAGTATTCTGTCCCTTATGAATTGAAAAATAATATCTGATGCTATCGTCGTTTCCCAAGATTGTCAAATCGCTACTCAAGCGACTGTCGCCGAGTGACTACCCGGTTTTGAACTCGCGCTTGTTGTTTGAAATCTGGCTGACGTTTGTGCTTGACGCAAGTTTGACGAGCATGGGAGACCTATTTTATCGTCTGAATCATGCCGGAATTGAAGTTGACATTTAAACTTTTTCTAAAGCCTGTAAAACTCGGCAAGGAGAGAATTTTTGCCGTATCTATATGGAATTGAGCGAGCGATTGAAGCAACAACATCCCGCTACCGCCCAGATGCTCATTCCCATTGATTCTACCGTGATTAGCTTGACGAGTAAGTTGTTTTGGGAGCAGGAATATCACCAAGTTAAGTTACTCAATGGCATCAATTTAACCCAGGGTAATCCGACCGAATGTTTAATTCATTTTGGGCAGGGACATGATGCTCGATTTGCCGAAACGGTGAATAGTATGATTCCTGAAAACGGCGTTGGAGTGATGGATCGAGGCTTTGCCAGTTGGGAATTTCTTCTGGAATTAAGTGTAACCCAAACGCGCTTTGTGGTGCGGATCAAAAATAACATGAAAACCGAGTTCGACCATGACCGCTATCGCGTCGTTTGGTTTTGTGACTTGGAGAATCGGAGTGAATTTCGGCTTGCCACTAATTTGGAGCAACTGACGAATGAAGAGATTGGTGAAATTTATCACAATCGATGGCAAATCGAGATTCTGTGGAAGTTTTTGAAGATACATCTCAAACTCGACCGTTTGATTAGCAAAAACGTCAACGGTGTGACAATGCAAATCTATATGGTATTGATTGCGTATTTGATTCTAGAGTTGATGGAAATTCCGGTATTTTATGGGCAGCGATTATTAGATAAGTTTCGCTATTTGCAATTAGAATTGAGTCGTCGCTGTTCCATAGTTCACTGGAGCTACGATTTACTGCTGAACACACTGGTCTGATAAAGTATGAAGTTTTATTCCTGGATTCAACACTTCTGGGTTTATCCTAAAAAACTCCGTTAGCGATCGCATAGCACTGCGGATGCGTTATTCTTCGCTTTAGATGCAAAGGAAGCGAAGAACACTAGCGGATAATTTTACAACCTACAACAAGAATAAAAAGGCAAATGCATCAAGAAAATTGCTCCTTTCTTTAGCATTTTGCCTTTTTATCGTCCCAAGCCGACCATCGCTCAAGCCGACTATCGGATGTTGAAAAAGAAATTCTAAAAATTAGTACTGAATCAGATGGAGTACATCACGAACCACACTATAACCAGCCAGCTCCCACAGGAGGTAGGCAAGGAATCCGATCATTGCAAAGCGTCCGTTCCACGGTTCAGCTTGGGGGTTCCATCCGAACAGGAAACTATTGCGATCTTTGTCATTGTAGGCACTAGCAACAGGAGGTAAATCGGTAGGGTGAGTTTACATTGTTTACATTTCTTAATCTTTGATTGCCCTTTTATAGTAGCTACCGGCAAATACACCATTTTCTGTCTATAAACGCAAAATTCGCAAAAATTCACACACTTCTAATTGGTGATGTAGTGATTTTTAAAAAAAGTAAGCCACTTGACAGAGGGTAATCAAGTATCTTGTGTCATGCTGTAAGTTCACTCTTCCCAAAGGGTACGAAGCGCAGCGGAAAGAGGTATCTCAGAGAACCTGCGCTAACGCTCTGGTATAACAACGCTTTCGCTAACGCTTCATGATGTTCTCAGAATGACATTTTTTATACGCAAAAATATTTGCCATCCCTCGCCTAATACGGTTTAGGTAAGATAATTTGTTGGGTTGCATCAAGTAATTCTCGATGAAGTGACATACATCGGTACGGGAATGGCAATCAAAAAGCTGCTACCGAACGCGAGAACCATCATATAGCAATCCTAAATGAGTTGTGAGAAGCAGCCATAGGTAAAAAGCTTTGGAAAGTTAAAGGTTTGGTGGTGAGTCACAAACTCAAAGAGGAACTTAACGACATTGAACGAT
>NZ_JAMPJY010000061.1:0-28292 GCF_039961875.1 Trichocoleus sp. ST-U2 | reverse complement strand
CCCTTGTTTGTGCCATTGCAATAGCAACACTAGCAGATTCACGAGCAAGTAATGGCGAGGACTGAGGCACTGGTGGAGATGAGCTTGGTAGAATGGAGGCAGCATTTTTTGGGGTAGGCTTGTGGTCAAGTAGCAAGCCTATCTTTTTTTGTGCTTAGCGACTCTATCCCTTGCTACACATCTGCTTCAAGCTTCCTGTTACCCCCTGAGGTCTCTATGGTATGGATGAATAAAGTCTCATATATGTAAGGGCGGATTTCAAACCCGCCCCTACTCATCATTGAGCGTGATAGTCCTTAAAAGACTGGTAGTAAGAGTCTTCGGGATTGTACAGGTGACATTCAGCTGTAATCTGCTTCATCAAAGACCAAGAGAAGCGGCATTCACGAATTGAGTCTCCCCAGTTTTGTTGGATACTGCGATGAGCTAGTCGCAAGTTATAGGAGGGAATTGCGGTAGAAATATGGTGGGGAATGTGAACGTTGATGTCGTGGCAGAGAAATTCCACCCAGCGTGGATAATCGCAATGGACGGTTCCAAAGAGTTGCGCTTGAGCTTGATTCCACTGCTCGGCGGGGGTGAAGGGAATTTCCGGCGCTGTGTGGTGAACCAAGGTAAAGGTACTCATCCAGAAGTGGTACACCAGCCAGGGTAGAAGCCAAAATTTGACAAACCCCCAGATGCCGATTGTGGCAATTAATAAGGGGAAAGCTACGCTGGCAAATCCCAACACGACTATCGCCGATAATTTCACCTTCTGGCGGTCTTTGCCTTTAAATTGCCACCAGTTAAAATGCATAACGCCCCAGTGGACAATCGAAGCCACCCACCAAAATCGACCCCGCAGTAAGCGATAGCCCCACTGTCCCAAGCTTCCTAAAGTGTTATAAAACTCTGGTTGAAAGGGTTCCCAAGCATTGTCTTCATTAAGCTTATTGGTGTGGGCATGATGGTAATTGTGCAGAATCCGCCAACTGTGGAAAGGATAAATTAGCGGCAGCATGAATAAATGCCCCACGAGATCGTTCACCCAGCGCCGATTGGCAAAGGAGCGGTGTCCGCAGTCATGACCAATCACAAAAAAACCAGTCAACCCTGTGCCGATAAAAATCCAGAGGGGAGGTAAAAGAAACCAGGGAGCGATCGCTAAACCCCAGTAGCCCAAGCCAACCATTAAAACGTTAATCAGCGCTGTGAGCCAAGCTTTGCGGCGATTCTTGGTAAAAACCTCACGCGGTAGACTCCTCAAAATGTCTCTTAGGTGCAGGCTGTCAGTGGTTGCATCCGAGTTCGGGATCGTTGCTGGGATGGTCGATGTCATGCAGAGATTAAAGTTCTCGTGGTTTTCGTTGAGTGCAGTGCGTTTATACGCGCACAAAAATACTGCCCGATACAGATTTGTGGCAGGCAGTATTTTTGATCGGCGAATGATTTATAACTTCGGGCAAACGAAGCTAGCACCGAAGAGTTGCCGATAGAGTTACAAACAGCATTTCTAGGGATAAAAGCCTCTTCCTACGAACCTTACGGGTTAGCGGTGCTGGGTGTCGCCGCCATCTCGCGATCCGATGCTAACCGCTGCTGTTTGATTGTTTGCAGCTGTTGCAAGAGAATTTCAACTTCCGCCTGCAAATGCAGGAACTTAACTTGCTGGTCGGCTTGATAGACAGCTTTGGTCACAGGCTTCAGATGCTTGTCACCAGTTGGGGCTGTCAAAAGATTGCTCAGCGGCTCGGAATTGCCAACAGAGTCTTGCGGACGGGTCAGTGTAGATGAACGAGTGGACATCAGCTAAACAGATATTTCTGTGTACTCACACCATCCAGTAATTTTAGCCTGAAGTGGTAACTAAGTTAAATTTTATGTGTCGCTTTTCTAATTGGCTAAAAAAATGCTGTGTTCTGTAGAAGTTAGGTCGGTACTGCTACCTTTGTCGCTCTGGCGGACGCAGCCTGCGCCTACGGGTCGAATACGGCTCGCGTCGTTCCTTCACTAATGGACACAATCGAGGCACCGCCTCGATTGCGAACCAAATTTAAAATCGGTTTAATTTCGCCAAGGACGACTCACCTGTTCCAATTGGGCAACTTCCTCGCTGCTCAATTCCCAACCGAGCGCCCCGGCATTCTGCCGCGCCTGTTCGGCTGTCTTTGCGCCTGGAATCGCAATCACATCGTTCTGAGCGATTAACCAATTGAGGGCAACCTGAGCGGGGGTTTTTTGATACTTTTCCCCCAACTGACTCAGCAAGGATGTCACCGGGGAGATTTTCTCTAAGCCGCTGCGGCTGAAGCGAGAGTCAAATCTGCGGGCACCCGTCGGTTCCTGGTACTTCTCAACGGTGTACTTACCAGTGAGTAACCCTTGTGCAAGAGGGCTGTAAGCCAGGATTGTCACCCCCAGTTGACGCGCTGTGTCTAGAATGCCGTTGGTTTCGATTTGTCGCGTTAGCAGAGAATAGCGTACTTGGTTCACCGCTAAAGGCACACCCCTGGCTGCCAGCAGTTGGTGGGCTTCTTTCATTTGTTCGGCTGAGTAATTGCTGACGCCGACTGTCGCAATTCTGCCTCGCTTCACCTCATCGGCTAGAGCATTCATCAGCGTCTCTTGACTCATCAAAAAGGTAAAAGGCCAATGCACCTGATAGAGGGCAACTTGCTCAACCCGCAAGCGTTTTAAACTGTCTGTTAAGGCATCTGAGACCGATTGAGCCGTGAATCGCCAAGGGGCAGGGCCGTATTTAGTAGCAATTTGGGCAGGACATCCAGTTTCTTGCATGAACTTTCCCAAAAGTGACTCTGACTCTCCGAACCCGTAAATCTCAGCAGTGTCAAAAAAGGTAATGCCGGAATTTATCGTGGCTTCAAAGGCTTCTCGTAGTTGGGCTTCCCCGTAATCGCTGCCATAATTCCAAAACAGCTTGTCCCCCCAAGCCCAAGTGCCGATACCGAGTTGGGTGACTGTGGGACCATCGCGTCCTAAAGTAATCGTTTGTAGGCTCAAAATTTCTACTCTTTACAAAACTTTATATTTTTCAGTTTAACGTCGCAGACAGTCGCAGATGAGTATGGTGAAATGAAAACAGCAAAAGATGCTTTCATTTGCTTTTAAAAAAAGATGGCAACAGGTGATATATCAAATTTGCAACCAGAAGACTCGAAACCCCGCGAGTCATTTCCTCCCAAGGTGAATTTATTCACCATGTTCCGACTCGGCTTATTTCAGATGGGATTGGGGATGATGTCCGTTTTGGCGCTGGGCATCCTCAACAGAGTCATGATTGGGGAGTTAGCAATTCCTGCCACAATTGCAGCGGGTGCCTTGGCGATGCACCAGTTTGTTGCCCCAGTGCGAGTGTGGTTTGGGCAAATGTCGGATGCAAAGCCGATATTGGGGTATCACCGCACGGGTTATGTGTGGATAGGTGCAACACTGTTTGCGATCGCATCCTTCCTCGCCGTACAAGTTATGTGGAGGCTGGGCAATGTGGTGCAAGCTGCCGGAGGTTGGTCATGGACAACCCAAACCTCCGGCTGGACTGGTTTGCTGGCACTTGTCTTCGTGTTTTATGGCGTGGCGCTGAGTATGAGTTCGACTCCCTTTGCCGCAATGTTGGTGGATGTTTCCGATGAAGATAATCGTTCTAAACTTGTCGGGATTGTCTGGTCTATGCTGATGGTGGGAATTGTTATCGGGGCAATTCTTGGCAGCAGTTTGCTCAAGCAAGTCGGCACAGACGCACCCCTATCAGCATTGCAAGCCTCGATCGACCGCTTGTTTGTAATTGTACCGGCGACCGTGGTGGGTCTGGCATTGCTGGCGACGGTGGGCGTTGAGAAAAAATATTCGCGCTATACCTCTCGTTCCACTTTAGTCGAGCGAGAAGATAGCATTACCTTGGGTAAGGCATTGCGAGTGTTAACCGCTAACCGGCAAACGGGAATCTTTTTCACGTTTTTGCTGGTAATGACGATTAGTTTGTTTATGCAGGAAGCAGTCTTAGAACCTTATGGGGGCGAAGTTTTCGGAATGCAAGTTTCGGAAACAACCAAGCTGAATGCTTACTGGGGATTGGGAACGCTGATTGGAATTAGCAGCACTGGTTTCTTGATTGTGCCGCGCCTAGGTAAGCAAAAAACAGCTAAGCTAGGCTGTCTGTTAGTAGCCGCTTGTTTCGTGTTGATTATCCTGTCAGGATTTAGCCAAAATCAAAAGTTATTGCAGGGTGCGTTATTCTTGTTTGGTCTTGCCTCTGGTGTCACAACCACCGGCGCGATTAGCTTAATGCTGGATCTGACAGCAGCGGAAACGGCAGGTACGTTTATCGGTGCTTGGGGATTGGCGCAGGCAATGGCACGGGCACTGGCAACCGTGACAGGGGGTGCTGTTTTGGATGTGGGGAAAAAGCTATTTGCAAACCCGGTACTTTCTTATGGATTGGTCTTTGCGCTGCAATCCGTGGGGATGGTGCTAGCGGTTTGGTTCCTCAGTCGAGTAAATGTGTCAGAATTTCGCACAGATGCCAAAAATGCGATCGCAACTGTCCTGGAAGGTGAATTAGACTAACGAATTGCGAATAGATCATCGCTAATGGTGAATTGTATTGCCATTAGCCATCAACCCCGAACCACGAACGCAGATGACAGATTTTTGGGAGAAGGTTCTCAGCTTTGCACAAGAGACGACTGTTAGACTCGGTGAGCAACTGCTGCAAGATTTTGGACAGATCCAGGCAGAACATAAAGCAGATGGGAGTTTGGTAACGCAGGCAGATAAGTGGGCGGATCGAGAAATTCGAGAAGCGATCGCTCGCACATTCCCGACTCACGATGTTTTAAGCGAAGAGGCAGAACATACTTTTTTCGGTTCCGAATGGTGCTGGGTGATCGATCCGGTTGATGGCACCACCAATTTTACGCGGGGAATCCCGATTTGGGGAATTTCAATGGGGTTGCTTTATCAAGGCACTCCGGTATTCGGGTACGTGTATTTTCCCCCCACCAGGCAATCTTTTCACGGCTTTTGGCACGGTGAGGGCGGTGACAATGGTGCTTTTTTAAACGATCGCCCGATTCACACTAGTCCAGATGCTCCGAGTAACAGTCACTTCTTCTGCGTGTGTGCCAGAAGTACCTCTATCTTGCAGAAACCTTTCCCCTGCAAAATCCGGATGCTGGGCGTCACCACCTACAATTTCCTGGCAGTTGCTTCCGGTACCAGCTTGGGCGGGGTTGAATCTACCCCCAAAGTTTGGGATATTGCAGCAGTTTGGGCAATTTTGCAGGCGGCGGGTGGGGTTTGGATACCGCTGAATTCAAAACCTGTGTTTCCTTTGCAAAAAGGAGTGAATTATGGCAGTATTTCTTTCCCCACTTTAGTCGTGAGTCGTCCCGAACTCGTCCCAACTTTTCAACCTTTAGTGCAATTTTTGGGCAATAACAATTGACACTGCCGCTCTTTAAGGAAAGCTTCTTACATCTGGCTGAGGGCGGTTGAAATCAATCCTCTTCCCTCAGCCCTCTTCCCTGACTCCTCTTCCCTGACTCCTCAGCCCTCACTCTTTTTCTCTCAGTCCTCTTCCCTGACTCCTCAGCCCTCAGTCCTCAGTCCTCAGCCCTCTTCCCTGACTCCTCAGCCCTCAGTCCTCAGTCCTCAGCCCTCTTCCCTCACCCCTCTCTAATAACCGCTTGGGGCACCTTCCCCGCGAGGATCGGCAGCCCCTTCTAATAAGCCGTCAGGAGTAACGACGATCGCGTTCGCATTTCCCCAAGGCGATCGCTCTTCGATTTTGTGCCCTCGACGACTCAGTTCTGCAAGCGTGGCGGCGTCCAAACCGTAAGGTTCCACGTTCAGCTTGTCAGGAAGCCATTGATGATGGATGCGGGGGGCAGAAACGGCGGCACCGGCATCCCTGCCGTATTCCAGGACGTTGAGGACAACTTGCATCACGGTAGTAATGATCGTGCTACCCCCAGGCGCACCGACAGCCATCCGCAGCTTGCCATTTTCGGTGACGATCGTTGGGGTCATACTGGAGAGGGGAATTTTGCCGGGAGCGATCGCATTCGCTTCACCGCCCACTAAGCCAAAAACATTGGGGACTCCCGGCGCAGCGGCAAAATCGTCCATCTCGTCATTTAGCAGAATTCCCGTTCCCGGCACCACCACACCCGATCCAAACCCGTAGTTAATCGTAAACGTGAGGCTGACAGTATTGCGCTCCTCATCGACTACCGTTAAATGAGACGTATCTTGCGATTCCTTGGACTTGCCAAAGCCTTGTAGCGTCTGTTGATTCCCTGCCTTTACCTCAGTGGAAGCTCGTGCCCGTTCTAGACTAATTTCCTGGCGTCTTTTGGCGGCGTATGCCGGATCGATCAGAGCGTTAACCGGGACTTTCACAAAAGCGGGATCGCCCAAATGTACGGCTCGATCTGCATAAGCGATCCGCATTGCTTCCACCATCAGATGCAGGGTGTCCGGGTGGTGCCATCCTTTGGATTTTAAATCTGTTTCCCCGATAATATTTAACATTTGCAACAGGTGAACGCCTCCCGACGAAGGCGGCGGCATCGAGCAAATCCGAGCAGCGCGGAAATTGCCGCAGACGGGGGCACGCCAAGTCGTTTTATAAGATTTTAGGTCTTCAAGGGAAATCAAACCCCCATTTTTTGCCATATCGCTCGCGATCGCGCGGGCAATCTCGCCAGTATAGAAGTCTTGAGGATTGAGGGCGATCGCTTGTAAGGTTTTGGCTAAATCTTTTTGTAGCAGCTTCTCTCCCGGTGCAAACAAAGTGCCGTTCGGCGCAAAAATTTGTCGGGCTGCGGGATTATTGAGAATGGCATCCTTGCGGTTTCCCGCAACTTGGGCAAAACGCGAGGTAGGGTTTATCGTAGAGCCTTCGTTGGCAAAACGAATCGCCGGTGCGATCGTTTCTTTCCAGGGAAGTTTGCCATACTGGCGATGGAGTTCATACAGTCCCGCTACCGTTCCGGGCACCGCTACAGACAAATAACCAGTGACACTGGCATTGGGACGCACCTTCCCCGCTGCATCCAGGTACATATCCCGTGTTGCCTTCAGGGGGGCGCGTTCGCGAAAGTCAAGCGCCTTGATTTCGCCAGTTTTCTCCAAGCGTACCAGGGCAAAACCCCCGCCGCCGATCCCAGCCGAAAAAGGCTCGACAACGGAGATGGCAAAAGCAGTTGCCACCGCTGCATCGACGGCATTGCCTCCCTTGCGTAACATACTCAGTCCCGCGTCACTTGCCAGTCGGTGAGCGGAGACAACCATCCCCCGTTTGCTTCGGAGGGGCTGTATAAATGCTGCGGGTGCTTTGTCGCACCAAGACACGGAGACAGAGACAAGAACTGTCACCAGTGCCAGGGAAAAACGCTTAGACCTTAGAGAAATAGGCATTATTGTGGCGCAACAGAGCGATCGCTTTTGCCACTAAAGATATCACTTACCACTCGCGATGATTGTTTTTTTTCTTGAACCAATCCCTTTTCCTGACCCAGCACCATTCAAGATTGGGTGCGTCCGGTGAGGTTAGCGATCGCTGTCGCTAACTCCACGGGGTTGACTGGCTTAGAAATGTGTACCTGGAAACCTGCTTGGAGCGCCTTTGTACGGTCTTCAGCTCTGGCGTAGGCTGTCAGCGCTACAGCCGGAATTGTTCTACCTTGTGTATCCAGCGCCCTGACTTGACGAATCAGGTCGTAGCCATCTTCTCCTGGCATCCCAATATCGCTTACCAAGATATCCGGCTGCAAGCGGTGGAGGGCTTCCAGTGCTTCGCGGGCACTCGTCACAGCGGTGACTTGGGCGTGGTATTGCTCCAAGATGGCAGTTAGCACTTCGCGGGCGTCGGGTTCATCATCCACAATTAGCACTCGCAAGCCATCCAGCGTTACGGCACAGGAAGCGAAGTCGGCGGAGGAAGGAGGAAGGTGAGAATCTAATTCATCTTTCCGGTTTTCTGCTTCCTCCCTCCGGAGCGGTAAATTCACAATAAAGGTTGCGCCTAAGCCAATTCCGGGGCTTTGGGCGCGGACGGTTCCCCCTTGCAATTCTACGAGGTGGCGCACGATCGCAAGTCCGAGTCCGAGTCCGCCATGCGATCGCGTCGTTGTACCATCGGCTTGACGGAAGCGTTCAAATACATAAGGGAGAAAGTCGGCACTAATCCCTTGTCCCGTATCAGTTACTCTCATTTCGGCATAGTTGGAAATCGGGAATGGTTCGTTTCCATTCCCCCTGCCTACAGAAAGTTGTACCTCGATCCGCCCTCCCTTAGGGGTGAACTTGACGGCGTTAGAAAGCAGATTCCAGACGACTTGCTGCAAACGAGCGGAATCGCCCAAAATGAGTCCGACTGAGCGATCGCATCTAGAGTCAATTTGAATGTTTTTCGCTTCTGCTGCGGGTAGCACCGTATCGATAGCCGCCTCAATCACGGGTACAAGTTCGATGGGACGCACATTTAGGCGCAACTTGCCGGTAATAATCCGCGAGACATCTAGAACATCCTCAATCAATTGAGACAGTGACCTGGTATTGCGGTCGATGGTTTCCAGGGCGCGGGTGGCAGTGGCTGGGTCAAATTTCCGGGTACGCAGGAGTTGAGTCCATCCCAGCATGGCGTTGAGAGGCGTTCGCAGTTCGTGGGAAAGGGTCGCTAAAAACTCATCTTTGGTGCGGTTTGCTTCTTGGGCTTCCCGGTAAAGGCGTGCATTCTCAACCGCGACGGAAGCCATCTGTGCCAGTTGGACGAAGATGGCTTCATCTTGTTCGGTGAAGTCACCCTCGTATTTATCCGACAGTTGAATCAAACCGATATTTTTCCCGTTGTGTCCCGTCAGGGGTGCAGCTAGCCAGCCTCGCATCGGTAGATTATCAACAGTTTTGTCAAATTCTTTCCAAGCCGGATGTGCCTCCAGCTCAGCTTGCGTCATCCGCATCGGGCGGTTCCTTTGGCAGACAAGCGAGTAGATGCTCGTCGTCACATCAATTTTTTCAGGGGATTCGCGCCAAGCTGCATATTTGTCCGACACAGAGATGGCGTTGAGAGACTGCGCCCAGTCTTGATTAAAACTTAGTTTGGCGTGTGACTGGTGGGCACCGATGATCGTACGCGCTTGGTCAGCGATCGCTTGCAACCGCTCATCAATCGAGAGTGTAGAGTTGATGGCTAAAGCAGCATCCGCCAAGCCTCGAAGTTGGGTCGCCCGTTGTTGTTCGTTGAGCAAAAGTTGGTTGCGTTCTTGCTCTAACTGCTTGCGATCGCTAATATCGGCAACAATGGACATACAGCTAAGATTTCCCTGAGCGTCACGCACCGGACACGCCCAGACACTGATATCAACCAGTGAACCGTCCTTTTTTCGACGACGTGTTTCTATAGCCGTTAATGTTCCGCCTTGCTCGATAGCATCAAGTTGTGCTATAAACTCGTCTCGTTTATCTTCTAGGATGCTAGGAAGAAAACAGCCGACTACCTCTTGTTCGCTCCAGCCGAAGATCCGCTCATCTGCTGGATTCCACAGTTTTACCGTTCCATCATCAATACTGAGAACTGTAATCCCCAGGGGACAAGCTTGAATCAGGCTGTCAAGAGTTTGGTTCGTTGCTTGCAGCGCTTCCTCAGCTCGCTTCCGTTCGCTGATGTCTTCAACCATGCCCAATCCATAGCAGGGGTTCCCTTCTCGATCGTAAATTGCCGTAGCTGTAAGATTAATCCATAAAATTTCCCCATTTTTCTTGATATAACGTTTTTCTACTTGATAGCGAGTTAGTTCACCTGTGAATAATTGCTCTGTATAGCGCCAATCTTTTTCAACATCTTCGGGGTGGGTAATCTCTGTAAAGGTCAATTGACTGAGTTCTTGCTCTGGGTATCCCAACATCTCACAGTAGGTTTTATTCATTTTGACCAAGCGACCGTTTATGTCAACCACGGAGATGCCAATGGGTGCCTCTTCAAAAAATTTTCGGAATCGTTCTTCGCTTTCTCGAAGTGCTTCCTCGGCTCGGACGCGCTCTGTAATATCTTCGTGTACCAAAACCACTTCGCGAATATTTCCGGTTTCATCTTTGACGGGATAGATGAAAGCCTGCGTCCAGCGTTCTTGCTTGTGGAAATCTCCTAGCTCCGAAACATAGTAGATGATGGGTGGCATGGCTGTCGCCTCGCCAGCAAATGCCTTTTGAATGTATGGCATGATGCCTTTAGCGACTAATTGCTCATCCTGCAACAGGTTGTATTCCGAAAGTTGGTCAAGCGTGATTCCCCAAAGTTTCTCCCAAGCCTGGTTGACCTGAAGAATCCGACCGTCGAGAGCCATAATTTGCGTACTCAACGGGGACTGATCTACCAAAGCTCGGAAGCGAGCTTCTGATATTCGCAATTCCTGCTCAGCGCGTTTGCGTAGCGTAGCGTGCCGCAGGCTTTCGCTTAAGTCAATCGCAAAACCCACTCCGATTTTGTTCGCTCCGCCCAGATAGCCTGTCCCCACTAGGACGGGAACCCTGGTGCCGTCTTTGCGGATGTATTCTTTCTCGAAAGGCGTATGGGTGCCTGTCTGCTGCATCGCCTCCATCGCCTGCACATCTAAATGCCGATATTCTGGCGGCGTCATTTCCGCCCAGTTCGCTTTTCCGGATAGCACTTCCTCCTGTGTATAACCGACGATGTTACAAAAGACATCGTTTGCCTCCAGGATATTGCCAGAAAAGTCCGCAATGATGACCCCGATGATATTTGACTCAATCAAGCGTCTCGCCCGTGCTTCACTTTCTCGCAGAGCCTCTTCAGCTTGCTTGCGCTGGGTGATGTCGCGGGAAATAACCACGATCCCCTTGATGCTTTTATCCTGATTGTGCAGGGGGGCGACGATATATTCGTAGTGTTGCAAGCCGCTAGCACCTAAGAACTCGTTCTCATTTCTGATCGGTTCTCCGGTAGAGATGACTTCTTCTCTGTGAGCATCAAATCGGCTCATAATTTCTTCTGGCAAGCCGATATCTCGCCAAGTTTTGCCTACCAGCTCACTTGGCTGGAATCCCACCACTTGGGCACCGCCAGCGCTTACATATTGGTAGCGGCCTTCACGATCGAAGATGTAAATGTGATCGACAGATGCCGAAAGAATTGCATCCAGTGTACTGGCTTGTTCTTGAAGCTCGTTTGCAAGTTGCCGAGATTTTTCTTCCGCTTGTTTGCGTAGCGTAGCGTGCCGCAGGCTTTCGCTAATGTCCTGTTGAGTTCCCCACGCTCGTACTAAAAAACCATTTTCCACAATTCCTACGAGGTTATTTAAGAAATATTTGGGATTTCCTTCTTTATCCACTTCATAGGATTCTGCATCGCTGAGTCGGTAGCCAGACTGAATAAACTCCCGCAAATATTCAATATTATGTGGCTCGGAGGGAATTAAAAAATCTTCTAATCTTACCCCAATAATTTCTTCTACACTACTAAACCCATACATTTGAGCCATGACCCGATTGCATTCAGCTAAGTATCCATGTTGGTAAAAACGCTGAATCTGCTCATCTTCTGTCACTTCTATGGGAATCGGTTGCTCAAGTTCAAATCGCCAAATTCCTTCTGAACTCCGCTCAATAAAAGCGCGGTAGCGTTCTTCGCTGTTCCGCAACAAGGCTTCAGCTTGCTTGCGCTCAGTAATGTCTCGAATAATACTTAAAACTATTTTTTTATTGCCAATTCCTAAGCTTTGGGCACTCACTTCTACCGGAAAATAACTCCCGTCTTTCCGGTAGTGAATGGTTTCAAACAAAATTCCTTCTTTGTCTGCTTGTTCAATTTGCTGAGCGATTAAATCCCGAGTTTGTGGCGCTCGTAAATCGTTAATATTTAGGGAAATCAACTCTGATTTAGAGTAACCATAAGCCTTAACAGCAGCTTGGTTTGCTTCAATAATTTGACCATCAAGCTGAATATATAAAACAATGTCACGACTGTGTTGAGAAAGAAGTTGATATCGTTTTAATTCTTCCTCAGCGGCTTTGCGCTCGGTGACATCAGTTAACATCGCGATCGCTTTTGGCATCGTTTCGCCTTTCGCATCGCTGACACCGCCTTCATTAAAAATAAGATTCGTCGAGACAATTGCCCAAAGCGTCGAACCGTCTTTGCGGCGGTAACGGAAGTCAAACTGCTCGTTGATACCCTGCTTCCCTCGCTCCAAAGATTGCTCTAACTGAATACGAGCCTCTTCATCCATGAAGTCAAAAATTGGACGACCGAGCATCTCTTCTACACCGTAACCGAACATCTCGGCTAACCGTTGATTGACGTACTCTATTCGCATTTGGGCATCCAATAACCAGATGCCCTCGTTAGCCGTCTCGACGATGCTACGATACCGCTCCTCGCTGGCTCGTACTTTTAATATGTTCTTCTCGGATCGATGCTTGGCAGCTTTTAATTCCGCGCTGAGCCAACTAATAAATAATGCCACCAACCCAAACACCGCCACTCGCAGGATGTCCCCTCCACCAAACAAAACTGAATGGAACGGCGGGATAAAAAAATAAGAAATCGTTAAAGTAGACAAAACAGTAGCTAACAGTCCCGGTTTCGAGCCGCCGTACCAGGAACTCAACATCACGGCAGCAAAAAAAAGTGGGGAAATGTGCGGCTGAATGTGCGGCAATAACCACAGCGTCAGTACCCCAGCGCTAGCAACGGCGAGTACAGCAACACCGTAGCGCCGTAATCGAGGGTTGATTTTTTTTAACATATTCTGTTCTCCTGGCGGGTTCGGCATTTGGAGCGCTTCGCACTAATGCCAACACCGATTCTTGATGTAAAAAATGAAAAACGAATCTCCCGCGCCAGCGCGATCGCGTTGCGCTGACTTGTCAGTTCGCTGGTTCGCACATCTACCCTAATGGCTCCTCGATCCGTATCATAGCCAGATGTCAAGATTTAGCGCCTCTATATTGCAAAATACTGATGATGCCAGTGTTAAACACAAAAATCGGCTCCAATTACGCTGTTGCACAAGATTGCACCATACTGTAACAATTTTGCGCGGTTGGGTTGTGAGGTTGGGAGAGTCTATTTACTACCCCCGATGCATTCATCCCTTAATTAGGGAAAGCTCCAATTACTGCAAGGGTTCAATCGCATTGTGCATTAAGTCTCCTAAAATTATCGGGGGATTAAGAATTTAAAAAAATAATGGCTCGTAGCCCTACTTTATCTTTTGATCGTGGCACTTTAATATTGCATCCGCCTCCTAGGGGCAAAGCTTGGGTGGAATATGCGACTTGGGACGATCGCGTGGAAAAGTTCCGCATTCCGGCGATGCACTATCGTCAACTGGTAGAAGCACTACAAGCGGAAGAAACAAATTTTATCGATGAGGCGAAGGGTTTTCAAGCGCTGGAACTCGTCGCCAGCATGGAAATGGAACCCTACCCGCATCAAACCGAGGCGCTAATGGCTTGGAAGCAAGCGGGACGTCAGGGAGTAGTGGTGCTGCCTACGGCGGCTGGGAAGACGTATCTGGCTCAACTGGCGATGCAGGCGACGCCGCGCAGTACGTTAATTGTGGTGCCGACACTGGATTTGATGCACCAGTGGTATGCTCACTTGACGGCGGCTTTTCCGGATGCAGAGGTGGGGTTGCTGGGAGGGGGTTCGCGGGATAGAACAGCAATTCTGGTTGCCACTTACGACAGTGCGGCAATTCATGCCGAAAATTTGGGCAATCGCTATGCCATGCTCGTGTTTGATGAGTGTCACCACTTACCGACTGATTTTAATCGGGTGATTGCCGAATATGCGATCGCTCCCTACCGACTGGGACTTAGTGCCACTCCAGAGCGTTCTGACGGCAAACACGCCGATCTAAATCTTCTCATTGGTTCCGAAGTTTACCGCAAAACGGCAGAGGAACTTTCGGGTTCGGCACTCGCTGAGCATGAGATCGTGCAGATTAAAGTCAAGTTATCGCAACTAGAGCGCGATCGCTACAACGAGTTAATTCAACTCCGCAACAACTTTTTGCGAGAGTCCAATATTTCTCTCGGCAGCATACAAGGCTGGCAGCAGTTTGTGATGAGAAGTGCCGGTTCGCCAGCAGGACGTCGGGCGATGCTAGCCCATCGGGAAGCGAAAGATATCGCCTTGGGTACAGACGGCAAACTGCGAATTCTCGCCAATTTGATTGCCGAACATCACCCAGAACGAATTCTGATTTTTACGGCTGATAACGCGACCGTTTATCGCATTTCCCAAGATTTCTTAATCCCAGCGATTACCCATCAAACGCCGGTGAAGGAACGCCACGAGATATTAACTCGGTTTCGGGAGGGAGAATACAAAACTCTGATCGCTTCCCACGTCCTGAATGAAGGGGTGGATGTCCCCGCCGCTAGTGTGGCAATTATCTTATCGGGCACGGGTTCCCAGCGTGAGTTTATTCAGCGGATGGGACGGGTTTTGCGAAAAAGTCAGGATAAAAATAAACGTGCCATTCTCTATGAGGTGGTGGCGGAAAATACGAGTGAGGAAGGTACGTCCCAGCGGCGGCGGGGAGATAAGAAAAACGAACCGCCAAGGCGCAGAGAACGCGAAGAAAGAGAGGAGAAGAAAGGTAAACAATTGGAGATTTTGCCGTCGAAACCGATTTATGGGGTAAATTCTAATGTCGCTAAGCGAGCAGCGGAGTCACCGGCAAAATGGGGAGAGGAGGATGAACCACCCATTAGCGATTAGCAATTAGCAATTAGCAATTAGCAATTATCTAAATCCAAATGTTACCTACCGACCTTTTAATCCACCGTCAAAATGGCGAAACAATAGTCCCAAAGCGCTTAAATATAGATGATAAGCATCTAGAGATTGCATCCGATCTGATTACCTGTTTTCAGGAAGCGCTTGGTTGTACGCAGGGAGAACTCGATCGCCAGTTGCTGGAGTTAGAAGGAGATAGTCCAGATTATCGCCTGAAGCGAGGACTTGCCCACATTCTCAAAAGCAGTTTGTGTACGTTTGAAATCGTCAGTCCCTTGGAACCGCAAGAATTGCGGGAACGAGTCTTTGCGCTGGCGGCTCAATCTGTTCCCAGCCCCCAAGCCTCGGCGCAGACACTAAGCTTATTAGCTGACAAACTCAGCCAGGAACTCGATCGAGAAGTGCTGGCAAGTCAAATTCGCATGGGACTTTACGCGGATTTAGCCGAGAATCGCATCCTCACCCAGTTTGACACTCCCACGCCCGAAAATTTGTTGCACCGCTACAATTTATCCCAGGTGCAGGGTGTCTTCTATCGTGCGAGTCAAATTACTCTGAATGCTCACCGCAACGTTCCAGGCGAATATAAGCTGTTATTCCGCTATCTCAAATTATTTCAATTGATGGCATATATTGAAGGCGATGCGGATCATGGCTTCACGATAACAGTGGATGGCCCTACCAGTTTATTTAAGCCGAGTACGCGCTATGGGTTAGCGATCGCTAAACTCCTCCCAGCTTTACTCCACGTCACTAAATGGAGTCTCAGCGCCACGCTGCAAAACCGCGATGCCTTCACTGGCAACTGGAAAACCGGACGCTTTACGCTGAATTCTGAATGTGGTTTGGTGTCCCACTATCCACCTGGCAAGCCTTATGACAGTATGTTAGAGGCGTCTTTTGCCGACCGCTGGGACGCGCTGAAAAGTGAATGGGTATTAGAAAGAGAAGTTGACCTTATCCCCATTCCAGGCAGTGTCATGATTCCTGACTTTCGCTTAGTGCATCCTGATGGTCGCACGTTCTTACTCGAAATTGTCGGCTACTGGCGTCCCGAATACTTGCAAAAGAAGTTTTCCCAGGTGCGTCGCGCTGAATGCGAGAACTTAATTTTAGCGATTTCTGAGCGGCTAAATTTGGAGAAAGCCGGTGTTAAATTGAACGATGTACCGGCAAGAATTGTTTGGTTTAAAGATAAATTAGCACCCAAGGCGGTGCTAGCGGCAATGGATTAATCTCTACTCGCTTTCACAAGAGTGCCTTCGTCGCTATGCTCATCATGACAGCTCACTTTGGCAATTTGTTTTGGCAATTTGTTATCAACGCTACCGAAATCCAGGTAATCTACTTTTAAATATTTTCTGGCTTCTACTTAACTTTCCGATTCCCTACTTGCATAGAAAACTATATAGCAATTTTCGTTTGGATGCAGTATAGTTTAAACTCCCTCCGGCTTCTCTCCGAAAGCCGAGTGGGGTTTGAGGTTCAATGTGGAGCGCACACTTAGCGAAAACCGCGATACCAACTCTCGAAAAAGAATTTTTTTAACGTAGGGACTGCCCCAATACTGCTCCTTGAAAAATAATAATTTTAGCTTAACTTTAGCAGCAAAAAAAACAACAAATACTAATTTTGGTGGTTTAGCTCTCGTCAAATCTTATTAAGGAGTGCCCACTACTTAAGCATTGAGTATACTTTACTTCTACTTCTATCGGAAGTAGGAAGACGATTACAGAGGAATGAGTTTTAATCAAGTGCATCCCGATTTTAGGAGAAACCAAGTAGATACCGATGAATAAAGATCTTAAAACTCAAATTAAAACGCGAGTTGGCATGATGTTGGTTGTGAGTGCTGGAATTTTGCTGAGTTTTCCAGCTACTGCACTAATTAATAGTCCTAATAATCACTCCAATGCTGGTAGTGGCTCCGAGCAAGCTGATTTAACTGTGAGTAGCCAAGAGTTATTCGCTCAAGATGCGCCAGCCAGCCCCGAAGATAGTCCCGAAGATAGTCCCGAAGCTAGCCCTGAAGCCAGTCCCGAAGCTAGCCCTGAAGCCAGTCCTGAAGCTAGTCCTGAAGCCAGTCCTGAAGCTAGCCCCGCAGCTAGTCCTTCAACCACAAGTACTATGAACAACAACAACACCGACCTCATGCCAGGAATTTGGCTATGTTTAAATAATCCTAGCCCGCAGTGTGGTAATCCCCCCAGACCTTAAACTCTCCACCTGTCTGGAGTACGAATCTGGAGTGGGGGCGCGCTCCCTTCGCGCCCCCACTCCAGCGACCAATAAAAAAGCCCCCAGAAATGGGGGCTTCTTCTTTATGTTTTAGTAGCGACGAGAGAAACTGTTGTTTCTGCGACCGCCACCATCGGACGAACTTCTGTCTTCGCGGGGCTTGGCTTTATTCACTTTCATGTCACGACCCATCCATTCAGCACCATCCAGGGCTTCAATGGCAGCTGTTTCTTCAGCCTCGGTAGACATTTCCACAAAACCAAAGCCGCGCGGACGACCTGTTTCGCGGTCAGTGGGTAGCTGAACCCGCTTTACAGAACCATATTCTGCAAAAACGCCGGTTAAATCGGCTTCGGTAACGTCGTAGGACAAATTACCTACATAAATAGACATAGATCGACTCCAAAATCATAGGAACGTGGAGATTTAGATTTCGGAGAGGAGTCTGTTAAGACCAAGACGAAAAAGCCAGTCAATAAAAACAAAACCTTGCAACCGAATCAACTCTCATTTGAGATGATAGCATTTTAGAATTTGATCTGGAAAAGAGCCATAAAAGTATTACAAAACGCAATATTGAGGATGATGTAGGGGCAAAAGGCGCTCGCATACTTGGATCGGCTGTTCTCTCCCCTTCTCTCCACTTAACCGAGGATAACGGTGCGCGATCGCATCAAAAGAGTCAGTACCCGCATGGGCGAGGAGACTCCATCCTTACAGCCCTATTTTCCAGTGAAATCCAAAGCGCTGAGTGCTGACAGAATGTATCTTCAAGAACACGTTAAGCTGCATAGAAACTGTAAGTAAGTTTGGATTGTTTGGAATCAGCAACCAGAAGCACAGAATTTGGACGGGTCTACGCGCTTAAACAACAAGCTATGTCTTCAGCCTTGCAGCCAGAATCGGATAGCTACTGACAACAGATGCGATAACCGCAAGTCTTCTACAACTCAAAATCTAAAATGGGATTAGTGTTGTGGATCAAAGCGATTGACGAAGGCGGCTACTGCAATCATTGGCAACCCCACCAACAGGCAAATGAGCCATTGATTTAAGTTCAGTGGTGTTGTGGAGAATAACCCATTCATTAGGCTCCACTGACTGAAGATTACTTGCAAAAGCACAGTGCAGGCAATCCCAATTGCCAGGGCTGGGGAATTGCGAATGCGTCCGATTCCACGAATTTTGGCGATGACAGCATTTCCAAAGTGGCTAATGCTTAAAAGATAAAAGATTCTCCCAACCACTAAAGCCTGGATTGCCATTGTGCGGGCTAAATCAATATTCCCGGTTGTTTGTTTCATCCATTCAAATACGCCAAAAATTACAATCCAGTTAAAAGCAGAAATTACTAAGATCCGCTTTAACAGACTGCCAGAAAGCAAGGGTTCATTCGGGTTGCGTGGAGGCTGTTGCATCACCTGCTGAGATTTAGGCTCAAAGGCTAAGGGGACGGTCATTGCAATGGAATTAACCATATTTAGCCAGAGAACTTGTAAAGATAAGATGGGCAATTCTCTAGCGAGTAACACGCTAATCAAAATCGTCATCGATTCGCCACCATTAACGGGGAGAATGAAGGCGATCGCTTTCAGGAGATTTCGGTAAACGGTACGACCTTCCTCAACAGCCGCTTCTATCGAGGCAAAGTTATCATCGGTCAAAATCATATCGGCGGCTTCTTTTGCCACCTCAGTACCCGCACCTCCCATCGCAATCCCAATATCTGCTTGCTTGAGTGCAGGCGCATCGTTAACCCCATCCCCCGTCATCGCGACAACTTCGCCTTTAAGTTGTAAAGCTTCGACAAGACGGAGTTTTTGTTCCGGTGCGACGCGGGCAAATACGACTCCATCTTCTACCGCCGTCGCCAGTTCTTGTTCATTCATTTGAGCAAGTTCTTGTCCGGTGAATGCCAGAACTTCCCCATGCCTTTTCAATTCCATGCGAGAAGCGATCGCTGCGGCGGTGACAGCATGATCGCCCGTTATCATCTTGACTTGAATCCCCGCTTCTTGACAGGCTTGCACGGCAGCGATCGCTTCTTTTCGCGGCGGATCGATCATGCCCTGCAATCCGATAAAAATCAGATTCTTTGCAATATCACCATGATCTACTGATTGTTGCTCGGCTGACACAGGCTTCTTCGCCAACGCCAACACCCGTAGCCCCTGTTCTGCCATTGCATCGACTTCCCGATGCACCGTTTGTCCAGCCACAGGGATCAAACTCCCATCAGCATCTAGCATCTGCTGACAGCGCTGGAGAATTGCCTCCACCGAACCCTTCACGTAAATCGTCGTACCGGGGTTTCCCCGCCCGTCCCCATCGCTTTTACCTTCATGCAACGTTGCCATGTACTGAAATTCAGACTCAAACGGAATAACATCCAACCTAGGCATTTCTCGCTCTAAGTTTGACTGCTTTAATCCCACTTTATTGGCAACAGCAATTAAAGCTCCCTCTGTCGGATCGCCAATCACAACCCATTGCTCGTCCTTGACTTCTAGATGGGAATCGTTGCATAACAATCCGGCTTTTAAACACTCTAGAAGAACGGGGAAATTGTTCAGGTTAATCGGCTTTTCTTCTAACAGGATTTCCCCTGCCGGATTGTAGCCGCTACCGCTGGCTGTATAGTGCTGACCTCCGGCATAAATAACTTGTACCGTCATCTGGTTTTCAGTCAAGGTGCCGGTTTTGTCAGAACAAATGACTGTAGCACCACCCAGAGTTTCAACGGCTGGCAACTTACGGACAATGGCGTGACGACGCGCCATGCGGGAAACGCCAATCGCCAGCGTCACCGTCACAACGGCGGGTAATCCTTCGGGAATCGCACTCACTGCTAAGGCTACGGCAGCTTCAAACATTTTTACCCAGGAATTGC
This sequence comes from Trichocoleus sp. ST-U2, assembly GCF_039961875.1. Lineage (NCBI taxonomy): Bacteria > Bacillati > Cyanobacteriota > Cyanophyceae > Leptolyngbyales > Trichocoleusaceae > Trichocoleus > Trichocoleus sp. ST-U2. Next base: position 8,391 of record NZ_JAMPJY010000061.1, on the reverse strand, counting down.
CGTACCCCCATCCCACTGCAAACGTCAGCGCGGCGACTCCTAGAATGACGTACAGCAACTTTCGACTGAATTTGTCAAATTTGCGAGTTAAGGGGGTTGTCAGGCTGCTTCCCCGATCCATTAACTGGGAGATTCGCCCGGTTTCAGTCGCCTCCCCAATTGCGACGACAACGCCCCTGGCAGTACCAAATGTCACGAAGCTGCCAGCATAAGCCATATTGGTTCGCTCCGCCAAGGGTGCGTCTAGGTGCAAAAGCGGGGCTTCTGTTTCCGCCTCTTTTTGTACTGCAACCGACTCGCCGGTGAGTGCAGATTCGTTCACTTGCAAGTTACGCACCTTCACCAGTCGCAAATCGGCGGGTACTTTGTCTCCAGAAGTGAGGAGTACGAGATCGCCCGGTACTAACTCAGTCGAAGGAACTTGTACTTTTTGACCCTCGCGCAGTACATTTGCATCTGTTTGGACAGAAGAAGCTAAGGCAGCGATCGCGCTTTCGGCTTTTGATTCTTGGACAAATCCGATAATGGCGTTAATTAGCGTCACGCCCCAAATTACCCACGCATTCACCCATTCCCCTAGAAATGCCTTGACTGCACCAGCAATTAACAAGATATACAGGAGCGGTTGGTTAAATTGCTGGAGAAATCGCACTAAGGGACTTTTTCCGGCTTTACCCTTGAGTTCGTTCGCTCCAAAACGTTCCTGTCGCTTTGCTACTTCAGCAGATGTCAAACCTGTTTCTATGTTGCTGTCTAAATTCTGAGCAACTTCTCCCACAGGTAGATGATGCCACTGATTTCCCACTGATTTCTCTTTCGCTGTTGCTGTCATTTTGTTGGCTCCTCTAGAGGCAAGAAGTCTATCTGTTGCAGACAAAAAACCAAAAAGTATGAGTTTCTTGCATAGATTCTGTTTTCTTTAGTGTTAGTAACAAATGTGACTAGAAAGTGACAGCGATCGCAAACAAAGGCGAATGTGCCGATTGTCGTCCAGCACAGCCATCTCGGTTCTCGCTAAGCTGAGAATACTAGCTCAACATGATGGCTGATGCCAGCAGCGATGAATCACAAAAGGATTTTTCGATTGATTCAAATTCAACAAACTAAAACAGCAACCAGCAGAAGCATACCCGCGCAAAATTTAAAGGCAACCATCAGGCGTCAGCGACGACCAAGGATAGCTTGGATATTCTGGATACCGATGGCTCTAGGATTGGTAGGGTGCGAACCTGCCGCAGAGTTATTGCGGCAATTGCCTGGACAGGATGTACCCGAAGCGCCGAAATTGCCTAACAGCGCCGCTCAATCCCCCACCAGTGCCCAGATGGAAGCTTCTGTCCGTCAGCGGATCAATGAAGTCCGCCAAAAGAATGGCTTAAATCCACTTCAAAACAACGAAAAATTAGCACGGGTTGCTCGCAATTACAGTCAGAAGATGGCTCGTGAGAACTTCTTCAGCCACGATAGTCCGGATGGCAGCACTTTGACTAAACGGGTTCGTGCGGGGGGAATCTCCTACTGGATGGTTGGGGAGAATTTGTTTAAAAGTGTGAATGCTCCCCAACCCGTACCGTTAGCTGTTGAGGGATGGATGAATAGTCCCGGACATCGTGCAAATATTTTGCAAGCCGAATACGCCGAGACGGGTATCGGAGTTTGGCGGCAAGGAAACACTTGTTACATTACGCAGTTATTCTTGCGATCGCAATTTTCACCCAAAGATTTATTCAAGTAATTGTGATGACAATTGCTTGACGACGATCTGGAACTGCTGTCATTAAAGAAAAAGCCCTCTTGCTGTTGAACGAGAGGGCTGTATTTTATGGTGTGAGGAGTAGAACTTTGCAGTTCTTACTATCAGCCTAGTCAGCGAATGTGACGTTTTGGTGACTATCCGATGACATTTCTTACACCATCAGCATTGGCTGCCATCCATCAATTAGAAGAGGCATCGCTGCCGCTGCATTCCCAGATTTAGAACGACAATGCATGGCTAAGTGTTTAGAAAGCTGCCTGTGTCGGGTTAGCCGAAAAACCTATTGCATCATTCAGGCACTCGCCAAGGCAGCGGATAGAGATATAGAGAACGGCTTAATCTTTTTCGGAGCATACGCCGGACGCGCAGACCGAATTATGTCTGTCGCTGAGGTGATGGCGCAGTTAACCGGAACGTGTTGAGATCGAATCGGGTGCGTACCTGCCTGTGGCGGGATCTCTTTTAGCGATCGCATTTCCTGACAAGTTCCTCAAACTGCGTTTCTATAATGAGACTGGGGAATAATACTTAGCTTGAACGGTGATGGCTGAGCGAACCTCTTTTCAAGAGAACCCCCTACAGTTGCAACACTTAAAGGCAACAGAGATGACTATTGAAGAGATCCTGAATCGGTATGCCGAAGGCAAACGAAGCTTTCAAAGGGTCAACCTGCGAGAGGTTGATTTGCAGAATGCTCACTTTCATGGTGTGAACTTCAATCAGGCAGATTTACGGCAAGCGCGATTGGGTAAAACGGACTTTAGCCGAGCCAGCTTCCGGGAAGCAGACCTCAGCGAAGCGCTCTTGTGCGGAACTGATTTGAGCGAAGCTGATTTGGATCGAGCCATTCTACGAGAGGCAGACTTGAGTGGTGCCGAGCTGAGTTACGCCAATCTGGAGCGAGCGAACTTGAGTAAAGCAACCTTAGGAGGTGCGAATTTAGTCCGCGCCAGATTATTTCGTGCCAATTTGTTTGACGCCAATTTGCGTCCTACGTCCGACCAAGCGACGGATCTGAGTCATGCGATTTTAAGCGATGCAGACCTATGCTACGCCAATTTAAGTGGAGCTGTTTTGTATCGGGCAAATCTAAATGGTGCAAAGCTTTGCCGCGCTCATTTGAATGGAACGCCGCAACAAGGAATGAAGCCAACCGATTTGAGCGCAGCCAACTTGCGAGGAGCTGACTTGAGTTATGCCGACCTCACGGGTGCGATTCTACACAAGGCAAATTTGAGAGATGCCGATTTGACGGGTGCTGTGCTGACGGATGCAGAGTTGCAAGGAGCCATTATGCCGGATGGCTCGGTGCATGAGTAAGAAGCGATCGCACGCTTGAAGTTAGCAATGAACCGAGTGACGAATTCCGATGGGCGATCGTGCTTTTACTGGATTAGCGATCGCTTTACAATCCAGAGAGATGTCATTACGAGATTTTCAACAAATACGCTAATTTCGAGAAGCGAATCAACCGAGCTTTTTCGTCATAAATATGCTGTTCGGGTCATCAATGTAGCCAGCGAAGGGGCCTCGGTACTCGAACCCATACCGCGCGTACAATGCTCGTGCTGGAGCGAACTCAGGCATTGCCCCTGTTTCTAAATTTAGGCAATCATAAGCACGCCGTTCGGCTTCTTTGATGATGTGTTCCAGAATCTTTGAGGCGACACCCCTACGACGGTGAGCCTTGGCGGTACGCATTGATTTGACTTCACCACTTTTTGAATCTAGTTCTTTGAGTGCCCCACATCCGCATCCGAGTAATTCATCACCCTCCCAAGCCGTCCAGAAAGTAATTTCGGGCGATCGCAATGCCTCTAAATCAAGAGCATGAACGCTTTCAGGCGGCGTAATTTCATGCATATCTTCGAGATGTTCTCGGAGAAAATCAGCAATCTTTTTACCTGTCAGGTCATCTTTGCGAATCTGCAATCAACTCATCTCCTTAATTTACTAGGAAATTTTACTCTAATGAGGGTCAACAGCCTGGAGAGGTTGTTAACGCAATTGCTGAAAAGCTTCCTGTAAAGCGAATGGAGAAGCTAAAAGAGATTTCTGATGGGGTTTTATTTCTGATGGGTAACGGTTTCATGACAGGAGCTACTCTACTAATTGATGGCGGAAATGCGTTAGTTTAATGCACGCCAGTAAACACCCTATAACAATCGTGTTGCAGCAGAACATTATCAGCCTTCTTTGTTTTTGAGAGGTGTCTGCATCTGCTGAATACAGCCATTATGATGACGGATATTGTTAGTAATTTACTCCTAACGGACGATCGCTCCCACCCTACAAAGCGATCGCCTCTCAATTACCAAACCGTTGCTCGCAGTGCCTCAGCATCAACTGGTTTGAAAGTTAATTCGCAGGTGATGACTGCGATCGCAAGCTGGAACGGTAATTTGTTTGGTGGTTTCAACCACTTGGATTGAGATGTGCAAGAAGCCAACCAAGCGGAGCGAAGCTAGGTTGCGAGGAATTTTCTGCCTATCTCGCTGAACTAGCATCCGATTCGGAATATTTCTACCGATTCATCTGATTTGGTCTGAGATCGGGAATTCGTCAGTCTATCAATCTGATGCGAGGGTATTAGGCAGAAACTTTCAGTCTAATAATACTTAAGCTGTACCATCTTCCAAGTTGGTCTCATTTCCAATCAATTCATAAAATTGCGAAATCTGTTCGGTAGAGCTGATGTGATAAACCCTTTTAGTATTTTGCGCCTGCTCGATATACTCACGATATTTGGGGGTCAAATATTTGTAGCATAACCAAAGTACGCGGTAGCTATTAAGTGAACTCTTTAATATTGGACTTTTTTCAGGCCAGCCTTCAGGGGGTTTAAAAAAACCTGCGATCATTCGTTTAGTTACCCACCAAAAATGCACATAGATTGGTAGATCCACAAAAACCAAAGTATCCGCTTCATCAAGTCGCAGCCAGACGGTTTCCATGCAACCAAAACCGTCAATAATCCATCGGTCAGTAACTAAAATTTGCTGATGGGCGTGCTTATAGTTTTCATGGGGAACTGGCGTGCCCCCCGCTTGATATTGAATCTTGTCCAAGACGTGAAGTGGCAAACCCGTGATTTCGGATAGTCTCTTGCTTAGAGTTGATTTACCGCCTCCGGCATTGCCAAATACTGCTACTTTTTTCATCGCCATTCTCCTTTTAGTCCTTTTCTGTCACCTCGTAGACTAGATTGAGTTATGAAAGCGAGCAATTCCCGTCCTTTGAATATCTAACAAAAAACGCTTGCACCGGACGGTCGGTATATACTTGTGCTGAATTATATTTTACTTGCCGCCTGTGAAGCGCAAGCCGTTATGAGGATGAAGATTGGTAGTAGTCCATTACTAGCTGACGAGCGATCGCCCTCTCGCCACAGAGCGCTCGTCTGACCATGTAGTATCAGTATAGACATCTATCTTTAGATGTATTAAAGTGCCACTTCGCCGGGTGGCATTATAGCCTTGAGTAAGGGCTGCCGATCCCCATTCACGAGATATTGCTATGAATAGTTCTCTTAAGTCTGAAACATCCATGAAGCGACTCGAAATTCCTTTAGAGCGGGATATATTTTTACGTACCTTAATTCGAGAGTTGGCAGGTACATTACAGGATGTCGTGGGCTTAGAGGAAGCCTCCGGGTTTATTAGTGTCGTGGGTCAAAACATGGGGAGGCAAATCGACCGGGACTATAAAGCGGCTCTAGAGGTATCCCATCTAACGCGAGAGCAAGTTGCTGATGTTTTGGTAGATTTGAAGAAGCGAATCCAAGGTGACTTTTATATTATTGAACAAACGGATGAAAAGATTGTCTTAGGGAACCGGGCGTGCCCGTTTGCCGAAAAAGTCATCGATCGCCCTGCTATGTGTATGATGACCTCCAATGTTTTTGGCTCCATTGCAGCGGACAATCTGGGGTACGCCAAAGTAGAACTGCAAGAGACGATCGCAATGGGTGCGCCTGGATGCCGTGTGGTTGTTTATTTGAAACCCACCCCAGAGGCAGAAGAAAGTCACGGCAGAGAATACTTCAAAGGAGAGAGTGAGGGAGATGACGAGGGGTGACACCCGAACAGTTTCTCGAATTCGCTAGACCTTTACCCGAACCCATGCTCCTAATTGCCGGAAATGGTCAGCTTCTGGCTGCCAATCCGCCATTTTCCAAGATGCTGGGGCTACCCCGTCAGCTCCTGCAAGAGAAAATGCTCTTTGAGATGGTCGTCGATCCTGCTGATAAGGTTAAACAGTATCTGCGTGCTTGTTCCAGCAGTCGAGAAATGGTGATTGGCTCATTAACCTTCAATGCTAACAATGGAGAGACTTGCTTGTGTCGCTGTGAAGGAGCGGTCATCCGACCGCGATCGCCTGAATCCCCGGCACTTATTCTCTTACGCTTGAAAAACAAGGAATCTGCCAGTAGCCGATTCACCCTGCTGAACAAGAAGATCGATGAATTAGCCAAAGAGATTCGGCAGCGTCAACGAGCGGAAGAAGAGCGAGCTAAACTTCTGGTGCAGGAACAGAAAGCACGAGTAGAAGCTGAGAAGCTGAATCGATTGAAGGATGAATTTCTATCCACCGTATCCCACGAACTGCGAACCCCTCTCAATGCCATCCTTGGCTGGTCTAATATCCTGAGAACTAGCAAGGTAGACGCAGCCAAGATGCATCGGGCGTTGGAAACGATAGAGCGCAATGCCAGATCCCAGGCACAGTTGGTTGACGATCTCCTGGATATTTCCCGCATCATTACAGGCAAGATTCGCCTCAATGTGCAAACAGTTGACCTATTGCCCGCGATTCAGGCAGCAATCGATACGGTGCGTCCTGCTGCTGATGCCAAGAATATTCGCTTGCAGTCGGTGCTCGATCCAGCAGCAGGCCCTGTTTTAGGAGACTCCGAGCGATTACAACAGATTGTCTGGAATTTGCTCAGCAATGCGATCAAGTTCACACCGAAACAGGGGCGGGTTCAGATTGGTCTGCAACGGATTAATTCTCATATTGAGATTGTGGTGGCAGATACGGGTCAAGGCATCAGTGCAGAATTCCTCCCCTACGTCTTTGAGCGCTTTCGTCAGGCAGATGGTTCCATCACTCGTTCCTTTGGCGGATTGGGGCTGGGTTTAGCGATCGTTCGCCAATTGGTAGAACTGCATGGGGGAACGGTGCATGCTCAAAGCCCCGGAGAAGGACAAGGTGCAACATTTACCGTCAAACTACCCCTGCTTGCCGTTGGGCCAACAGCGATTGAACCAGAACGGGTGCATCCAACCGTGGGAGACAGTGTCCCATTTGACTGCTCCTCTCAACTAGAGGGATTGAAGATACTGATCGTGGATGATGACCCGGATATGCGGGATTTGCTCGCCTACACGCTGGAAGTTTGTGGGGCAGAAGTCATCGCTGCCGCTTCAGCAGACGAAGCCATCTCAGCACTGACCCAATCTTCACCACCGATAGATATATTAATCAGTGATATTGGGATGCCAGATGAAGACGGTTATGCTCTGTTGCGTCGCGTCAGAGCTTTGGAGTCAAACAATAAAGGCAGAATTTCCGCGATCGCCCTGACCGCCTATGCTAGAACTCAAGACCGCACGGCTGCGCTTTTAGCAGGCTTTCAATCCCATATTGCCAAACCCGTTGAACCTGCTGAATTAATTGCAGTAATTGCCAATTTAACTGGACGAATCAGCGGTACCTAGAATATTACGGAACCGTTCCTCGCAATGCCTCAGCATCAATCGGTTTAACAGGTAAATTCGCAGGAGATGACCGCGATCGCAAGCTGGAGCGATAATTTGCGTAATGCTTTCAACCACTTGGGTTGAGATGTGCGATCGCAGAAATCTTTAAATAGCGATCGCAAGAGCAATGTAAACGGCGGAAAAACTCCGGATGTTCTGTAGAAAAAAGCGGCTCCACAAGCGAGATTTCCAGGTTTACCGGAGTTGAGGATGCGATCGCAAGCTCACTGCTCACCCACCGCTCCCCTGAATTCCCACCGCCAAACGAATCTTCTCCGGCAAAAAATTCAAATCGTCTCAATTACAAAAATTTACTTAAAACTCTCTCACTTCAAGCGCAAGCGGGGGAAGATAAGGAGGAGTTTTTCTTCGCGACGGTTTGGATTGGGTTCGGGACTCCCGGAATGGAGAACCCAATTAATTCGGTTTTTCCCGGCGAGATTTGCTGGTTTCCAAGGCTGGTTATTCAGTTAATTCTGAATTCCAAGGTTACTGTCACTTTCTGGTCACATTTATTGATGACCCTGAAGATGGAAACTTACCCGACCCTGTAACAAAACGATTGATGATAAGGAGTTTTGGTTATGGTTGGAATCCTCATCACCTGGTTAGTCACTACTATCAGTTTTTTAATTATTTCCCGGCTGCCGATTGGCGTAGAAATCGACACTTTTGGAAAAGCCGCAATTTCCGCAGCAGTTTTTGGAATTTTGAATGCTCTCTTAAAACCCATCTTAGGGTTCTTCACCTTTCCATTCATTAGACCTCTTGCACGAATCAGCTAACCAGAGCTAGCTCAAAGTTGATGATGCCTGCGAGTAGATGCACTCGGCGCGTAAAGTGCCGCCGTCGATTCCGATAGCGCTCAGCCAA
>NZ_JAMPJY010000060.1:0-30262 GCF_039961875.1 Trichocoleus sp. ST-U2 | reverse complement strand
TCATCGACAGAGCAAAAAAGTTCTTCTAGACTAAGCATGGGACGAGCCTGTAAAGCTGTTGTGTGATGACTTTTAGCTTACTCGCTTGTCCCTTCCTTATCCCGAACTCAGGTGGCGTAGCATTCCACCAAGGGCAAATTTCCGTATTCCTTGATGATTTCAATGCCGCGACGGTCAGATTTGTCTTTCAGACGGTTGTGCAGGATGGTTAGCGTGCTATCAATGCCTTCGTGAATGTTGACAGCTTTCACTTCTGCCTCATCCATGCGTGAGAAGTTGCGGAGTGCCAGCACGATCTCCTGAATTCGGTCGGCTCCAACTTTCATCGACGATAGCAGCTTCGGCAAGTCTTGCATCAGGAATTCTAGGTCAATCGCTTCAGCTTCTTCCTGAATTTCTGAATGTGGGTGAGGATAGTGCGTTTGATACAGTTCCAGCAACCTCAGCAAGTCTTGCATATAGTTGTTGGCATAAGTGAGATTGCCGTAGATGAAGTTGACGGGGTTGTTAATTTCATGGGCAACGCCAGCAACTAACTGTCCCAGACTGGACATTTTTTCAGTTTGTACCAATTGCGCCTGAGTCTGCTGGAGTTCCTTGAGTGTCTGCTCTAACTCGTGTGCTTTAGTACGGGTTTGATTGTACAGGTCTGCCTGGTTGAGCGCGATCGCAAACTGCTCGATCACGACCTGTAACAACTCGACCTCGCTATCGTTCCAGCAACGCGGTTCGGTGCTGTGGCTACAGCAAATTGCGACAACCATACCCCCAGGTAACTGAACGGGGATAATCAGTACTGTTCGCATTCCTAGCGTGCGTACAAAGTCTCGCCAAGTGGGATCTTCTACCGTCTCGATATCTTCTATTCGTAAGGTTTCCAGCTTTAGAAGTTTGGTCGCTAACACACCGAATGCCGATGCAGGATAGCGTCCGGTCAAATCGGGTAGGTGAGAAAGGCGAACTTCCGGGGAAATTTCCCAGTATGGCTCCTCTACATTGCCGTGATACCAGCCAAGATGACATCGATCGGTCTGAAGAACTTTCTGGATTTCGTGCAATGTTGTCTCTAAGATGGCATCAAAGTCAAGAGAATTGCGAATCTGGTTTGTGAGCCGATTAATTAACTGTTCGCGCTGTGCTTGCTCTTTTAGCTGCTGAACGGACAATCGCAAGGCATCTTCTACCCGTTTGCGTAAGCGAAGCTCGTCGTAGACATCGCTAATATCCCTCGTGATGACAACGATACCCAGAATGTTACCGTGAGCATCCCGCCAAGGAGCTTTTGTGGTTAAAAAGGTGGTGTTGATGTCACCATTAGAAACCACTTCCTCATAAGCTTCAGTAACGCCTGCTTCCATAATCTGACGGTCTCTCGCCATGATTTGGTGGGCAATGTCGGGAGGTAGCAGTTCAGAATCGTCTTTGCCAAGAATCTCCTCAATTGGCTTTCCAAAGAAGTTTGCCAAATTAGAGTTGAGCGCGATATGACGCCCCTGCCGATCTTTGACAAGGATGAAGTCTGGTGTACTTTCCAAAATAGAGTTTAAGAGGGCATTGCGTTCGCGCAGGTCTGCTTCTGCTTGTTTGCGTTCATCTTCGACGCGCTTGCGATCGCTGATATCTGTCGAAATTCCACCTAGAGCGTAAGGCACCCCATCCTCATCCAGAATCGGGAAATGCACCGAAACGTAGGTATGCAAACCATCTTCATGGGGGATAACTTCTTCTGAGACGATGGCTTTTCCCTCTGCCAAAATCCGTCGGTCGTTCTGTGTAAATTGCTGACCCATTTCTTGGGAAAAAAGTCGTAATTTGTCTTTCCTTTAATCTGCTCTTTGGTAATGCCAAATAACCGTTCAAATTCCCGATTAACCCGAATGTGTCGTCCTTGAATATCCTTTAAATAAATCACTGCCGGACAGTTATCGATAATCGCTTGTAGTTCTGCCTCGCTCTCTTTCAAAGCGGCTTCTGCCTGCTCTCGCTCTCGAATTTCGTCTTGCAGGTGTGCCACCACCGCTCGGAGTTCCTGGGTGCGTTCCTCGACTCGTTGTTCTAGCTCTAGCTTCCCTTGGTTCAGTGCTGCTTCCGCTTCCTTTCGCTCCGTGATATCCAGCAGCACCCCACAGAAGATGATTTCACCCTGATTGTTTTTTGTAGGGATAGAACTACCCTGCCACCAGCGTATCTCTCCATTTGGCTTGATTAATCGCCCTTCATAGTGCCAAGGGATGGATTGCTCAATCACTTCAGTGACCGATGCATAATAGCTTTCTAAGTCGTCAGGATGCACCTGACGAATGAACGCGCCGAAATCTGCCATCACCACCTCAGCCGTCACGCCTAGAAGATTCCAGATTCCTTCGCTCATATAATCTACTCTCCAGACATCCTTCCGGTTGGTAAACTGGAAAATCACCCCAGGTAGATTCGCGGTGGTATCTCTAAATCGTGCCTCCTTAACGGCTAAAGCTGCCTCAGCTTGTTTGCGCTCCGTGATATCTTCGATTGCCAGGATGATGCCGCCCATCACTCCGGTTTCATCTTGCCAAGGACGAATCTCCCATTTGCGCCAACCAGTTGAGCCATCCGTTCGCTGAAACGGTTCTTCTACCAACATCTCGACTGCTTCGGTCAAACAACGTTGGTATGCTGCCTGTAAGGGTTCCCAATCCGAGGGACAAACTTCAGGATGCGATCGCCCAATAATTTCTGGTTGCTTCAGTCCCAGTTCGCTCAACCACCGCTGGCTGAAGAGCAGATAGTTGAGGTTGCAATCGAGAATGGCAGCCGCTAAGGGTAGGTTTTCAATGAATTGGAAACAAAGGCAATCGTGCTTCATCTGGCTCTGAGCCGGGAAGTGCTGTTTCATGAATTAGGGATTGGTTCCTACACTGGACAGTATCCAATACTGCGGCTTCTGCCCCTCCCCATCTGCATACCAAAGTGCATGATGACGAAGAGGATTCAATATCTAGAGTTCCCTCTACACAAAGGCTAGTAACATTTCTGGAAATAACGAATTGCAAAAAAACTAGAATTATTCTGCGTATGTATATAGATAAGTTTTATCGCTGACAAATACAAGTGAGAGGCATGCTACCACTCCACCTTACCAGCGCCCTAAATTTTGAATCAGGTTCAATACAAGAATTTAATTGTGTCGAATTATACAAACTTACTGAACGCGGCTTCCAAGCTAACTTCAAGGCTAAGTAGTACGCGATCGCACCGATGACATCGACTGTAACGCGATTCAAAATGAAACTCAGCTAGCACAAACACTGAAAATTTTAGACGATCCCCTCGTAGTCAAAAATGGGGAAACTTTCTCGTCGGGTGCTGTCTATTTATCTAATACGGACAGTTTATCAACTCGTGGCAGCGAGTCTTAAAGTAACTTATGCGTCGAATTCAATTTTGGGCATTTGCCCCCATCGTTCTACTCGCTACGTTCTCTCCTTTGATGGTTCAATCGCGGCAGCCTCTAGCAAATGTTAGCGGTAATATTGTCCCCGTTGGTTTTTCTCAAGAAGGCTCTCTCTTGCTAGCGCAGGCAACTACTCTCTCACCGCTGGAACAAGGAGTGATTGCTGAAATGAATAAGGCGCGGAAAAATCCCGCCGCCTATGCCGCCGTACTGGAGAATTGGAAAAAACGCTTCCAAGGTAAGCAAGTGAGAATGTCTGGAAACGTCTTTTTACAAACCCAAGAAGGTGTGAAAGCCGTCGATGAAGCGATTCGCTTCCTGAAATCCACTCGTCCTCTCCCACCTCTAAGTGCATCTAAAGGGATGTCATTGGGGGCTAGGGATCATGTGAAAGACCAAGGACCAAAAGGTAAGGTTGGTCACAATGGGAGCGATCGCAGCGATCCGTTTTCTCGCATCAACCGCTACGGTTCCTGGCAAACCACCGCAGCCGAAAATATTAGTTACGGCTCTGACACCCCTCAATCTATCGTCATGCAGTTAATCATTGATGATGGAGTTCCGGATCGCGGTCACAGAAAAAACATTTTCAACCCGGCTTTCCGAGTCGCAGGAGTGGCTTTTGGGTCTCACGCAAAATACAAATCGATGTGCGTGATTACCTATGCTGGAGGATATAAAGAGAAATAGGCTTCATGCATCACTCGTCCTCTTCATCTCATCAGCTCAGCGTTCTCCGCCAGGGAAAAGGCTTTCCAATTCTCTGTCTACACGGTCATCCGGGGTTAGGCAGCAGTATGTCTGTCTTCACTAACCACTTATCCCAAAAATTCCAAACTTTTGCCCCTGACCTCCGGGGATACGGCAATAGTCGCATCAAGGGTAATTTTAGAATGGAAGACCATTTAACCGATTTGGAGGCGCTTCTAGACCGCTTCCAGATTGAGCGTTGCCTGGTATTGGGTTGGTCGTTAGGGGGAATTTTGGCGATGGAGTTGGCGCTGAAGCTACCAGAGCGAGTCACGGGTTTGATTTTGATTGCCACAGCAGCACGCCCCCGTGGGAATCATCCGCCAATCAGCTGGCAGGATAATTTCTACACGGGGCTGGCTTCGATCGTGAACCGAGTACAGCCTGGGTGGGAGTGGAATATCGAGACCTTTGGGAAGCGATCGCTCTATCGCTACCTGATCGGGCAACATACCCCTGGCGCTTACCGCTACCTCGCATTGGAAGCGATGTCAGCTTACTTGCAAACCTCAGCGGCGGCAACGCAGGCACTCAATACTGCTCTGAGAGCTGGTTACAACCGATTGGCGGATCTCCAGCAAATCCAATGTCCGAGTTTGATGCTGGCAGGAGCAAGCGATCGCCACATCACCCCTGAGTCCAGTTTAGAAACGGCTCATCACCTCAAGGATTGCCAATGGCACTGCTACCCGAATACCGCTCATTTATTTCCCTGGGAAATTCCTGAACTGGTACTGCGGGACATTGACTCTTGGCTCGATAGCCATCCACAAGTCGTGACGCCAGCCAGAGTTTAGATACCATCGTCGCCTCACCCTGTCCTGAAGTGATGCAGCCCCGACCAAAGGGGATGCAAGTTCGAGTCTGGTATCCTTCCAATCTTGTGAATTCTTAGCATCCCAGAAGCATCTATCCGCAGCGAGCGTACCCCTCTGGCAAACCCAGAGAGGTTAGAGGTAAGGTGCCAAAGATGGGGATTCAAAGGAAGTGGATATCACCTGTGAAAAAGATCAAAACCTAAGAAGGCTGACCGCTAAAAAACGTGGCTGTTCTTTGGCGGTCAAAACGCTCCCCCGACTCATCGTAAATCGTCAGCTTCTCTGGCTTACAGCGCTTCACAGTAGCCTTAATGCCTTTCGCTCCTTCTGCTTCCAGGTCTTCGATATAACCAGCTTTGGTTCTATCAGCTTCCTGGGAGCTGAGGAAAGGGCCAAAGTAGTAAGTACAACGGGGGTTGTCTGTGACAATCTCAACCCACGAAGCCCATCCAAAGAAGTGGAGAATGTTAATCAAGAATTCCTTCATGTTTTTGGCCTATCTTAGGGGATACAAAGCAGTCTTCTAAAAGGTTGTTCTTTACATTCTGTTATATTCTGTCATCTTTCTTTTTGAAAGTCTCTTTTGAAAGATTATTCAAGTAGAGCCGATTCGACCAGCGCTGACGATATATCTCATAAAGAGCCATTCCCCCTGCGACTGACGCATTCAGGCTCGGTGTGTTTCCCTGTAGCGGAATCGAAATCAGGAAGTCACAACACTTTTGTGTCAGAAGATTCAATCCTTCACCTTCAGAACCAATCACCAATACTACTGGCCCGGTAAATTGAGTAGTGTGTAACATTTGACCATCGCCTGCGGCGGTGCCATAAATCCAAAAGCCAGCCGCTTTCAATTCTTCTAAGGCACGGCTGAGGTTAACCACTCTGGAAACAGGAAAAGTTTCTAAAGCTCCGACTGCCACTTTCATGACGGCGGATGTGATTCCCACTGCTCGTCGTTGAGGGATCACCAATCCCTGGGCACCCAAAGCTTCTGCCGTGCGAATAATCGCTCCTAGATTGTGGGGATCGGTAATGCCATCCGCTACCACCAGCACTGGCTGCTCCGAGACGGATTTTGCCTGAGCGATTAACTCACTCAGGTCAGTGTAAGCGTAGGGTGCGACTTGAGCGACCACTCCTTGGTGATTTGCCCCGTGGCTAATTTGCTCTAAGCGGCGCGCACTAACTTCATCGATTACCGTTCCCCGTTCCTTGGCTTTCAGTAGGAGGGAGTGAAACCGGGAATCATAACGCAAATTTGGCAGTATCCAAACCCGATTCAGCTGGCGATGTTTTTCCAACGCTGTGAGGACAGGATGCCGTCCATAAATCAGATCGCTTTCTTCTTCGGGTGCGGCTGCTGCTGCTCGATCCTCGTCCTGAAAACGACCTCTGGGGATCTCCCGTTCGTGACGGTTGGGAATTGACTTCTTTGGCTTGAAGTTGTCTGTCGGGCGCGTGTCAATTGAGTCTGTGTTTATGTGGCGGGAAGCAGGACGGATTTGTTGACGCTCCCGGCGCGTGTCAGTTGAGTCTGTGTCTTTGTGGCGGGAAGCAGGACGGATTTGCTGACGCTCCCGGCGCGTGTCAATTGAGTCTGTGTCTTTGTGGCGGGAAGCAGGACGGATTTGCTGACGCTCCCGGCGCTGGAGAATTGGCTTGACTTGCTCGTGCTTCCCAACTGGGCGCGAATCCCGATTGACATCCTCGTTATCAGAGAAGGAACGATCCTGGGGCGTCTGTTGCTCTACAATTCGCTTCCCAATCCGATTGTCCCCAAGACGCTTTGGGAAGGCACGCTTGGCTCGAATGGGCTTCCCTCGACTGGCGCTGGATCTGCTTGGAGGCTGAGGGCGGCGATGTTGATCGGCCATATTGTTAAGAATCTTTAACTTGTGGAAGTGGATTTAGCTCTAAGTAGCTCAGCAGCTGATTCAATCGCTGGGGATCTGTTAGGTAAAGATAGCCCATCAACGTCTCTAAGCTGCTAGCTTGTTGATAAATTTCGGGATCGAGGCGCTTGGGACGACCTGCCGCAGCGTTACGTCCCCGCCGCAAGATTTCTAATTCTGTGTTGGTAAGGTGGGGTTCGAGCGATCGCAATGCTTTTGCCTGACTTTCAGCTCTCACTTGCGCCACTACCATGTCATGATAAGCGTGGGATCGCTTGGGTGGCAGTAGATAAAAACTACGGATATAAAGTTCATACACGGCATCTCCTAGATAAGCTAAAGACGCCGGGGAAATCCGCTGAATTTGCGTGCGACGATCTGCGATCGCCCAGATCGAGTTCAACGATATTTTGGTTTCACCCAGTACGGGGTTAGTATTCAGCCAATCTGAACACTCTTCCTCCTGTGAACTCACATCTATGCCCTACCTCGCCCTCTAGTTGATCTTAATGCTTTTGCCTGAAAATCAGGGATGGGGTATGGGGAGTCGGGAGTCGGTAGGGGGTAATCGGTAATTACCTGTTCCCTTGTCTCCTACGCCTCTGCACCGCTGCTCTTTGTTTCCCCATCATTCCCGGTTCAGGACTTTTGAAAATGATTGGGGCGGGGGCTTGAGAACCCGCCCCTCAAGCGCGAGTAGCCGAATCATCGCGGCATACGAAAAGCGCATCCGCGCCGCTACGCGATCGCGCCTCTGTATAGGTCAAGCAGGCTTGACATTCTCCAATGCCGCTTCGACTGAAGGCTGCAATGACAGAAACTGTTCTAAGCGAACCAGCTTGACAGTTTGAGTCACTCGGGCATTTGTAACAATTTGCAAACTACCCTCAAGGCTTTGAGCCTTTTTCACCAGCTGCACTAGAGCGCCCAATCCAGAGCTATCAACAAAATCAATTTTGGAAAGATCCAGCACAACGTTGCTGGGTCCATCTTCAATACACTTGCTGATAACTTTCCGAAATGTGGGTTCGGAAAAAGCATCCAATAAGCCTGTGAGGCGGAATAGCTGATAATTGTCCCTAACTTCGCGAGTGCCTCTTAAGCTGACAGTTAGGGTTAGTGGCTCAGGAATAACACCCTCCTAGCTGGATTGTCCTTAGTCGAGGCTTTATTATAAAACACAATGCGCGGATATACGCATCTGTTGTAATTCGTCCTTAGTTATTCGCGACCGAGCAAGGATATTAAGACTTTCTACTTCATCTGGGACACCCCTCACCCCTCTTTCCCCCTCTCGCGCAAGAGGGGGGAAATCTACTCGCTAACGGGTCTTATCGAGGCAATGAGATCGCATCTAGGCGCTACGCTTATGCGATCTCATCTGCTCAACAAATTGCTCAAACAGATAGTCGGCATCGTGAGGGCCAGGGCTAGCTTCTGGGTGATACTGCACGGAAAAGAAAGGTAGAGATTTGTGACGCAACCCAGCCACGGTGCGATCGTTCAGGTTTAGGTGAGTAATTTCTACTTCTGGATTTAAAGAATCTGCGTCAATGGCAAACCCGTGGTTTTGGCTGGTAATCTCCACTCGCTGCTTCTCAAAACCGGCGGGTTGATTTAAGCCCCGATGACCAAATTTGAGCTTGAAGGTGTCAGCCCCCAGCGAAAGACCGAGAATTTGGTGCCCCATGCAGATCCCAAACATCGGTTTCTGGCTTTCTAGCAATGCCCTGGTGGTTTCGATGCCTTCGGTGACAGCAGCGGGATCGCCGGGACCATTGGAAAGAAAAATTCCATCCGGGTTGTGCTTGAGAATTTCTTCGGGGGGTGTATTGGCGGGAACCACGACTACACGGCAACCGTAACTCGCCAGACGCCGTAGGATGTTCCGTTTGATGCCAAAATCAATGGCAACCACCGTGAGGGGTTCCCCGCTTTCGGAGGGGATTCCAGGGCTAAATTCCCAACTCGACTCGGTGGGGTCAGACCACTCATAGACTTTGGCAGTCGTCACTTCCCGAACTAGATTCAATCCTGCCATGCTGGGAGCTTCTTGCACTTTCTCCAACAATTCAACGGGGTCAAGAATTTCGGTGGAAATTGCGCCATTCATGGCACCAGCAGAGCGAATCTTTCGGGTAAGGGCACGGGTATCGATACCGTAAATGCCTGGAATGTTGTGTTGCTTGAGATAATCGGGCAAAGACTGGCTGGAACGCCAATTGCTGGGACGGGAGGCAATGTTACGAGCGATCGCGCCCCGCACTTGGGGACCATTCGATTCTTCATCATCTAGATTGACGCCAGTGTTGCCTAATTCTGGATAGGTAAAGGTGACAATCTGACCGCAGTAGCTGGGATCTGTCAAGACTTCCTGGTAGCCGGTGATACCTGTGTTAAAGACCACTTCACCGATAGCTGTTCCAGGGGCACCAAAAGACCAGCCTTTGTACGACGTGCCATCGGCAAGGACGAGCAGAGCTGGTTGAGGAGAAGAAATAGACATAAGGGAGTGGTTAGTTTTTAGAAATTACTTCTTAGTTGGTAAGTTAGCATCTCACAGCCGTTGGGATAAGAGGTAGGGGGTACTGTGTGAGAATGCGATCGCATTTGGCAGCTCCTAATTGAAGGGGCGACGATAGCAATTCCAAGGTTGGGTGTATTGGATAGTAGGGGCATGACATTGCCATGCCCCTACTATCGGGAGACCTACTGTATAAACATCGCCCATTCAAAAAAACATGAGCGAATGGCTAATTTTTCAGAAACTCAACTAACTGCTCCAACTTCGACCAGGCAGTACCGCTACCCAAGATTTCTCTAGCCATTGTAATGCCCTCCGCATGGCTACCCATTGCGATCGCGCCCCCAACTTGGAGTGCCAACGCCGCATTCAAAGCCACTACATCTTGCTGTGCAGATGTTCCTTTTCCTTGAAGGACATCGCGCAAAATTTCGGCATTTTCCTCAACATCTCCACCCCGAATCGACGTGGTGGGTGCTGGTGTCAAGCCTAATTCGTGGGGATGCAGGGTTGTCAGTTGTACCTCACCACCAGAGAGCACTGCTAAATCTGTCGCGTCTGCTAATCCAGCTTCATCCAGTTTCTCTCGTCCGTGCAGGACAATTGCCTGCTGAGTTCCTAACTGTCCTAAAGCATGGGCAATCGTCACGACCAGGTTAGGATCGCACACCCCAATGATCTGCCCGGTAGGGCGTAACGGATTTACTAATGGGCCTAATAAATTAAAGACCGTCCGCACTTTCAAGGTTCGCCGCAGCGATGCCACCGCTTTGAGCGCTGGGTGCCAACCGGGTGCAAATAAAAAGGTAATCCCGATTTCTTCTAGTGCGGCTTGTGCTTTCTCACTGCTGGCGTTTAGGTTGACTCCCAGCGCTTCCAAGACATCCGCCGATCCAACTTTGCTCGAAGCCGAGCGATTGCCATGTTTGGCAACTGAGACGCCAGCAGCAGCGGCTACAAAGGCAACAGCGGTAGAGATATTAAAGGTTGATGCCCCATCTCCACCAGTTCCACAGGTGTCAATGACTGGAGTGAGGATGGGGGACTGTGGGCGCTTCGCCTTCTCGGCGAGTGGGCTGAGTGGGGAGGATTGAGACTGCAACACCTGAGCCATCCCAGCGAGTTCGTCTGCCGAAACCCCCTTTGCTTGCAGGGCGGCTAAAATTGCCCCTGATAGCACTGGTGGAATTTCCTCGTTTAACCATGCCTGCATGAGAGAGGCGGCTTGGTCATGAGGCAGGGATTGCCGATCGAGTAGCTGTTGTAGCAGGTTAGGCCAAATGGATGTGTTGGTAGAAGCGATCGCTCCTGTCGTCCCAGCATCTTGGCTTATCAGTGAAGGAGTATTAGTCATTGACAGGTCTGGGTGCAGCGCACTCAGTTCAGAGGCATTTTGCAAAAGCTTATCGGATCGCCAAGCTCTCTAGCAACGTCCTGCACGCTTCTGTGTCGTAATTTTCCTGAGAGCGCACAGTGGTTTTTTGATAAATATTAAGATTCAGCTATTTTGCTGATTCCAATTAGACCCTTTTAGTTTGATGATTTTAAATATTCATACTTGTCATTATCAGTATCACCCTATTTATTAACTTTATTTGTGCGTAGGTATACAGCGTTGATTCGCTTCATCAAAACTTTATATTACTAACTTTTTATAAATAAACGAAGCTTCTCAGGCAAAAATGAGTATTTTACGAATTGCCTAAATTAATGGTAGTTACGGAGGTTTTCTGTTGATGCAGTCTTTCAAGCCAAAAGTGTCTGAAGAGGAAATAAAATTAGATCCTGTATTTGTTCCGGAAAACCATTCTAAAAGACCTCCGAATAATTGGCTAAAACAGCTAATCCGTCGCTTAAGTATCCGGCAGAAGATTGGTTATGGATATGCAGTTGCCATTGGAATAGCAACTTTGGGGGCGAGTGCAGGGCTGCTTGTTGGCGAATATTACCAGCGACAGATGTCCCAGCAACTCAAATATGCACAGCAAGAAGCTTATCTTTTGAGTAGTTTGAAAATTGCTGTACTAGAAGCAAGAAACCAGCAGCAACAGTTAATTTATCAGTTAAGAAAACCAAAAGAGTTTCACAGCGAAGTTTTGCGCTTAGTAGAGAAAATTGAAAAGGTTGAAAAGCTTTATTCACAAGTAAAATTATTTGGTAATGAATCTCAATTATTCAAGCATTCAGATCGAGAGATTGCAGAAGTCGAAAATTGGTTGAAAACTTACGACGGAACTGTAGAAATTTATAGCCAAAACCTAAATGTAATTTTAAAGAAAATTGAGAAAAATGGTGGGTTGCAGCCTAAAACAGTTCCGAAAATCCAAAATTCATTGGTTAATTTTACCAATACTCAGGAGGCGCTTAAGTTTGATAGTCTCTCAGATGATTTAACAAAATTGATTGAGGTTGCTAATCACGATGAGGAAGAAACAGCGATCGCTTTACAGCAGGTAGAGAAACTGCGAATCCAGATAATTGTTACCAGTATGTTGCTGTCAATGGCGATCGCCGCGATAATCGCCCGCTATTCCAGTCGAGCGATCGCGCATCCTCTGGAAACTGCAACTCAAATTGCTCAGCAAGTTACCGAACAAGCAAATTTTACTCTCCAGGCACCCGTAATCACCGAGGATGAAGTTGGACGCCTGACAACCTCCCTCAACCAGCTAATCCGCAGCGTCGGCACCTACACCCAGGAACTGAAGCAAACCCAAGCACAGCTTCATCGCTTCTTCAACCTTTCATTCGATATGCTTTGTGTCGTCGGGTTTGACGGCTATTTTAAGCAGATAAACCCAGCTTTTGAAACAACACTTGGCTACACTGGCGAAGAAATTGTAGCAAAGCCATTGTTGAATTTTATTCATCCTGAAGATCGAGCAACCAGCATTGCTGAGGCGAGGAAGCTTGCTAGCGGAGTCATGGTTAGCTCCTTTATAAACCGCTACGGCTGTAAAGACGGTTCCTATAAATGGCTGGAGTGGACGTGCGTCCCCTTTGCTCCAGAAGGTTTAATCTATGCGGTTGCCCGTGACATTAGCGATCGCATACACGCCGAAACAGCACGGCAGGAAAGCGAGCAGCAATTCAGAGCTTTGGTTGCTAATATTCCAGGTGCCATCTATCGGTGTAGCTGCGATGACGACTGGAAGATGGAGTTTATCAGCGATGCGATCGCAGAAATTTCTGGTTATCCGCCTGGAGACTTTATTCACAATCAAGTTCGCAGTTTTGCCAGTATTATTCATCCTGAAGATACCGCGATAGTGGACAGGCTTATCCAAGAGGCTGTGCAGAAAAAACAGCCTTTTATCATTGAGTACCGAATCATTCGAGCCGATGGAAGTATCCGATGGGTCTACGAGAAAGGTCAGGGCATATTCAATTCCACCGGAGAGCTTCTGTGTCTAAACGGGGCAATCTTTGATATTAGCGATCGCAAGCAAACAGAAGAGGCATTACACTCATCAAACCGGCGAGTCTTCAAGGTTCTTGAAAGCATCACGGATGCCTTTTATGCCCTCAACCATCAGTGGCAGTTCACCTATATCAACAAGCAAGCGGAGCTACTTTTACAGAGAACCCGGTCCGAACTTCTGGGCACGAATATTTGGGATCGGTTTCCCGCTGCAATTGGGTCAAATTTTTACAATCAATATCACCAGAGTGCTGCTGAACAAGTCTCTATCACGTTTGAAGAATTTTACCCAGCTCTCGATATCTGGGTTGAAGTCCGTGCCTACCCCAGTGAAGAGGGGCTTTCTGTCTACTTCCACGACATCACTGAGCGGAAAGCTGCTGAGAAAGCCCTAGCAGAGCGAGCTAGACTAGCCGCATTTCGTGCTGATATTGGATCTGCTCTCACTCAAAGCGACACTTTACAAGGTATCCTGCAACGCTGCGTCTTGGCTGTGGTTAAACACCTAGATGCAGCATTCGCCCGCATTTGGATGCTCAATGTTGAGGAAAACGTACTAGAGCTGCAAGCTAGTGCAGGGATATATACTCACCTAAACGGCAATCATCGCCGCGTTAAAGTCGGACAATTCAAAATCGGTCTGATTGCCCAAGAGCGAAAACCACACTTAACGAATTCTGTCCTTGACGATCCTCGTGTTAGCGATAAAGATTGGGCGAAGCGAGAGGGAATGGTTGCTTTTGCTGGCTATCCCTTAATGCTCCAAGGTCAGATGGTAGGAGTGATTGCAATGTTTACCCGCCATACCTTGAGCGAATCTATTTTCAAGGCGCTAGAATTTGCCGCCGATGAAATTGTCATAGGGATTAAACGCAAGCAGGCAGAGGAAGCACTCCAAAGATCGCTCAAAGATTTGTCTGACGTCAAATTTGCCTTAGATCAGGCGGCGATTGTTGCTATCACCGATCGAAGAGGAATGATTAACTATGTCAACAATAAATTTTGTGAAATATCCAAATATTCCCCAAAAGAACTGATAGGACAAGACCAACGAATTCTTAATTCAGGTTATCATTCACAAGAATTTTTTAGCAAGCTTTGGTCAACAATTTCTAGCGGCAAGGTTTGGAGAGGTCAAATAAAGAACAGAGCTAAAGATGGAACTTATTACTGGGTTGATACTGCCATCGTTCCTGTTCTGGACGAGCGAGGAAATCCTTTCCAGTATTTAGCAATCTGCTCCGACATCACCGATCGCAAAGCCGCTGAGGAAGCGTTGCGGCTATCGGAAGCCCGGTTCCGAGAACTGGCGGCTCAAGAAGAACTTTTCAATCATTTAGCTAGCCAGATCCGTAACTCTTTACAACTGGATACCATTCTAGAGACGGCTGTTCATGAAATCTATCATCGGTTGCACCTAGATACGTGCATCTTTTCTTGGTACCGTCCTGACATGGAGCCTGTTAGTTGGGAAGCGGTGAAGGAAGCCAAAAAGACCGATCTTCGTAGTTGGGTGGGTTTTTTCCCGGATGAAGTCTTTGGTGCATTTACTGAGAAAATCCTGCGCCAAGAAATTGTTCGCGTCGATGATGTCAAGACTCTAAACAACGATCTGCCGTTACAGCAGCTGTTATTGACAACGGGTGCGGCTTCTGTGTTAGGGCTACCACTTCAAACACAATTCGGTAGGATTGGCTTAATAATTTGTAATCGCATCCAAGAAGCAAAACCTTGGACGGATGCTGATGTGGCACTGCTTTGCGCGATCGCTAATCAGATGGCGATCGCAATTAACCAAGCTGAACTCTACGCCGACGCTAGTAATTCCGCCCATCTTGCCCAAGATAAAGCCTTGCAACTGGAACAAACATTGCAAGAACTCAAAGAAACTCAAACTCAGCTGATTCAAGCCGAAAAAATGTCCAGCCTCGGTCAGATGGTTGCTGGCATTGCCCACGAATTTAATAACCCGGTTAACTTTATCCACGGCAATCTGCAACACACGAACGACTACGTTCAAGACTTACTTAACTTAGTGAAACTTTATCAGCAACAATATTCTAATCCCGCGCCTAAAATTCAGAGTTTTGTAGAGAAAATTGACCTAGAATTTATCGCTCAAGACCTACCCAAAATGCTGTCTTCTATGAAGATAGGGACGCAGCGAATTCGCGAGCTAGTCTTATCCTTACGGAACTTCTCGCGTCTTGATGAAGCGGAGATGAAAGCCGTTGATCTCCACGAAGGCATGGACAATACGCTGTTAATTTTAAATAACCGTCTCAAAAAAGAGATTAATGTGATTAAACACTATGGCAAGTTACCTCTTGTTGAGTGTTATCCTGCACAGCTCAATCAAGTATTTATGAATATCCTGAGTAATGCGATTGATGCACTGCTGGCTCAGAAAGAGCGGGAAGATAAACAAATTGTTATTTCTAGCCAAGTATTAGGAAAAAATCAGATAATCGTGAGAATTCTGGATAATGGTTCTGGAATCCCACAACCAATTCTAGAGAAAATATTTGACCCGTTTTTCACAACTAAAGATGTCGGGAAGGGAACTGGCTTAGGACTTTCGATTTCCTATCAAATTATGGAAAAGCATCATGGAAAAATTATGGTGAGTTCCCAGATGGATGAAGGAACAGAATTTGCAATTTACCTTCCGATTAAGCAGTCAGGTTTGTCTGCGAAATCGGTTCTAGCCAAGTCAAATTAAGATTCGCCTGCTGTAATTTGCTTCCCACAAACACAAGTCTTGGTTAAACAGTTTTAATCCAAATTTTTGTAGCTGAAGAATCTGAACCAATAGCACCATCATGTAGAATCAACAAATTCTGAATAAGCATCTCAAAAAATATGTCAGAAAGTCGTGTAACCTTCAACGCCGAGGAAGTGTTGCCGGACGAGCGCAACTTCGTCGCCGCTGTTCTAGATACAGCAGCAACTTTGGTAGTGGTTCTCGATACCCAGGGGCGAATTGTCGTTTTTAATCAAGCTTGCCAGCAAACCACTGCTTACTCGGCGGAGGAAGTCAAAGGCAGACCATTCTGGGATTTATTTCTGCTGCCAGAAGAAGTGGAATCTGTCAAAGCGGTCTTCAAAAATCTTCAAGCGGGTCAGTTTCCAAACCAGTATGACAACTATTGGTTAACGCGCGATCGCGATCGCCGTTTGATTGCTTGGTCGAATACGGCGCTGCTCGACTCCGCTGGTGGGGTCAAGTACATCATCGGTACGGGGATTGACATTACCGAGCGTCACCAGGCAGAGCAAGCCCTAAAAAAGGCAAAGGCTGAGCTAGAAATCAGGGTCGAAGAGCGGACGGCTGAACTTAGGAAAGCCAACGAGCAATTGCAGGAAGAGATGCTAGAGCGCCAGCGTACCGAGGTGGCGCTCGAACAGAGCTATAGCCTCTTGCAGGCAGTTATTGAAGGAACACCCGATGCCATCTTTGTCAAGGATCTACAATACCGGGTGGTGATGGCGAATTCAGGTTTTGGCACTATTCTGAATCGGCAGGTGGAGGAAATTATTGGCAAGGATAATACCGAGTTGTTGCCGCCTGAGATTGCCCGTCAGATAAACGAAACTGACCGCCGCGTTATGACATCGGGTGAACCGGAAATGGTTGAGGAAGTTGTCACCATCATGGGAATCACCAAGATTTATCTCTCTACAAAAAGCGTTTTGCGCGATCCTTCTGGAAATGTCATAGGTCTAGTCGGCGTCTCGCGGGATATCACCGAGCGTAAAGCTGCTGAGGAGGCGCTACGAGAATCCGAAGAGCGTTATCGTCACTTTATTGAGACTGCCTTAGAAGGAATTTGGGTGATCGACGCTGAAAGCAAGACGATTTTTGTCAATCGCACACTGGCAGAAATGCTTGGCTACAGCATTGAGGAGATGCAGGGTAGGTCGCTATTTGATTTCATGGATGATGAAGGGAAAGCGATCGCTGCTCGCCAAGTCGAGCTTCGCCGTCAAGGTATCGAGGACAAGATTGATTTTAAATTATGTCGCAAAGATGGCTTGTTTCGATGGGCAATTGTTTCGACCTCTCCCATCTTCGATTCAGCGGGGAAGTATGCTGGAGCCTTTGCGATGATTACGGATATCACCGATCGCCGACAGGCGGAAGAAGCACTGCGCGAAAGTGAGGCGCGACTAAGAGAACAGGCAAGGCGGGAAAACTTGCTCAACCGTCTCGCTAGCCAAATCCGTAACAGTCTTAACTTAGACAAAGTTTTGGAAACAACGGTTCAAGAGATCCGCAATTTGTTGCAGATTGAGCGGTGTCATTTTGCCTGGTATTACCCTGACAGAGAGGAACCCGGTTGGGCAATTGTCAAGGAAGCTCGCAATTCGGAGCTTTCCGATCTCAGAGGTTATTACCCGATTGCTGCTGTCGGATCGATGGGGCAAAAACTTTTGAACCTGGAAATGCTGCGGATAGATGATATCGAGAAACTGAGCCAGAAGCCGCGAGGCGCAGCTCAGCCAAGCGAGGAGCCGCGAAGCGTGGCATACGCTAGCGATCGCCTGTGGCGTAGATTTCTGCGTTCGATGGGCTTCGCCTCTATCTTGGTGCTGCCCATTCAAACTCGATCGGGTACCATTGGTATCCTGAGCTGTTGCCAGAGTTCTGCACCCAGACCTTGGAGAGATTGGGAAGTCGAACTGCTGCACGCTGTAACCGACCAACTTGCGATCGCGATTAACCAAGCCGAACTCTACGCCGCCACCCGCACCACTGCCAAACAATTCCAAGAACAAGCCGCCAAACTCGAACAAACCCTCTCCGAACTCCAACAAACCCAAGCTCAATTGGTACAGACAGAAAAAATGTCGAGTTTAGGGCAGTTGGTTGCCGGTATTGCCCATGAAATTAATAATCCCGTCAACTTTATCTATGGCAACTTAGCTCACACAGACGAATACACCAAAGACCTCCTGAATCTACTACAGCTCTACCAACAGCACTATTTCCATCCAGTCCCTGAGATTCAAGATGAAATGGCAGCTATCGATCTAGATTTTCTGATCGAAGACCTTCCTAAGATGCTAACTTCCATGAAAGTAGGTGCTGAGCGGATTCGTCAGATTGTCTTATCGCTGCGGAACTTCTCCCGTCTGGATGAAGCAGAAATGAAGGCGGTTGATATTCATGAAGGGATTGAAAGCAGCCTCCTGATTCTACAAAATCGCCTGAAGACAAAACCTGACCATCCTGGCATTCAACTAATAAAGGAATACGGCGACTTGCCGCAAGTAGAATGCTATGCCGGACAATTGAATCAGGTCTTTATGAATCTACTGACGAATGCAATCGATGCCTTAGAAGAGAGAATGGAACGTGGAGAAGAAAATACTAAGTCCTACATCCCTAAAATTTGCATTCGCACCTCTGTTGTCAACTCCGATCGGGTATTAATTAGCATTGCCGATAACGGTCTAGGGATGACGGAAGCCATGAAAAAACAGCTATTCAATCCTTTTTTTACAACCAAACCCGTAGGCAAAGGCACGGGGTTAGGTTTATCGATCAGCTATCAAATTGTGGTAGAAAAACACGGAGGTCAATTGCACTGCCTTTCCGAACCGGGGCAAGGTACAGAGTTTGCGATCGCAATTCCCATTCAGTAGCACAGTTAGGTTCCATTGGAGAAGATTTTTACTTAAATTCACTATACCTAACTACCCGCTTCTATTTTTCGTCTTTACTGAGAATTAACCTTCGCTTAGTGGCTGATTAATTCTACGAGTGTTAGTCTGTTAATGCTGAAGTGCGATCGCGGAGATAAGCTGTGTCAAAAGGGACTTTCAGTAGAAGGAATAAAGCGATAAAATTTTAACGAGTAACAGCAATGGGTATCCATCGCGGCATCGTTTCAGCCACATTTTTAATTTTTACAGGATTGAGCGCGATCGCTCCCCCTGTTTTGTCTCAAATTCAGGAGTTTACAACTCAACAACCGGAACGCCAACAAATCGATCTAATTTTTAGCCCGAACACCAATCAAAGTTTTGAAGACGTGCTTGAGCAAGCAGAATCGATTGCTAGCAATTCTGTTGAGCAGGGATTCGCACAAAATCCAGAGGTTACACAAATTTATATCAGAATTTTCGGTGATGTCAAAGGACAAGTAGCCCCGCTTCTATTTTCAAAAGTGTATCGTTCTGATTGGCAGACAGAACCTAAAATTGATCGTTGGATTCGATATTTTGATAATTCTGGATTGCTACTAGGCTTTTATAATAATTCATCTAATTCCTCGTCACCTCCGATTCCACCGACATCCACCTTCAGCCGCGAAGACGATCCGGGTTTTCGGGATGATTAATCTACAGGTAAATATACACGGCGCAATTATTCGCGCATCTAGTACATTTCAGTTAAAGTTTAAAGACAAAACTTCAGCATCTCTCAATCTTGCTCTTCCCAAAGTGCAAGAAAACGTAAGAAGTTGCTTCGATCCCCTTAGCCTCCCTTTTTAAGCGGGAGAATTTTTTCAAAGTCCCCCTTTTGAAGGGGGATTTAGGGGGATCTCTACTGTTTCAGCGTCTCGATTATGACTTTTCAGACATCCTCTAAGCTGCTTTTTTGCTCCCACTTAATGAGCATTGGAGGGAATCTAAGAATTACAGCAGTAACCGAAAATCATTCATTGCGCCTCTAGGTAGAAAAAACGCTAAAATAAGCTTTTTAAGACAACCAACCTGTATTTTTCTTTCTACCCTTTAACCTGGTTACTGCTGCTAAAGTTCCAAAAAGAAGTATACCCAATGTAGGAGTATTTTCAGGAACAACTGCTGCCTCTGCCTCATCAACCACTAAGGCAGAAATCCGTGTTCCATCCCCAACATCCACAACCCCAATCCCTAAAGTATATTCCCCTGAGGCTGGAAGAATATAAGAAAAAGTTTGCCATCCAGTTTCTTTATTAAAGACACTTGAAGAGTTACTGAATTTTGAAATCGTATTCGCTAAATTAAAGAATTGAGTACCAGAATCTGACTGAAGACTTACAAAAGCAAAGTCATTAAAATCAGGATAGGTAAAGTCATCAACCGCAGATTGCTCAACAGCCTCATTCGTGAGGAAGTTCCAAGAAAAAGATAACTTTTGCCCAGCACTGCCTTTAAAAGTTTGCTTAATGGCAGATCCCTCAATCGGCTCTGCGGTCGCTAGAGTGTATAAAGATTGATCGCCCAAGAAAGTTGAGAAACCCAAGAATCCTTCTAAAGTTTCTTCTTCAGCAAAGCCAGAAATGAAAGTGACGGGAGCAGCATTACCGCCAATAATCGGATTAGAATTATTGTCGAGACTAAAAGTTTCTTGGTATGCAGTTGAGAGAAAAGCCTGGTTTTTGCCTTGGAATGGCTTAATTCCAAAATCTGAAGTTTCTATTCGATAATCGCCTAGGGCTTTCCAACTCTGAAACCCTTGTTCAAATCCTCTATTTAGAACAGCAGCCTTTACTGTAGATGGAAAAACTACACTTACACTGATAGCTAGTGCTGCAAGACTAATTGTTTTTATCATTAAGTTAACTCCTAATTTTTTTTGCCAAAAAGGTCATTTTTAAAGTTCTGCTAATTTTTAAAAGCAGGCTTAGTTTAGCTTTTTAAGTATTTTCACTGATATCTCTATTAAAAGCATTTTTGGTTAAGCGAATATTAATAGAGGAATAAGACCTGCTAAAATTTGGCTTAACAATCTTATTGACAACTTCTTGATAAATTTATATTTTATTAATCTTTTATTAACCCGGAGATTAAAGAAGCTTAATTCTACGTCAGTAGTATTTCAGAGGGTGCGTAGAAACACTCAGATTTGGCGGTGGAAGTCGAGTATGAGGGAGCCGCCCATTCGACTAAAGAGAACAAAAAGCAGACAGGATGCTACAGGTATAGATACTTATGCCGATGGCTTGAGGTAATGCTGCGTTGACTAGCCGTTGACATGAATGCTGTGGCTTAGCTGTCGCAGCATTTTTGGTTGACTGTTTAAGCTTTATAGAGGTTAGCTCGGCTAAATTCCTGTCAAATAATGACTCAAAATTTTTGATTATTGCGATCGCAAAAAGAGAGGAATTTAATGTCTAAGTTCAGTCGGAGGCAGCTACTAATTTTTTTTGGGGCGAGTGCCGGTACTGTTGTACTAGCTCCTACTTTGGGGAGACAGCATTTTGGCAGCAATCCTAACGTTGCCCAAGCGGTTCTACCACTGAAATTTACCCCAGTGCGATTGCCGCATCCTTTACCGATTTACCAAGAACAAAAAAGTTTTTACGCCACAGCCATTAATTATCAAGGAAGCGTACTTAATGCTTCTACCGATACTCGGTTAAGCACCTACAACATCGTTGATGATGTAGTGGTGCCCCCAGAGTACGAACGTTATGTGATTGTACGTTGGGGCGATCGCGTTTATCCCAACCCAGAAGAATACTTTGGCTACAACAACGACTACACCGGCTTTGTTCCCCTGGATGGCAGAAATCCCAACGACGGCTACCTTTGGGTAAATCACGAGTATGTCTCCTACCCGTTTACTTTTACACTCCCTGAAGTCCCAGAGGATTTAGCAGGATTACCTGAGTCTTATCCCTTAGTCGTTGGGCAGAGTTTACCGGCTGACAAAACCGATCTTCTCCTGTTGGGCGAAATCATGTACAACATGGGCGGTTCGGTTCTGCGGATGGCACGCCAAAATCGCGCCGGACGCTATTCGATTGTTAAAGATCCCAACAATCGACGCCTTCATGGTCTTTCCGGTTTAGGGATTAACAGCCAGCGTTCCGATCAGTATAAAACTATTACTTCTTGGGGTTCCAAGAGCTACCAGAAAGGCGATCAAAACTACCTGTTGAGTACGGGACCCGCTGCCACTCAAGTATTTCCTCTCAGCGTAGATGGGCTGGGTAACAAAATCATTGGCACTGCCTACAACTGCTCTGGCGGCACTACTCCCTGGGGAACCATCCTCTCAGCGGAAGAAAACTTTCAGGCAAGCACAGCCTTTTTTGTAGGAGTCACAGAATCTGTAAAATCTGATGGTACTCAGACTAGCTACACCGCCGGTACCAGTGGGGAAAAATTTGGCTTGGTTGGCGAGAAATACGGCTGGATGGTGGAAATCGATCCCAGTAACCCAAATTTCCGCCCGCGCAAGCACACTGCATTAGGTCGTTATCGCCATGAAAACATCGCCATGCGGGCGGAAGCTGGGAAAAAATTAGTTGCCTACATGGGTGATGACCGGCGCGGCGGACACACCTGGAAATTTGTTAGCAAAGGCACTGTTTCTGCCCCGAATAGCAAGAATAACAGCGCTTTATTTGAGGAGGGGACGCTGTACGTCGCCCGTTACAATCCTGACGGGACAGGAACGTGGATTCCCCTGGATTTGAATGCTGCTACCAATCCGATTCCGCCCTCCGTTCTTGGCTCAAAAGAAATTGCCGCTTTGGGCAAAGCGAGCCGGAATGGTTTGATTAAATTACCCAGACGGAACGGTGTTGCGGGTCAAACTACAGATGGCGGTGCATTCAACCTAGATACCACCAATGAAGCCACAGCTCTGCCAGGTTATCAAGGCAAGAAGCTGTCCAACTTCTACACTAGCCAAGGGGCTGTCCTCGTGGATGCTTTCTTAGCTGCTAACTTAGTTGGCGGAACTCCTACCGCACGTCCCGAAGATATCGAAGTTCATCCCCGCACCAAGGATGTATTTATTGCTTACACGGATGGTGCGGCGGGAAGCGATGGCTACCCCGATTCTCGAATCTTTGTGGTTTCCAAGTACAGCCCTGCCGTCAACGCCGGACAGCCTTCGGGTGAGCTGTTCAAGATTATGGAAAACAGCTCAGATGCTACGGGTACAACTTTCCGCTGGCAGCGATTTGCTAAAGGTGGGGAAGCGGCAGCAGAACCGGGTTCGGGTTTTGCCAATGTGGATAATTTGGCATTTGACCCCCAAGGAAATATTTGGGGTGTTACAGATATGTCTACTAGCGCTCACAATGGTTTTGATGTTGGTGCTGCCGCAACGCCATTAGCGATAGACCACAGGGTCGTGGGTTCTAACTCTCCTAGTGTGGATGATTCTAATCTCAATGTTCAAACTTCTAACCTGATTGGGGTTTTTGGCAATAACTGGTTCTTTTTCATTCCCACCACTGGCCCGGATGCTGGAGAAATCGTCCCCTTTGCCTACGGTCCTCCACGTTGCGAGTTGACAGGGCCTACTTTTATCGGGGATACGCTGATTATTTCGGTGCAGCACCCTGGTGAAGATTGCCCGTTCAATCCTCAGCAAACTCTAAGCCGAACGATTGAGATGCTGGACTTAAATGGCACTCTCTTTAACCAACAACGCACGGTTCCGCGTGGTAGTAATTGGCCTAGCAATATTGAGGGAAATCCTCAAGGACCACCGCGTCCTTCAGTGATTGGCATTCAACGCAAGCAGTCAAATGGCACGTTTGTTTAACTTATATCTTCCACCAGGCGGTAGAAACCGCCGCTACACAAACGAAACCTGCCTACGCAGGTTACAAAACTCTTGATTTTCGGTTAGTACGCTCCGGCGGACTTGGTTTATGTAGCCCCAGAATTCTATTCTGGGGCTTGGTGCAAGATATCAGTTTAATTAGAGCGTCGTAAGTCCCCCACGCTCATTTGGTACTCCGAATCAGTGGCAGGATATCAGGTGGGTGGTAACAATTGTATCTTCGACCAATGCCGTGAGGCGAGGGAAAAGATGCACGAGGAATCGCCAATTATTTATTTGATTGAGCGACTTTAACACAATATCAATTTATGGTAAAGTGTTCTTGTCAAGGAGGTGATGCTGAGTGCTGCACAAAGCTGTACAAGTTCGTTTATATCCAACCAAAGAACAAGAAATACTATTAGCGCAAACATTTGGATGTTCTCGTTGGTGGTGGAACTATGCTCTGAATAAATCTATTGAGACTTACAAGGAGACGGGTAAAGGACTTGGACGTGCAGCACTCAACGCATTTCTTCCAACACTCAAAAAAGCTGAAGATACAGCTTGGTTAGCTGAGTGTTACAGCCAAGTTTTACAGGCGACAACGCTTAATCTAACCACAGCGTACAAAAACTTTTTTGAGAAACGTGCGGGGTTTCCTAAGTTCAAATCCAAGCATGGCAAACAGTCAGTTCAGTATCCTCAAAACGTCAAAATTGTAGACGGCAATATCAAGCTCCCCGGCAACA
This sequence comes from Trichocoleus sp. ST-U2, assembly GCF_039961875.1. NCBI lineage: Bacteria > Bacillati > Cyanobacteriota > Cyanophyceae > Leptolyngbyales > Trichocoleusaceae > Trichocoleus > Trichocoleus sp. ST-U2. The sequence continues at coordinate 6,171 of NZ_JAMPJY010000060.1, read as the reverse complement.
TCGGGATAGTTAAAGCCAAAATACATAGACAAATTGAGGGGAGAATCAAGACGGTTACTGTGAGCAAAACACCATCAGGGAAATACTTCGCGTCTATCCTGACTGAAGTTGCAGGAGAGAAACCACCTACAGCGGAAGGTAAAATTTACGGAGTTGACTTAGGATTGAAACATTTCGCTATTGTTACTGACGGCGAGAAGGTTTCTAAGTACGATAATCCTAAACACCTCGCCAAACATGAGAAAAACCTGAAACGCAAGCAACAAAAACTAGCCCGTAAACAAAAAGGGAGTAATTCAAGACACAAGTATAGAAAAGTTGTCGCCAAAGTGTACGAGCGAATTACTAATTCGCAGCAAGATTTCCTACATAAACTTAGCCATAAGTTGGTCAGCGATAGCCAAGCTGTCATCGTAGAGGATCTTCATGTTAAAGGCATGGTACGCAATCATAAATTAGCGAAAGCAATCTCTGACGTTGGGTGGGGAACATTCACCAACTTTTTAGCCTACAAGCTAGAACGCAAAGGCGGAAAGTTGATTGAGATTGATAGATGGTTCCCTAGTTCCAAACTTTGTTCTAATTGTTTCAATCAAATAGGTGAGATGTCGTTGGAGGTGAGGGAATGGACTTGTCCTCACTGCAATACTCATCATGACCGTGATGGAAACGCAGCGATAAATATTAGAGCAGAGGGGATCAGAATGCTAAAGGCGGAAGGTTCAGCCGTTTCTGCTGTAGGAGGGGAGATAAGACCACGATTAGGGCGAAAGTCCAAGCTGCGGCACTCCCCTGTGATTACAGAAGCCCACACTGTACTTGGTACTCCAAGTCAGCGTGGATAGTTCACGCGCCTAACATTTGCAACTGATACAAACTGGCGTACAATCCGCCTTGGCGCAACAATTGATCGTGGCTGCCCGACTCTACCAGTTGCCCTCGTTTCAGCACCAAAATCCGGTCTACATTGCGGATGGTTGAGAGACGGTGCGCGATGATAATGGCGGTGCGTCCCTCCAGCAATTTGTCGAGGGCATCTTGAATTAAGGCTTCTGTACCTACGTCTAGACTGGCTGTTGCTTCATCTAGCACTAAAATACGGGGATTGCGGATAGCAGCACGGGCAAATGCTAAGAGTTGCTTTTGTCCGCTAGAGATATTAGTGCCTCGTTCTCTAAGTTGGGTATCGTAGCCTTGAGGCAGTTGTTCGATAAAACTGGCAACATTGGTTTTTTCGGCGGCTTGTCGAATTTCTTCAAAGGAGTAAGTATCTCCTAGAGTAATGTTGCTCTTCACGTCACCGGCAAACAGAAAGCCATCTTGAAGGATGACGCCTAGGTGTTCCCGCAGTTCTCTTTGGGGTAAGTCCCGGACATTGACACCATCGAGGAAAATGCGACCTTCGGTGGTTTCGTAAAGGCGACACAGCAGGCGAATAATCGAACTTTTACCAGCACCCGTGGGACCAACGAGAGCGACTTTTTCGCCGGGATGGATGGTGAAGTTTAGGTCTTTGAGGACGTATTCATCATTTTTATAGGCAAAGGAGACATTTTCAAAGCGAATTTCACCTTTGGCGGTTGGGGATGGGGAATGGGAAATTCTCCTGGGTTCCTCTGCTACAGACGGGATAATTCCCCTGTCTATAAGCTGTTTTTGTGTCCCTTCAGGATCGCGGATTTCAATTGGTTCGTTGAGAATATCGGTGATGCGTTCGACGGCGGTGAAACCAGATTGCAGGGAGGTGAATTTTTCAGCAAATTGTCGCAAGGGATCGAAGAGACGCTGGGCATACAGGATAAAGGCAGAGAGGGTGCCAAAACTGAGGGCTTTGCCCATAATCATTTGTCCACCTAACCAGAGTACGCCCGCGATCGCTACCAGTGCAATCCACTCCAAGGTGGCTGATACGGCTGAGTCGTGAAAAATGGTTTTATCCACTTCCTCGATGTACCGCTGATTCGTCACCCGAAACAGTTCTGAGTTGAATTTCTCTCGCCGGAATAGCTGCACGACGTTCACCCCTACGATGTTTTCTTGCAGCGTTGAGTTGAGTGCAGACAGTTCTTCTCTGGCTTTGTAATTGGCTTTGCGATACTGCTGTTGGAAGTAAATAATCAAAGCCGTGACTGGCACCAACATCAGTGTCAGCATCAATGCCAGCTGCCATTGCAGCAAAAACATAGTGACAGCGATCGCTAAAATCGACACCAGATCGCTGACAATGCCAATGGCACCTGTGGAAAAGACATCCCCTAGGGCTTCGACATCGCTGGTGAGGCGGGTAATCAATCGTCCTACAGGGGTGCGGTCAAAAAATCGCACCGCTAAGGACGTGACGTGATGAAATAAGTCAGTGCGAATCTCGGCGGTAATTTGCTGCCCCACCTTCTGCACGGTGTAACCTTGGGCGGCGGTGAACACCATACGAACGATCATCGTTAGCAGCAGTAAAACGGCGAGAAGATTGATTCCTTCCAACAAGCCTTTACCTTGAAGAAAAGACCAGACTTCTTCCCCGCGAATCAGCGAAATTGCTTGCCCCACGATGATCGGTTGAATTGCCCCGGCGACTGACAGCGGCACCAACAACAGGATGGAAATTATCAGCAGACGACTGCTTTTCCGCGCGTAGGGGACTAAGCGCAGGAAGAGTCGCCAGTCGCTTTCACGAACGCGCGATCGCTCTCTAGTTTCCGTCAGAGGCGGGGATTGAGTCATGCTGGCACTATCTTCTTTCTACTTATTTCATTGTTCCCCTTTCACCAGTGCTGTAGCAGCTGCCTGTAGAGATAGGTAAGCTGTTTCAGGTTGCCCATTGATGTAGGATTTGCCATCTACCGATTCGCACAGAGTTCCGACTTTCTCGCCATCAGCGCCATATACTTCTAGCACATCTTGGAGAATATTCGGGTCAAAACCTTGCACAATTGAACTCCAAGCATTTTTATCAACCGAGCAAATCCTAATTGTTTCGTCCATTTGATCGCCTTGCGCTAGCAATTAATTAGAACAGCGCTTCTGATATCTTCGACCCATTGATGGATATCGCCCGTATTCAGGCGATAACTCCGAGGGTGGGCAATTAACCGCGCTGTACTTTCAAATAGTGTATCAATCTCGATCAAGCCATTTTCGCTCAGGGTGCGACCTGTGGAAACTAAATCCACAATCGCCTCGGACATCCCGGTAATCGGCCCTAGTTCTACGGAACCAGACAAAGGCACAATTTCTACGGGTAAATCTAAGCTTTCAAAGTATTCGTAGGCACAGTGAACAAACTTAGACGCGACTCGACCGTGGGGCGGCAGTTGCAAGACTGACCGATAAAGGCTAGAAGACTTTACCGCCACTGACAGCCGACAAGAACCAAATCGGAGGTCAGCTAGATGAGCAACCTGGGGGTTTTTCTCCCGCAGAACATCGTAACCGACTATCCCTAAATGTGCTTGCCCATATTCCACATAAACTGGGACATCTTGCGCCCTTACCAGTAGGGCTTGGGCGGTGCCGGTGGGGTCTTGTATTTGCAGTTGGCGGTTGCCAGAATCTTTAAAGGCGCTAAAGTCGAGTCCGACACTTTGCAGTAGACGAATGCTATCAGATAAGAGTGCGCCTTTGGGCAATGCAACGGTAAGCATAGAATAGAGTTCTGAGTGTTAAGTATTGAGTTCTGGATGTCACAAGGTAACTCATAACTCATACCTCATAATTCATAACTTTTGTGATGCGAATTCTCTTGGTAGATGATGAAGTTGAGCTGACTGAACCGCTGAGTCGCGTGCTAAGTCGTGAAGGCTACAGCGTTGAGTTGGCTTATGATGGGGCGTCTGGCAACCAGATGGCGCTGCAAGGAGGCTATGACTTGCTGATTTTGGATTGGATGCTGCCGCAGATCAGCGGGTTGGAAATTTGTCAGCAGATGCGATCGCGCAAAGATGCTACACCCGTCCTCTTTCTCACTGCCAAAGATACCCTAGACGACCGCGTGCTGGGTTTGGACGCCGGTGCGGATGACTACCTAGTGAAGCCGTTTGAATTGCGAGAGTTACTCGCACGAGTCCGCGCCTTGCTGCGTCGTTCCGCGACTGATGCGGCTGCTAGCGTGACGATAGAAGCGCACTACCATCCTCACTTACTTCAGATTGGAGATTTAGAACTAGATTGTGAAAACCAGCTAGCCTATCGTCACGGACGCACCATTGAGTTATCGGAGAAAGAAACTCATCTGCTGGAATATTTTATGCGTCACGCAGGGCAGTTGCTGACTCACGCCCAGATTCATCAACATTTGTGGAACCCGGAGGAACAACCCAGCAGTAACGTTTTAGCCGCTTTAATTCGGCTTTTGCGGCGCAAAATTGAAGCGGCTGGGGAGATGCCTTTGATTCACACTGTCTACGGCAAAGGTTATCGCCTCGGAGATGGTGGCTAAGGCGGCTTTCTAACTTTCAGTAGCAAGATTTAAAAAGCAATCTTTTGATATTTGTCAACTATCATTAGTAGTATTTCAACACCATTGTCTATATTCGCTTTCCTAACAGTAGCGATCGCTTGGTATCGTCTACACAAAACTATGGGTTTAGCTGTTGAGCTGTCTATTGATATTGCTTAGAATAAGCCTAAATTACAAGGAGCTATTTTATATGATGCTTGGAGATTTGGAAGACCCCTTGATAGCTTGGGATTTAAGAAACTTACAAAGAATTGCTACTACTATTCTTTTTCTCCTTTTAGTATTCTTCTTTAGTTGGCTGAATCGAAAAAATCGATATGTTTTATGGGCTATTTTTTCTGGTGCTATCTTGACATTTATCTTCTTATTGGTTACGCGCAATAATCACGGATTAGCTTTTTTTACTTTTAAATTTTAATGAGCAGCATATCGCCTGCGCTTGGGAAGAGATTGTCAGGCAATATTTGCTGGCTATTCTTTTCTGGAAGAGAAACCACTTTAAACAGAGAATTGCAACTCTAACGGCTGGGATGGAATGATGTACATTAATTCTGCACCGTCGGGTTTAGAGTCTATGGAGGGAGTTAATTTCAGCCAGTCATGGAAGGTAATTCCCAATTGTGCGATCGCTTGTACTTCTGTCTGATACGCTTCAAAACGGCGATTGGTTTCCACCATAGATTCCATGACTTCCAGCACTTGGGGAAGACGTTTATCAGCCTCTCGCCTCAAATCTCCTGCATTTGGGCCAAACCAACCTCCTGCAACCTCAACGCGAGTTAGGATTGCTGCTGGTAACGATTCAGCCCATTTATCAGGTTCTTGCGCCATCTTGAGCAAATTCTCACGTTGAAGCTCAAACACAGCATTTTCATCTAAAGCTGGGTCAATCCATTGGTAAATTCGGGTTAGTCGTCGCAAATCTATCTGACCTTTGAACTGAGGCTGTAAGTAAGCTGCTGGGTTAGAAGTAAGTAGAAGCTCAACATATTTATGAATACGAGAACGAAGAACTTTCGCACCTTCTTGGAAGCGATTAAGTGCTGTTTCGGGTTCGCCTAACTCAAGATGACAACGTGCTTCAGCAATATAAGCTAGAGATAAGGTCAAAAGATATTCATCAGCGATCTGGCTACCTTGCTCAAGTTCTTTGTCTGTGTAGTCCGTGTAAATATGTTCAGCTTCTAGAAAACGGTTTATAGCTTCAATCGCCATACGTTCTCTGTTTTCCACTTTGGTCATCGTAAAGGCATTCATCGCCAGACCAATAGCAGCTTTGAAGTTAGCATAATATCCAATGTCAATTTTGCGGTTAATTTTGTTTAACAGTTCCTCAGTCTGTTTTAGACGTTGTTCCAGTTCGTTGAGACGCTGGTTTAATACAGCAAATCCCATCACTGAGACACCTAAATTTAGTACGCTAGTAGCAGAAGCTACTTGCAAGATTCCTTGTGTTTGTTGCAAACCCTGCTGAATATTTACTACTTGTTGCCCAATTCCACCCAGACGCTGGTTAACATCAGCTAATCCCTTACCTGTAACAGCCGCATTAGCAACTGAACCAGCCCAATTTCCCCCAGAGAAAATAAGGTTAAGTAAATTACGCTTAATGTGAATTATGAGGAACAAGCACCAGCTTGACGAAAAGTTAACACATCAATGGCAAAGCGCCGTTTGAGTAACAATCGTAAGGTATGACTTGCCAATTTAGCGGC
>NZ_JAMPJY010000059.1:0-31819 GCF_039961875.1 Trichocoleus sp. ST-U2 | reverse complement strand
GCTACTAGCGTTGTGGAACCACACCGACTCCATCCCGAACTCGGAGGTGAAACGCAACTGCGGCGAAGATACTCGGTGGGTGACTGCCTGGGAAAATAGCTCAGTGCCAGGTTGATTTTTAGTTAGATTGAGTATAATAAAGGGTCGCTCTTGAAGAGCGACCCTTTATTATAGGATTGAGCTAATGCAAACTGCTTTGTTTCCACTGTGCAATTGCCAAAAGAAGCCGTTTCCTGTAGTTTGCTTGTTAGTAAATGCTATTTTTGGGCTACCCTCTCTAATAGATATCTGGGGCATGGGTCATGGCAAATCACTGGGCGATCGCAATTGGCATCAATCAATATCAGTTTTTCCAGCCTCTTAGCTATGCCCAAGCGGATGCACAGACGCTGTGGCAGTTTCTTGTTGACGAAGCTGGATGGTCAGCAGACGAGTGTCTGGTGTTAACGGACACCTCACCGCCGATTAGCGATCAGTCAACTTACCCTACTAAGGAAAACCTGCTGGATTGGTTTGATGAGTGGTGCCATGCGCCAGTAAACGTCGATGATTCGCTCTGGTTCTTTTTCAGTGGGTATGGAATGACTCTCGACGGGGAGGATTACCTAATGCCCAGTCAAGGAGACCCAGATGAAATAGCGGAAACTGGTATATCAGTAAGATCGCTCTTTACCACTCTCAAAGAGTCGGCGGCTAAAAATATTTTGGTGCTGCTAGATATAAACCGCAGTCAGGGCGATCAAGCAGGTGCGAAGGTAGGGGCGCAAACTTTGGAATTAGCCCAAACAATGGGTATTGCCACAGTCCTGTCCTGCCAAGTTGATCAATTTTCTTACGAAGCGTCCTCACTGGGTCATGGATTATTTACAGCAGTATTGCTAGAAGGACTGCGATATAACCAAGGCAAGAATTTGGAGAGTCTGGAGCGTTATCTGCGATCGCACCTGCCTGAGTTGAGCGAACACCACTGGCGACCCGTTCAGATACCCTTGAGTGCAATACCCTCTTCGGCAAGTAACTACAAACTCCCAACGCTCCTCCCGAACGGAGCGATGAACTGGAATGCGACCTTAGCTTCAGATACACCTCCAGTAGCTTCCACTTCTGGTATGCACAACGTCGGAATGGAGCGTCAGGAGGCTACTCCGGGTATGGTGGGGCATAATAACGTAGCTGGTGCAGCCGCCTTGACCCAGAAGCAGACTTCTAAAGGATCGGAGACAAACTATAACCCTTCCGGCATCCGCTCAGGGATTGGTCAAGGTGCTATCGTCCCCCAGACAAGTGTGTCATCTACTACCCTTGTAGATGACACACCCTGGTGGCTGAATCTGCTTTTGTGGTGCGGTGGTATCGCACTGATAGTGGCATTGATCGGGGGGGTATTTCTCCGTAACCGAGCCGCATTTATCGGTCAGCAGGCAATAAATACTTCAACAGATGCCACTCCTGGTAGCACCACACCGACTGCTGTATCGTTACAGTCAGCTTCTTCAGGTTCCAAATCCCAGAATGCAGTGGGGGGCACCGAGACCGAAGCGGGGGCGAATCAAGCGGTGTTGGATAAAGCAAGAACTTTGATCGTCCCAAATCAAGCTTCTCAGTTTAGTCAGGCGATCGCAGAAGCCCAGAAAATAAAACCCGGCGAACCTCTCTACGAACAGGCACAGCAAGACATTGCACGCTGGAGCGGTGTGATTCTGGATTTAGCTAACGGGCGGGCAAAACAAGGGCAGTTTGATAAGGCGATCGCGGCAGCACGACTGGTTCCAGAGGATAATCAGTCCATTTATAAGGAAGCTCAAGGAGCGATCGCCAGCTGGCGTGAAAAAGCACAGCAACAGCGAACCAACAAAATCCTTCTCCAATCTGCTCAAGGATTAATTCAACCCGGACAAGCTTCGTCTTACACTCGCGCGATCGCCGCTGTTCGCAAAGTACCCCCCGATCAACCTGGATATACCGAGGCACAACAGTTAATTGCCCAGTGGAGCAATACGATTTATCAGACAGCGCAGACTCGCGCCTCTGATGGAAGACTGAAAGATGCCATTCAGACGGCGGCTTTAGTCCCGAAAGACACACCCACCTATACGACTGCCCAGAAAGCAATTGACCAGTGGCAAAAAAAGGTACAAGGTACAAAGTAAAAGCAAAATTTGCAAAAGACAAAACGTTGTCCGCTATTAGCCTTACCACCCTTGCATTGCCACTAAATCAATACAAAGTTGATTAATTGCTTCTCTATCTACACTTCTAGGCAGGGTAGATTTAGCGTAGGCTTCATCGAGTCCTTTGTACAAATTGTTAGCGATCGCCATGACTTCTTCATAGGGATACTCGCCGTTTTTAATGGCTAGCAATTCCCGTGCATCGCCGGTTTCCCGGCGATCGACTATTAAGGTTTGTGTCTCTAAAATTTCGATACCTGTTCTTAATAACCGGATAGCCTGCATCGCAAATTTAGAGTCATACCCCACTTTAGCCTCCATCGCTGCCCGTGCTGGATTGCGATTTTTTTTCCATTGTTGGTAGTTATCGTATTCTCGGCGGGCGTTTTGATACTGCTGGCTTTTTTGCAGCAGTTTAATAAATTCTTCCGAGCTGCCGGTAAGTTTCCGGGTGTACTCCAGCGGTTCTTCTGGGAAAGCGTATTGCTTCAATACCCCCTTAAAATCAATTTTGGCAGTTAGCAAATGATAAAGTTCCTGCGCTTCTTCCAAAAACTGAATTCGGCCTCTAATTAACAAGTAGAGATATTCTAGAAACGCATGAATTTCGCCCACCGTCAGCGCTTGGGCAGGTTCTAATCCAAAGTCTTCTGGCTCAGGTTTTCTGGTTGGTGGTTCGAGTAACCAGCGGCGGTGAGACTCTAATTTTTTTATTTGAGCATAACCGTATCCCGCATAAGTGTGCTTCACCTTTTTTGACAGAAACATCTGTTTATAGCGTCTCAAGGTATTACCGACTTCAGTTAAAAGAACATAATCTTTGAACCAGAGAAGCTCTAAAATATTTGGGTTGTTGTCGGCAGACAGTTCTAAAAATTTTTTCAGCTCATAAATACAAGTATCTTTAGTCAGATAAGAAAATTCTCCTGGCTCTTCTGTCCAACCTCTATCCTTTTGTTCAATTTGAGAAAATCCCAAGTAATAAGGCTTAGTTGCCACAAAAATACCGCGATAGTCATAGTCTGAGGTTGCAGTCGCTAAACCGTAGCCCCTGGAACCTGTCAAAGCAATCAGAATCGTTCTATCTTCAACTTCTTGGCGATTCATAGATTAATCGGATGAGGAATAAGTTTCAAGTTGCTGTTTCTCGTTCCCAGGCTGAGCCTCCTCAGAGCTGAGATAAAGTGCGGATTCTGAACGCACCAACCTGTTGAGGGTCGCTTCCATGACAGCCGTAGTTTGACCGGAAACAGTAAACACCAGTGCCTCGCGGTAAACTCGCTGTGCTGCGTGGTGGCTGTAGTTGGCGGCACCACGGGAAACGGTAACGGCAGCATGGGCACACCGCACAGCTAAATCAATTGCCCAAGCTCGGATTTGCAGACGATCTGCAAAGGGTTTAGAGGGATGTCTGATGGCAGTGCTACAGGCGGTGAGTTCCCGGTCGAGTGACTTAAAAGCTTTGGAAATAAAGGCGTTAGGCTTGGTTAGAGCAGCAGCTTCCAGAATATCAAGTCCAGCTCTAGCGCATCCCAAAGCAAAAAAGCCTTGGTGAAGGACATTCTTCAAATCGTTTTCGTGAATCCAACCCGCAGGCTTGATAGAGACAACACGCTCTTGAGGCAAAAACCAACTGGTAAGATTTGCCGTGACAGTATTGGTTGAGGTCATTACTGCCAGTTGCATTGGCTGGGTAAATGTAATTGCACCCCCCATCTCCTGATACTTGGTAACAAAGGGCACAATGCCAAAGACTGCGCCCCCATCGGGGAGTGTTGCGGCGACAATAAACTCTTGAAACAAGCCCCAGCCCGTAACCCAAGGCACTTGTCCCTCTAGATGATATCCCCCTTCTACCGGAAAGGCTTTCACAGTTGGGTCGCCCTGCCGCCGCAATTGAGAGAAGCCGACGCCGACTAAAATCTGCCCGTTGCTCATACGGGGAAGATACTGGCATTTAAGAGAACAATTTTTGCTGGCGACAAGCATCCCGCTAGCACTTTGATGTTGAGTCTGCAAGAATGCCAAAGCACCGGAATATCTTGCAATTAGCTCTTGAAAAGTCCGAAAAGTCTGTTCACTGACTTCGGAACCACCCCACTCTTGGGGAACTCGCAACGCCAGTAAAGAACGTTCGCCAAGCCCTTTGAGTGCCTCTCCTAGTGCTTCTGGGCTGCTATCTATCTCTGTAGCTAATGGTGCAACCGATTGTCTTAGATAAGACTCGGCGATGTCTAGCAGGTGTAGCGGGTTATCCATACCTCTACCGTATCGACTTCGCGGCTACTGAGTCCACAATAATCGAAAGCGCTGGTCAAAGCCACCTCGCTCTGAACGTCGTTTTTCTTGTTCTGCCAAAATTGAGGAACGCTCTATTTGACAAGCTGCACACAAGGCATCGATGACTTCGTATAGGTCAGCGAGTTCTTTCACTAAGTCTTGAGCAGTAGCTTCAGCGGCTTCTTGCGCTTCTTCGATGAGTTTATCTCGCAATGCTTGGTGATACTCTGCCTCTGACATTACCTGGACTTTGCACTCTCGCCCTGCTTGATGAATGATTTCGGGAATGCGATCGCGTACCAGCTTATTGTACTCTTGATGCACTATAGTTCCTCAACGATGAAAGAAGTTTCCCTAGGAAAATACCTTACTTTAGAGGATTTTTGCACCTGTACCCAGACTTATCAAAAGTACCCATCTAAAATTTATCCATTTCCCCAAAATCCAGAAGAAACGCTGCCTGCACTACAAAAGCTAAATCAACTTATCTTAGATCCAATAATTGACTATTTCGGCGTTAATGATTTTCGCCTAACTTATGGATTTTGTTCCAAGGACTTAAAAAGATACCTAGATAAAAAAGATCCGGAAACAGGCCAGAAAAATGGCCGAGTTGCACCGGAACTCGACCAGCATATGGCGCATGAAATGAACAAGAATGGTAAATATTTCTGTAAACGACTAGGCGCTGCCTGCGATTTTTTGATTGTTGCTTCAGATAGCGATCGCGTTATCGATTGGATATTAAGTCAAAAATTACCATTTGATTCTCTATACTTTTATGGAGTAGATAAACCAATTCATATCAGTTATGGTTTTCAACACAAGAGAGACATCAGAACCTTCACAGCATCGGGGCAACCAACACAAAAGGGAATTGAACATTGGATTCAGTTAGCAAAAGAATTGTGAAGCTAGTTTGAATTGAACTTAATGAACTTTTTTTAACTTCAAAATTATGCCAAGGAAAGCGCAAAGTTACGCCAAGGAAAGAAAACAAAAATCTTTGCGTACCTCAGCGTTAACCTTTGCGCTCTTTGCGTTTAAAAAGATGTTACTTTTGTATTTTTCCTTTTTTCACGAACTGCTGTTAATTCCTGCACCCGAATCGGATCGGCGTCTTTACGCCAGCAAAGACAATAATCTTCTATTTCTAGGCAGTTTGCCTTTAAGCATTGTTGCCAATCTCTAAGCGTTTTAATATTCCGTTCATTATTTAAAAGTCCCCATTCTTCTTCCTGTTGAGTGAGTCGAGAAAACTTTTCATAATTCGGATAATCGGGGGTGATAACAGTTTCTTTTCGATGTAGGATTGGTGGATTAACATCATCTTCGTAATCCCGGTAGCTAACGCTCAAATCTCTCAGATCGATTTGCATACTGGTGTGCAGAACCGGATGAGGATCGGTATCGAAATTGGGGTAGAACAAATATGAGATTTTTGGTTTGTAGGTGTGAAATTTAATTAGTGTGGCTTCATCCATGCGTCCAATTGTACGGCTGGCACAGCCTTCGTAGAGGCGCAGCAACGGGTCGAGTTCGGAAAAAGCTGAGACATGAACCATGAAGGAACTAGGATAGAGAGGTGCGTATTTAAAACCACTGGTACAGCCAACCAAGCTTTGTTGACAGCAGTGGGCAATTACACCGGGATCGCCTAGACTAAATAGCATTTCCTCAGCTAATTCCCAGGCTTCGTCGTAGCTACCAAATAAACATTTGATATCGTTACGGACTTCTGGGGAGATTTGTTTGAGCTTCAGATGATTGAACTTGCCTAACGCGAGATAAACTAAAAGGTCTAAGCGGCGTTTTTGAGCGATCGCATCCCACTCTTTTTGGTCGGTTGCTTGTAAAATGACCTGGAAGGCACGGCGAAACCCGCCAAATTCAGCCCTCAAATTTTCTAATTCTGGTTTTTCATTTTTGACAGGCAGACGACCGCGTTCGGTGACAAAAGCCATCAGCGGTGCCAGCATTTCCTGATAATCTTCAAATCGCTTGATATTGGCACGCACTCTGGGAGTTGTGGCGCGGGAACGAAAGCGAGAGGCGCGGTAAGCTTCGGCAAGGCTTTCATCTTGGAAAACAAAGTAAATTCCAAGTGCAACTGGCACCGCATTAACATTAAGAACCTGGTCAATATAAATTTTCAGTTCTTCCTGTTCGTAGTATTTCTGAAAAGTATTGCGGCGAGTAATCACCCCATCGCCGTAGGCAACTTGACCCGTTCCTCGGTCATCAATTAAAACCAGTGCAGCAACAATTAGGACTTTTCCTGTTAACTCCCAGGCGTTTAATAATGCTTCTCGACGCTCATCTGTGCGTTCAATGACGTTGATGATATAACCGAGATTAACAATATCAGCCGTGGTGCGGGGGGTATCCGGAGAGTAATAAGGGTCCCATCCAGCGCTGGTGTAGCCCTTTTCCGCTATGTGCTGAATATCGCTTCCGTAGCCGCAACCATAGTCAAAGAAAGTGCTATCTTCACTAAATAAGCCAGCCTCTAAAGCGAGACGCACGGGGCGAGAAAGATTTTTGCGAGCAATTGCAGCTTTGTGACGCTCTATTTTAGGCAGTGTCGAATGTAGAGACGTTGGATGTAAGTTATCTCCAGTCTTCTGCCGAATAACTTGATGACCCTGAATTTCGACACCATAATCTTGTAAGCATTCCAACCAACCCCGAAGCGTTCCAATGCCACGGGTTTTGTCTAAAAGCCGCAATTTTTCTTCTTGCCGAGTGAGGTTGGCGAATTTTTCGTAGTGAGGATAATCGGGGGTGACAAAGGTTTCTTTGCGGTGGAGGACAGGGGGATTGTCGCTAGTACTGTAGTCTCGGTAAGTTGAACTCCCGTCGCGAACATCAATCTGGATGCTAGCTTGCAAGGCGGGATGGGGGTCGGGATCAAAGTCAGGATAAAACAAGTAAGAGATTTTAGGCTGCTCGATGTTGAATTTAATTAGGGTAGCGCCATCAATATGTCCCACCGTTCGTCTGGCATAGCCCTCGTAGAGCCTCAGCAGAGGGTCGAGTTGAGAAAGTGCTGACACATGAACGTAGAGGGCACCAGGCAGCAATTTACCGATGGGACTTTGTTGGCAGCAGTTGACAATGACACTCAGGTCGTTCGCGCCTAATAAAATCGGCTTGTCGCTGTCAACCCAGCCATGAAGATTATTTTGAAATTCGGTGGCTAAGTTTTCCAGGTGGGAACAATCATTGCTAACAGCAAGGTAGAGGAGAGTGTCTTGACGGTGATGTGCTTTAGCGCAGCGGTTCAGAAACAGCTTGGCATCCCACTCTTCTACTTTGTATGTGTTCAGCATCATGGTCGCACCATTTCCCTGAAACAATGATGGATACAAAGTAGAGTAAACCTATTAATTCCTAAATGGCTGATTTGCTCATTTCTGTAAAAATAATTTACTTAATTTTGAAATAGTCGGGATGGGGCGGTGGAATGTACACAACAAGGTGCAACAAGCGATACAACTAACAGAAGGACATTTCATTTTCTGAGAGTTTCTTGAGCTACTACCGCCTACAGCACCAAGTTTTTGAGCCAGACTACCTAAGCGAATTGCAGGGGCAGATTCTCGCGTGTCCCTATTTTGCGGTTAACAACTTGAACCGCGACTTTATCGGCACTAAGGGATTTTCGGTTGTATTCCAGCGTTCGGGCTTGAGCGAAGTTGAACGAAGTTTTCCCTTTTTCAAACCTTATCTCAACGTGGCTTTGCACCCGACGTGTAATGCTTTCTATCTCAATCCTTTGATGCTGAAGGAGGGTTCTCGCGTCGATCCCCACATTGACCGCAGTCTGCGCTCTTACTGCAAGAGTATCGAACCGCCAGCCTGGGTGAGTGTCCTCTATGTTCAAGTGCCACGGGATTTGATGGGAGGAGAGTTAGTGTTACGCTGCCAGAAGCGCAATGTAGGACAAATTCGCCCTCAAGCCAACACGCTGCTAGATTTTCAGGGCGATTTAACTCATTCAGTGAATCAAGTCACCAGTTCAGGGTTTCGCCTGAGTTTGGTTTGCGAGCAGTACAGCTTGTGTGAAGCCCAACTCCAAGAGATTCCAGAGTTTACGATTGAATCGAGGGCAATTAAGTCAAAGGGAAAGAAGAAGGAAAAGCTAAAAATTTAGCAAAATTCTAGAATATGCTGGGCGGTAATTTGGGACTGTTCCAAGTGAGGAACGTGACCGCAATTTTCGATCCAGATGAGTTGAGAAAGCGCGATCGCTCTTTTAAATTTCTCTGCGTCAGCCGTCCCTAAAATCCTGTCGAACTGTCCCCACAGAATCAGTGTCGGCTTGTCGATTTGAGCAATTTTATCGCTCAAAAAGTTGTACCCCCCGCTTTTAGTGAAGGCAATCAGGGCATCATGCCAATTGGGGAGATCCAGGTGCAACGCCGCACACCGTAAAGCATCGAGAGAGGCAAAGCTTTGATCGTGGTAAGCATTGCGTGAAATGCGATCGCGCACTTTCTGATTTCGCAAAAATGAAGTCGCCAGATTACTGATGGGAGGAAACAACAACCTGCCGATGTTGGGGGGACTAGCGAAACCAGCGCTATCAATCAACACCAGCTTTTGCACCGCTTCGGGGTAAGTAAGGGTAAAATCAATTGCCGCCGCACCCCCCATTGAAGTTCCCACGAGAACAATTGGCTGAGCAATCAGCGTTTTCCAGAAGTAGTAGAGATGGGTTTTAATGGCTGTTGGGCTAAACGGGAGTCCCGCAGGTCGTTCGGTAAAGCCGAAACCCAGCAAATCCACAACCCACGCTTCATTCTGGGCTGCCAGCAGTGGTAGGAGGCGACGGAATTCAAATACAGAGCTATCGAAGCCATGCAGCAACAGGATGGGCGTTCCGCCGCTACCCTGATGAACGTAGGTGGTAGCGATCGCCTGTGGCGACAGAGGAGTTGCGATCGCCGTCTGCTCGATACTCTCTGCAAGGGCAATCGAGGTGGATTCTGTCAGCGCTTGGGCTGCGGATGGTAGAAAACGGGTAAACATGAGTTTTAGTTTACCGTGGAGAAGGGTGATACAGAAGTAGAGGTAGCAGACCATAACCCCTGAGTCACACCAAAACAAAAGGAGATCGGCTCTTGAAAAATCAGTACGCGCAGAATTTACAATTATCAATTCTAGGGATTATCACTGCCTTAGTCCTCTTCATTAGTCTCAATTCTTTTGTAATTGTTAACCCAGGTCAGGCAGGAGTCATCAGCATCTTAGGGAAAGCGAGGGATGGAGCCGTGCTAGAGGGCATCCACCTCAAACCACCACTGATATCAGTCGTAGACATCTATGATTTGACCGTGCAAAAATTTGAAGTTCCGGCACAGAGTTCTACCAAGGATCTACAGGATCTCACTGCTAGATTTGCCATCAACTTTCGCCTCGATCCTACCCAAGTCGTTGAAGTGAGAAGGAAACAAGGAACCTTAGAGAATATCGTGTCAAAAATTATTGCACCGCAGACTCAGGAATCCTTTAAAGTAGCAGCGGCTAGACGAACTGTTGAAGAAGCAATTACTAAAAGAGAGGAACTGAAACAAGACTTTGATACTGCCTTGGGTCAACGGTTAGATAAGTACGGAATTATCGTGCTAGATACTAGTGTAGTTGACCTAACTTTCTCCCCAGAGTTTGCCAGGGCAGTTGAAGAGAAACAAATCGCCGAACAGCGGGCGCAACGAGCAGTTTATGTGGCGCAAGAAGCTGAACAAGAAGCCCAAGCAGATATCAATCGCGCCAAAGGTAGAGCAGAGGCTCAACGACTTTTAGCTGAAACCCTGAAGCAACAAGGGGGTGGACTAGTTCTTCAGAAAGAAGCGATCGAAGCCTGGAGACAAGGAGGTTCCCAAATGCCAAAAGTTCTCGTCACGGGTGGTGACTCTAATAGCAGTATCCCATTCCTGTTCAACCTGGGTAATCTTCAGGATGCAACTGCCCCTCAATAGTTTTAGGGGGTAGATTCGCCTCTTCAGAATTAAGAAGGCGAACCATGAGCGAATAAAATTAAGGGTTGCCAGCTAACACATCGTTACGCTCAGTTATGCTCATGCTTCGCCCCTACATAGATGGTTTTGTAGGGGCGAAGCATTCGGGGGATAAACCCAAACACACTCCAAGAAATTCCGCTCCCAAATGCTTCGCCCTCTATTTAGGCAACTCACGGGCAACACCTACTCCCTCCAAACAAAGTTGAGAATGATATGAGCATATTTACACTGCAATCAGTTAAAAAAGACTTTGGTATCAAAGAAATTTTAAAAGATGCCAACTTTAGCCTAGATCCCACAGATAAAGTCGGACTAATCGGCACCAACGGCTCTGGAAAATCAACGCTGTTGAAGATGATAGCCGGACTAGAACCGATTGATGGCGGTCAACTTTTAGTCAACTCAGGAGTACGGATTGTTTACTTACCTCAGCAACCCGACTTAGATGAAAATCTCACCGTTCTAGAGCAAGTCTTTGCCGATAGCGGGGAGCAAATGTCCCTTGTCCGCGAATATGAAGAACTGTCAGACAAACTGGCTCACAATCGAGAAGATAGCCAGCTCATGTCCCGCTTCTCTACGGTCATGCAACGCATGGATGCTACTGGTGCTTGGGAACTGGAGACAAATGCCAAAATCATCCTCACCAAGCTAGGAATTGAAGATTTTAACGCCAAAATTGCTACTCTATCCGGCGGCTATCGCAAGCGAATTGCTTTGGCAACCGCTTTGCTTTCAGAACCCGAAGTGTTGCTGATGGATGAACCAACTAACCATCTAGATGCCCTATCTGTTGAGTGGTTACAAAGCTATTTGAACCGCTATCGAGGAGCAATTCTGCTCATCACTCACGATCGCTATTTTCTCGATCGCGTCACCAACCGAATTCTTGAAATCGACCGAGGCGACCTCTACACTTACGCGGGTAACTATTCCTACTATTTAGAGAAAAAAGCCCTCGCTGAAGAGTCTGCTGTCAGCAGTCAGCGCAAACATCAGGGAGTACTTCGCCGAGAATTGGAATGGTTGAAGCGAGGGCCAAAAGCCCGGAGTACCAAGCAGAAAGCTCGGATCGATCGCGTCCACGAGATGCAAGCAACTGAGTTCAAACAGACTCAGGGCAAAGTCGATATTTCCACTCTGAGTCGTCGGATTGGCAAAAAAGTTATTGATTTAATGAATATCTCTAAAGCCTACGATGGACGCACCTTAATCAAAGATTTCACCTATGAATTTAGTCCCGAAGATCGTATCGGCATCATCGGTGGCAATGGTGCAGGCAAATCGACTTTGATGGATATTATCACTGGGCGCGTTCAACCGGATTCTGGAAGCGTTGAGATTGGCTCTACCATTCACATTGGCTATTTTAACCAACACTCTGAAGAATTACTCGTTGCATTGAATGAAAATTTGCGAGTGATTGACTACATTAAAGAAGTTGGAGAATATCTCAAAATTGCCGATGGCACTCAGATTACGGCTTCCCAAATGTTGGAGCGTTTTCTATTCCCTGGCAATCAACAATATGCCCCGATTCATAAACTTTCTGGTGGGGAAAAACGTCGCCTATTTCTGTTGCGCGTTTTGATGAGTGCGCCTAATGTTCTCATTCTTGATGAACCAACCAATGACTTAGATGTTCAAACCTTAGCGGTCTTAGAAGACTATCTAGAAGATTTCCCCGGCTGTATGATTTGTGTCTCCCACGATCGCTACTTCCTCGACCGCGCCGTAGACAAAATATTTTCCTTTGAAGAGGGTGGCAATCTGCGCCAATATCCAGGTAATTACTCAGTTTACTTAGACTACAAGAAAGCCGAAGAAGAAGCAGCATTGCGCGAAGCTGCCAATGCTAAGGATAGCTCAAAGTCAGTGCAGCCCCAAGTACGTCCAGCAGAGCCACAACCCTCTAGTAACAATAACAACAAACGGCGTAGGCTTTCAACTTGGGAAAAGCGCGAGTTTGAGAAACTTGAAAGCAAGATTGCTCAATTGGAAACCGAAAAAGCTGAGGCAGAGAAAGCGCTTTATAATGCGGCTCCTGGCAAAGTCGCCCAAGTTGGGGAACTCTATCAAAAGGTGGAAACTTTAACTCAGGCTATTGATGCTGCGACTGAACGCTGGATGGAACTCGCTGAGATTGAGTCTTAACAGAATCGGGGAGAAAGATGAATGCTTTCGATTCTTCCGCTGGCTTTAATTTCTAATACAATTCGTACTTGAGCAAGGTACACGCTAAAGAACCGTTATAAACAGGAATGCGACGAGATGTTTTGAGTCCTACTCTTTTTGATAACTCTTTGTTTCCGGTCAAAACAAAGGCAGTCCAACCTTTGAAGCGTTGTTTGAAAACATCACCGAGCATTTTGTAGAGTTCGCCCAATTCTCTCTCATCTCCCAGACGTTCTCCGTAGGGGGGATTACAGATGAGAACGCCGCTGTCTGCGGGTGCTTCCAATTGGGATAATTCGGTTTGCGTAAACGTTAGCTTATCTGCAATGCCGCACCGTTGGGCATTCGTGTGAGCTTGGCTTAGGATATCAGGGTCTTTGTCGCTCCCCCAAATTGGTGCTTTTAAGTCTGAGATTTCGCTGTTTTCGGCTTCCGCCCATATCTCGTCCCACAGCTGTTCGTCAAAGTCCAGCCAGCTGAAAAAGCCAAACTTTTCCCGAAACAATCCGGGGGCAATATTCAAAGCTTTTAAAGCCGCTTCTAAGGGGAGAGTTCCAGAGCCACAGAGCGGGTCTAAAAAGGGAAGATTCGCATCCCACTCTGCCATGTCGAGGATAGCAGCCGCTAGAGTCTCCTTAAGCGGAGCCAGCCCCATTGCGGGTCGATATCCCCGGCGGTGGAGACTGGTACCCGAACTGTCTAAACTTAAAATACAACGGTCTTGATGGATGTGGACATTAATCCGCACATCTGGATTTTCGGTATCAACGCTAGACCTGTGACCTGATTTGTCACGCTGTTGGTCTACGATGGCGTTTTTAACTTGTAAAGCCGTGAAGTGGGTGTGGTTAAGTTTTTGATTGCCTCCTGTACAGTCCACAGCTAGGGTGTTGTTGGGATGTAGATAGTCAAGCCAGGAGATTTTTTGCACCTCCCGGTAGAGCATCTGGGCGTCATAGCAGGCAAATTCATGGATGGGGACTAGGACTCGAAAAATTGTCCTTGCCCAGAGATTCACCCGGTATAGCATTGCTTTATCGCCAACAAAATGCACTCCAGTGAAATCAGGACGGACTTCCTTTGCCCCTAAACGTTCCAGTTCAGCAGCAGCAATAGGTTCTAGACCACGGGCAACTGTGGCAAAGTAGTGATTCATCATGAGAGCGATCGCATCTATAGCATCTGTAACAGTGGAACCATTAAATCAGTTCTGCTTGTTCAAAAATCTGTCTGGGTGTTAGTTCCAAACCTAGAAGCAGGGTATCCACAATGGGCATCGTAGCTGTGTAGACTTGACTCGATCCATCTGGGAAAAATACCCGGATATTCATCGCTTCAGGATCTACAACCCAGACTCTTAAAATACCAGCGTCAAAGTAGTCTTTCGCTTTATTTTCAAATTCTTTCAGGGTTTGGTCTGGGGAAATAATCTCAATTACCAGTTCGGGAGGCACAGGACAAGCTTCGTTCCGCTTCCAACTGGCGGGTAGGAGTTGGTAAGAAATGTAAGTCAAATCGGGTATAGGTGCCCAGTCTTGACCATGACGTTTCAACAGCACTGCCCATTCTTGAACAACTCGTCCTCGTCCTTTACACCAGGCACCAATGAGAACCCACAAAGCTGACTGTAGTACAGAATGAAAAAGCTTAGGAGACACTTTAGGCACTGCCTGACCATCTACAAACTCATAGGTTACATCTCCTTCAGGTAAAGCTAGAAATTCCTGTAATGTGAGTTTGGTTCCGGTGCCTACCATGACTATAAGTTATCCAAGTGGATGGGCTAATAAATCTATGGTACAAAAGCGCTCCCCTTGAGTTTAAATCTGGAAGTTGCCGGTTGGCTGGAGTCGGAGCAAGCCATGAATGAGATTTTAGAGAGCGATCGCATTCATGGCTCTGAATTCACAACTTTCCTGAAAAAGCACCCAGTTGTGCGAACCTATTAGCAGTTCCATCACTCCGGTACTGGAGGAACAATGACGCCGATCGAGTTTCTAGTATTGTTGGTCATTGCTGCATTCTGCGGCGGCACTGGGCAAGCGTTAGTGGGTTACTCGGCAGGGGGCTGTCTACTGTCGATAATTGTCGGGATTATCGGTGCGTACATTGGATTGTGGGTAGCCAAAGAGTTTAATCTTCCGGTGATATTTGCCCTCAATATTGGAGGGAAATCCTTCCCAATTATTTGGTCCATTATTGGTTCAGCTCTTTTGGCAGCCGCTCTCGGTTTGATCAATCGAACAAACCGGCGGCGATGACTTGGGAAATCTCAAGCTTTTCCAGAGAAAGTATTGAGCCGGATGCAAAATATAAGAAAAAGCCTCCTGAAAAGGAGGCTTAACTTGCTTGGAAATCGTTAAAGCTTTAGCTAAAGAAAGCGAAACCAGATACAGCGATGACTCCAGCGATCGCTGCGGTGGCGACAGAAGTTAGCGCGGTTCCAAAGAGCCACCAGGCAGCGGTTGCAGCAGATTTTCGGGTTTCCTCCGCTTGCTGCTTCGCTTTGTGCTTGAGGTCTTTGATGCGTCGTTTCGTTTCCTGCTGGAAGCGTTCAGCGCGGTGTATCGTACTCTCGCGCACCCCTTCAATCTGGTCGATGAGTCGGTTGGCATCCGCTTGGGAAATATCCTCGCGAGAACTCAACAGAGCCACCAAAGTGTCCCGATCGAATTGCGAGAGGCGATCGCGCATCGCGTCAAATCCAGCTTGCGGATCGTCAAAGAGTTTCCGGAAGTCGCGCTTAATACCCTCGTAATTGAGTTCTGGACGCTCCAGGGAGTTGAAGTAATTGCGAATTTTGCCAAAAACTCCGTCAAGCACCGATTGCACTTTATGCTGGGCATTCTGCGCTTGTTCGACAAACTGATGGCGAACCGATTCGATTTGATCGACAATCCGGTTGGCTTCTTCCTCGGAAATATCCTCCCGTTGCGATAGGAGTGCAACAAAGGTAGAACGGTCGAAATGAGAGAAGCGATCGCGAATATTCTTCCACCCGGCTTGTGGATCGCTCAGCATTAATTGCAACTCTCGTTTGATGCTTTCCGGGTTGAGTTCTTCTTTGTCAGTGTTCCGCAGGTAATCTTCCAAATCGGTTTGGAAATTCCGAACCGTGTCTCTGGCACGGGTTGCCAAGCGGCGCGGGGCTTTGACAATGCTGTGAATCGCCTCTTGCACCCGATCGATTGCCCGATTGACTTGCTCTTCGCTTAAGTCTTCTCGTTGACTCAGCAGCTTCACCAAGGTTTCCCGATCGACGTGAGACAGCCGTTCTCTCAGGGCCAAACTTCCCTCTTTCGGGTCATTCAGGAGTTTTGCCAAATCCTGCTGGATGCCTTGCGGATCGAGTTCTTCCAGGTTGGTGTTTTGCAGATACTCAGCAATCTGGTTCGTCACTTGGTCGTAGCGATCCTTCGCTTGACCGGCTAATTGTTGCGGTGCGTGCAGAATAGTCTCTCGCACCGATTCGATCTGATGGATTGTGCCATCGATCTGTTCTTCGCCCAGATCGCCGCGTCCCTTGAGCAATTGCACCAGCGTATCGCGGTCAAAGTGAGAAAGTCGCGTCCGGAGTGCGGCAAGTCCTGCCTGAGGGTCATTGAGAAGCGTTTGCAACTCTCGCTTGATGTCTTCAGGATTCAGTTCTTCTTTGTGAGTCTCGCGCAGATAGGATTCTACCCTTTGCCACAGTCCTTCGGCTTCAGATTTAGCGCGATCTTGCAATTCTTGAGCTTGAGACAAGACGCGATCGCGCGTACTTTCCAACTGACCGATGAGTTGATCGGCTTCCTCTTGACTCAAGTCTTCCCGTTGAGAGAGGAGTTGTACTAAAGTATCGCGGTCAAATTGCGATAAGCGATCGCTTAAAGCATCAATTCCAGCATCCGGATCTTCTAGAAGTGCTTTGAAATCGCGCTCAATGCCTTCTGGGTTTAGTTCTTCCTTCCCCGTCGAGTGCAGATAATGTTCGACGCGATCGCGAAGGTCTTGCGACTGTTCTTGAGATTCCGCACCCTGGACAGTTTCAAAAACTTCTTGCCGAATACTATCCATCTGCTCGGCAATATCCGCGACTTGCTCGGAGGTGAAAGTACCCCGTGCTTCCAGCACCCTCACAAAATAGTCCCGATTCAATTGCTCTATCTGCTGCCGAACTTTTCCAGGAGCTGCATCCGAATCGTAAATAACTTCTCTAAATTCCTGCTTAATCGTTTCTCGGTTCAGGTGCCAAGGTTTGGAATTTAGCAAGTAGTTTTCTACATCCGCCTTAATCGTGCTAAAAGATGGCGCAGGCACCTTATCGGCAACTTTTGTCCCAACCGTTTTAGCTTGTTCAGTTGCTTGCTCTTTCAAATGTTGCAACTGGCTGGAAATTTTTTCCACATCTAAATCGGAGAGATCCGTTCGCTTCATGACTTCTCCCAGTAACGCAGTTACACCCAACTGCATGGAGTGTTCCATCAAGCCATTGCCATGACTGCGCTCTGATTTGCCTTGTCCAACTCCAACAAGTTGAGAAAGCTTGGCAGAAAGCTCATTAGATTTCAACTCCTCTGGAGCGGCTTGTTTCAGAAAGTTGAGTAATTCAACCTGCGGATCTGTTTCCGTTGGTTTTTCTGTTCCCTGTTGTTGACCTAATACCTTCTGCCAAACAACTTCCAATTGCTCCGCAATCCGATTAACATCCTGCTTAGAGAAATCACTGCGGCTACTCACTAAATCCACAAAAGTCTGGCGATTGACATTGCGTAAAACGTCATTCCCCGCAATAGATTTCACATCAACATCGCTAAGTAACTTTTCTAAGTCGCTGCGAACCTTATTGATGTCTAGCTTTGGCAGTTGCAAATCTGTAAAGTAATCCTTAATTGTTTCTCGCAAGCTATCCGGATCGAGAGACGAACTCAATTCCCGGCGAACGGCGGCGGCGGATGCTTCAGCAGTAGAAACAATCTGCCTATTTATCGCACTCCCACCAAGCGCAGTGCTGGCTGTAGCCATCACCCCTTGCATCCCTGAACCCGCAGTGTTCACGACTGAACCAATTAAGGAACCCACCGCCGTAGAACTTACCCAAAGGAGCAGCAAAAAATAAGCTGACCAAATTACGACGCCAGTTATTGCACCCAAAGTGACGCTGTTAATCAGAGTCAGCTTCACCGCCAGAAAACAAGCAATAAATAGGGCAATATTGACGGTCAATAATGTCCAAATTCCTACCTTAGATTCAATGCTGCGAACTTTTTCTCCCCAAGTTTCTGCATCATCATCATCGCCATCTAAGGGATTCTCTGCGGATGAAATTCCGGCAGCAATAGAAAAATTAGTTAACAAAAATTGGAAAGCAAATGCCATCAATACTCCGGCGGTCAAGGCAACAAAAAACTGTGGACTTGAAAAGACAAGTGTTGCCTCTTGTATGGGAGTATTCGCGGCTTGAGTTCCAGTCTGAGTAACTGGAATTTTGGCAAGATAAAATTCTGTGCTGGACAAATCCAGCATCATTTTTACACTTTGAAACATGGTATTTACGCCTTCAAAGTCGAAAGACTGCCTCTATGAGAGGTTGCGTTCTGAGTACACTTTTGTTTATACTTTTGTAACGTTGTATCCTAACGCTCTATACTCAGTGTGAGTAAAAAACTTTAGAGAATAACTCTCTCTAAAGTCTGAAAATTAGCTCAGCCTAAAGTTAAGAAATTAAACAAGAAGGCGATCGCTAAAACTCACTAAACTTAAGTATTAATACTCAATTTTTCAATAAACTGCTAATCTACAATCTAAAATAGAGATGACCTTAAGCTGTCAACAACTTCTTCAAAAACATACTCAAGTCTGGCACGAAGCAACGGTGCATCCTTTCCTGGTGCAATGCAAATTAGGAACCATTCAGCCCCAGCAATTTAACACCTGGCTGGTACAAGATTATCTCTTTGTTGTAGAGTTCACACGGATGGTGGCTAGGCTATTAGCGATCGCGCCTTCTCATCATTTTGATGTACTTTTGGGCGGATTAGTCGCGCTGAAAGATGAACTCAACTGGTTCAAAGCAAAAGCATCTGAGCGACAATTGAATCTCAATACCCAAAAACAATCCACTTGCACAGAATACTGTGACTATATGCACAGTCTTTCG
This sequence comes from Trichocoleus sp. ST-U2, assembly GCF_039961875.1. Classification (NCBI taxonomy): domain Bacteria; kingdom Bacillati; phylum Cyanobacteriota; class Cyanophyceae; order Leptolyngbyales; family Trichocoleusaceae; genus Trichocoleus; species Trichocoleus sp. ST-U2. The sequence continues at coordinate 13,028 of NZ_JAMPJY010000059.1, read as the reverse complement.
ACAATGCCACACCCAGTGCAAGCGACTGCACTGTGGGCAATTGAGCTTGCTTACAATCAAGGTTGGCAATTACCAGGAGTCATGCCAGATCCCTATGCTGAGTTTGCCGACCGCTGGGGAAATCCAGGTTTTACGGAATATGTAAAACTCTTGGAACAGCAAGCAGATGAAGCGCTGCAAACTGCATCAGCAACCGTTCAGCATCAAGCCGAAGAAGCTTTTTTAAAGGTGGCTGAATTAGAGCAGGATTTCTGGCAGATGGCTTTTAATGCGGCATCCTAGATAAAACAGGTAAAAAGAAGCCTATAAAGGCTAATCCATGTAATCGTTTGTAATGTCAAGATCGTCCGGATTATTTGAAGCAACTGGGCGATTTCCAGCTATATGCATTGTCTCATCAATGTGAAGATTGCTAGAGCCAATTGGACGGTGCCCATCTACGTCAACAGTGCCCTGAACTTGAAAATCATTTGAAGTAATTGGGCGCTTTCCATCAATGTCCACGGTTTCACGAACCTGAATATCGCTTGGGTCAATCGGTCGGTGTCCATCTACGTCAAGAGTTTCCTCAAACTGAAGATTACTAGAGGTAATCGGTCGGCGTCCATCTACGTCAAGAGTGTCTTCAATCTGAATATTATCTGGCGCGATTGGACGCTTCCCATCTATATCAATCGTGTGAGGAACCTGTTTTGGTTCGCTAGGTGAAGGAGAGGCAATATTTTTCTCCTGATTATTTCCCTTTTTTGGATTATCTCTGTTCATATTGTGACCTCTTACTTTACGCCTATGTTATTTATAACGTAATACAAGCTATAAAGAGCTTGTATTTGCTGATAATTGACTTAATTATACAATTTGTTTTGAAAGTATTCGTGAAAAATGGCAGCGATGAATCTAAAGAAACCTTTGTACGCTACAAATTACGGCGCTGCCTATATTGGTGATTCGCTTGAATTGCTAGACTGCCTTGAATCTGACTCAATCGATCTAGTAATGACCTCTCCTCCATTTGCTTTGCTACGCGAAAAGAGTTATGGAAATGTTGAGCAAGAAGCCTATATCGATTGGCTATTTCCCTTCTGTCGAAAAGTGCATCGCGTATTATCACCGCAGGGAAGTTTTGTCATCGATCTAGGTGGTGCTTATCAAAGTAAACGTCCAGTGCGATCGCTCTACAATTACCGGATTTTAATTAAACTCTGCGATCAGCTAGATTTTCGCTTAGCTGAGGAGTTTTTTTGGCACAACCCTTCTAAGTTACCTTCGCCGATTGAATGGGTGAATAAACGTAAGATCCGCGCGAAGGATTCTGTCAATACTGTCTGGTGGTTGTCAAAAACTGACTATCCTAAAGCGAATGTGAGTAACGTACTGGTTCCTTATTCGGAACGAATGAAAAAGCTACACGAGAATCCTGAAAAATACTATAAACCCAAAGCACGTCCTTCAGGTCACGATATTGGATCGGGTTTTGCTACTAATAACGGCGGTGCCATTCCCTCCAACTTGTTGCAAATTCCTAATAGTGAAAGCAATTCTCGATACATTCAACTTTGCAAAGCCGTTGGAATTGCTGCACATCCGGCGCGGTTTCCGCAAAAACTGCCGAGGTTTTTTATTAACTTCCTCACCGATCCAGGAGATACAGTCCTCGATATTTTTGCTGGATCGAATACGACTGGCGCGGCGGCTGAGGCTTTGCGACGGCGTTGGATTGCTTTTGAGCAAAATCCGTCTTATTTAGCTGCTTCTGCTTTCAGATTTTTAGAGGATAACCAAAGTATTGAGGCAGCTTCAGCTCTATTTAAAAAACTGGTGACAAAGCCCGAAATAAGCAATATTTCTTAGTTTAGCGATCGCCACTTAAAATTAAAGTACTTCTGCTTCTTCAAAAACCTGTTTTGGTGTGATTTCCAATCCAGGAAATAATGAATCTATAATTGGTGCGCTATCAGTGTAGAGTTGACTTGTTTTATCTGGAGAAAAAACTCTAATACTTATGGCTTCAGGATCTACAATCCAAACTCGTAACACACCAGTATCAAAGTAGTCCTTAGCCTTGTCTTCAAATTCTTTTATAGTTTGGTCTGGGGAAATAATCTCAATTGCCAGTTCAGGAGCCACAGGACAGGCTTCGTTACGCTTCCAACTAGCGGGTAGCCGTTCATAAGAGATGTACGTTACATCAGGTACAGGTGCCCAATCCTGACCATTCCGTTTCAACAGCACCGCCCACTCTTGAACAACTCGTCCACGCCCTTTGCACCAGGCACGAATCAGAACCATCAAAGCAAACTGTACAGTTGAATGAAAGTATTTTGGAGACACTTTAGGCACTACCTGACCATCTATAAATTCATAGATTACATCCCCTTCTGGCAAAGCCAGAAAGTCTTGTAGTGTGAGCTTGGTTCCAGTGCCTACCATGACCCTAAGCTACCTAAGCAGGTGATAAATAAACTTATTATACAAAAGCTTTTGATGGCTAGGTGACGCTCGCATAGAGCGTACCACTTGTGCTATATGCTTCGAGCTAGATGCGTCAGAACAGTAAATCTGTAGCAGCGTCAAAGGATTACAGTTTTAAAATTAGATAAAGTAAAGATAGAGTGTTTTTGTTCTACTATAGTTTGTTTGTGGCATATTCCTAGCCACATCAATCAATCATCCGAAGGGATTAGAAAAGGAGAAACTATGACTCGCGCGATTATGGAAACCGACAAAGGCACAATCAATTTGGAGCTGTTTGACAAAGATGCACCGAACACGGTGAAAAATTTTGTTGACTTATCTGAAAAAGGGTTTTACGACGGTCTTAATTTCCACCGAGTCATCCCTAACTTTATGATTCAGGGCGGCTGTCCGCAGGGAACGGGAACAGGTGGTCCAGGGTACAAAATCAACTGTGAAATTAACCCCAATAAGCATCAGGCAGGAAGTTTATCAATGGCTCATGCGGGGCGCAATACGGGTGGAAGTCAATTCTTTATCTGTCACGCTCCTCAACCCCATTTAGACGGACAACACACAGTTTTTGGTAAAACTGAAGACATGAATGTAGTCAATGCGATTCGTCAGGGAGACAAAATTCTTTCTGTCAAGATTGAACGATAGTCTAAATGGCTTTTTAGCCGGAAGGAAGCGCTTCCTTCCGGCTTCGTTACTATCAATTGATGCTCGTTACAGTCTGAAGAGGGGTAACTTCATTCAGTTCGGGTTCAGCTACCTGAAGATGTTGCTCTAAAAGCGCCAAGTTACGGATATTTGACTTGTAGTATGCATCGAACAAGTCTCCCACCAAAGGCACCGAGCCGACTGTGGCTTCTAAGGCAATATTAAATATCATCTTTTGTAGGATTTCACGCGGTAAGCCGAAGCGGGCGGCTAAATAGATGATGTAAGCCGAAAACCCGGTGCTGATGATATCTCCGGCACCTGGAATCAGACCAATAATTGGGTCTAAACCGATACGAAAGCCGATGCCTGGGATTCGGATTGCATTATCCATCAGGCGGCTAAGTCTGCGGATGTGGTTGAGATTTTCGAGACGTTCAAGTGTGTTCATATTTCTAATTTTTGCACGAGGAATCCGCAGCATCTTATACCGTGAGAAGGAAAATTTCTTTTCTGGAATCATCCTAAAGTTAGTGGAACTGTCTGCCTAAAGTCAGAGATGTTTAATTTTAAGATTCCTTTATCTGAAGCCATGCTGGACAGTCATGCTAAACTCCCCAACGCAAGACCTTCTTTTTATTTGCACTCAATTTCTGGCACAAAATCCCCAAAAACGTTTGCAGAGTCTCAAAGACTTGGGGATAGCGCGTTATGCTGATTTTTTAACTAAAATGCCATTAACAGAAGCAAATGTAGCTTGCGTAATGCATTTTTTTAGAGATACAAGTCGCGTGAAATTCCCGAATCTTAGGGGAGCGGATTTATCTAACTTGAAGTTAGATGGCGTTAACTTTATCCGGGGTGATTTATCGGGGGCAAATTTGAGGGGAAGCAGTTTATTAGAAGCCGACCTTTTATTTGCCAATTTCACTGGAGCAGATTTGAGAAATGCGGATTTGAGGGGTGCAACTCTTAATGAGACAATATGGTCAGGTGCGGTGGTAGAAGATTGCCATTTTGGAAAAGGAATTGGGTTAACGGAGCAGCAGCGCAGAAACCTAAAAAGTCTCGGTGCTAGGTTTAATTAGCACCGGCGGCTCATCCGAGTTTTGGATGTTTAGCAACCGCTGTAGAGCGTTGGGTTGAACGATAGTGAAACCCAGCAGACAGCTTAATTTAGTGCCATTTATTTTAAATCTAATTGCTAATTTTTGCCGTTTTTGATGCCTGTCTGCACTTTCCAAAGGCTGGCATAAATTCCTTGGTCTTCTAATAGTTGTTCGTGTCGTCCTTGCTCTACTAAGAAGCCTTGTTCCATCACATAGATACAATCAGCATTCCGGACGGTGGAGAGGCGATGAGCGATCGCTATCGTGGTGCGATTGACGGTAATTCGTTCTAGCGATCGCTGAATGGCTGCTTCTGTCTCATTGTCTACGGCGGAGGTGGCTTCATCCAGAATCAGAATCGGCGGATCTTTCAAAACGGCACGCGCGATCGCTATCCGCTGTCTTTGCCCACCTGACAACTTTTGTCCCCGCTCACCTACAATTGTGTCGTAACCTTGGGGAAGTTGCAAGATAAAGTCTTGAGCCTCGGCAATTTTAGCCGCTTCGATTACCTCAGCTTCAGTTGCATCAGGACTGCCGTAGGCGATATTTTCTTTCACCGTGCCGTGAAATAAGAAGACATCCTGACTGACTAAACCAATACAGGAACGCAAATCTCTTAATTTCAAATCGCGTAATTCAATCCCATCCAATGTCACCGTTCCCGACTGAATTTCGTACAACCTCAGTAACAGTTTCACTAAGGTACTCTTCCCCGATCCAGTAGAACCGACAATGGCGATTGTTTTACCTGCGGGAATATGTAAAGAGAGATTTTGAATGACTGGATTTCGCCCGTTGTAGGCAAAAGTCACATTTTTTAATTCCATTTCACCCCGCACTGAAGCGACGGGTAAGGAAATGTGTCCCGAATGAATCGCAATCGGTGTATCCAACAGATTCATCACCCGATTTGTAGAAGCCATTGCCCGTTGATATTGATCGAGCGTTTCTCCCAATCTCGTCAAAGGCCAGAGCAACCGCTGGGTTAGGAATACCAATACACTGTAAGTACCCACAGACAATCTGCCAGCAGCTGCGTCCATCCCGCCGATTAACAGTGTTGCCGTGAATCCGACTAAAATAATGATGCGAATCAAGGGGACAAAAGCGGATGAAAGCGCGATCGCTCTCCGGTTACTTTGTCGATAAGCCTCACTTTCGACTGCCATCCTGCTCGCTTCATAGTCTTCCGTGACAAAGCTTTTAATCGTCGTCATTCCGCTCAAATTATTCGAGAGGCGACTGTTGAGCAGACTGACTTTTTCCCGAATCTCAGCATAGCGGGGGGCAAGGCGATGCTGAAAGACAATCGAACCCCACAGCACAAACGGCATTGGCAGCATCGCCATCCAAGCCACGCTGGGAGCCAGAATAAAGAAGGCACCGCCAATAATTACAACCGTTGTCGCTACTTGGAGGATTTCATTCGCGCCTCGATCCAAAAAGCGTTCCAGCTGATTGATATCGTCATTTAGGATAGACATCAAACCGCCAGTGCTGCGCTCTTCAAAATAAGCCAGTTCCAGCTCTTGGATATGGCTGTAGGCATCGAGGCGCAAGTCGTGTTCAATATTCTGGGCGAGATTGCGCCAAAGCAGGGCATAGGCGTACTCAAAGATAGATTCCAGCCCCCAGATAATGAAGCTGAGGAAGCTTAGGATCAGGAGTTGCCAAAAAACATCTTTGACGCCAAATTGAGCGATCGCTGAGTCTTGTTGCTTCACCACCACATCCACCGCTGCACCGATCAAGGCGGGTGGGGCTAAGTCAAAGATTTTATTGAGAATTGAGCAAACTGTTGCCTGCCAAATTTGAACGCGATAGTTGCGTCCATAGTCAATCAGACGCTTGAGGGGATGCGTCTTTTGCCTGATTTGGAATTGATTGCGGGATTTTTTAGGGGACAAAGTGAGAGTACGCGACGATAGTTACACCAGATTTTAACCACTGTAACAATTATCCATCTGACATCCCACGACTCTCTGATAGCAGGGGCGATCGCCCGATTGGTGTTATGCAACGCCGGGTGATATGAGTGTTGCACTTGCGATCGCTTTCTCTTGAGTTAGGCAAATGTGTTCCCCATTTTTCACTAATCTTGCTACCCAATTATTTGTTTGTATCTATCACGAGATAGATTTTTAAAGCAAATTTACAGATGAGTCAAGTTACAGGCTCAACAGAAATATCCAAGGCGTTTTTCAGAACCAAGAACAAGAAATGCCTGCTGGATTTTGCTTTTCTTTGACTCGCGCTTCTAGTTTCATTCTCTATCTTGAGACATATATTGAGCTGTAAAACAATCCATAACCAATCCATCGCCGTATCTTTTTTAGTCAAGAAATCAAAAAGGGAATCCTTCCGATTCCACTGAGGTAGAAGCCGCCAATGAAAAAACTAGCGCAGATAACCGCCATATCGGTACTGGTTATAGGGTTATCATCAGCTCATGCCCAAGCTGCCACATTCACAGAGAAAAGTGATGCTGGGAAGACTCTAAATACAGCAAAAATTATCCCATCAGGGTCGCAAATACTAGAGTTTATTACTGGGACACTTTCTGATAATGATGCTGACTTATTCCAAATTTTTCTGACCGGAGGACAGACATTCTCGGCGACAACAATTAGCCTGGATACGCTGGTAGGACTCCCAGTTGATAATGTTTTAGGTACCCCGACCGAGCTGCTTGAAGACCCGCAGTTATTCTTGTTTGATGCGGCTGGTAAGGGCATTTATGGGAATGACGATATCCCTGGCTTAAATTCACAATCAGTTTTATCCTCTGGTGGTTTTTCTCCCACTCAATCTGGTATTTACTATTTAGCGATTGCTAGCTCTGGTTACGATCCTGTAAGTGCATCTGGGAAAATTTTCTCGGCTGGAGCGGATGGAACTCTAGAACCGATGGGTTCGGGCGGAAACCTTTCCTTGAGCGGCTTTACAGGTACGAGCGCTACCAGTGGAAGATACGCGATCGCACTAACCGGAGTTACAACTAGTGCTGAAAGTAGCACGGCAAGCATTCCCGAACCCTCTGGAACATTAGGCATTTTAGCTTTGGGTACTTTAGGCGCAGTTTCTCATCTAAAAAAGAATAGAAGAAAACAAAAAATCACTAGCTGAGTTCCCAGCATTTTATGGTTGGTTATTGAGGAAAGGTGCAATCGTGCCTTTGTTGGTGGGACGCCAATAAACCAACAGGAATTTGTTTTATCACTGTATTTTTGATAATTGCGATTTCCTCAATGCAGAGGTTAGGGAAAGAGCGAAAATCTAGTGGTAATATAATTGCCAAAACAAGTTAAAGATTGATTTTTAACTTTCGGAAGAATCCATAACTAGCTCTGAGCCGTACTTCTTTTAAGCCTAGCGATTCAAAAGAAGATAAACATTCCCATTCCGCACCAATAAGTGACTGAATGGATACATCTTTAGGAAAAACTGAAATGAAGCAAAAAACTTGTGTTCCTGTGAAAGAAACTGCGGCTCCTCTCAACAAAATTGCAACTTCCCCTAAAAAACCTTCGCGTCGCTTTGGTTTAAGAAACCCAATCGGTTTGGGCGTACTTGTTTTAGGATTAGCTTTGATCGCTGGGATGACACCTCTCTATCTCAAAGCTTCTGACCATGATGATGGTGAGGTAGATGCCAAGGGACGCAACCTTAATTTAACCGACCTGTTTGTATTCCGGGAAAAAGAGCAGAACTCGAATGCATCTCAAAACGATCTGGTCTTGATTATGAATACGAACCCGCGATCGCTAGCGCGTCAGCAGTATTACTTTAGTACCAGAGCCAAGTACGAGTTCAAAGTGTCGCGGGTGGGGAATAATGACGCCACTCCCACGGGTAAGGAAGACGTGGTTCTGCAATTCACCTTTAGCCCACCGGATGCGAATCGCCAACAAACCATTACGATGACCGCCATCCGGGACGGTGCAATTGTTCTCCAAACCAAGAACCTCCGCACCACCCCGCTGAATCCCAACCCCAGTGCGCCGCCAATCGTTAATCAGGTATCCGGCGGTGGCGCTAACTTAGCCGTATTTGCGGGACTGCGGGAAGATCCATTCTTCTTCGACGTTGAGCAATATTTCCGGGTTCGCGCTGCTTTTCTTGGCATCGGTCCCGCAGTTTCTGGGTTCCGTCCACCCGAACAGGCTGTTGATTTTACCAAAGGATACAACGTCAACGCGATCGCAGTCCGAGTACCGATTAAATTCTTACAAGGCTCGACCTCCGCAACGACTTTTGATGTCTGGGAAACAATTTCAGTGCCCGGAGCAAACGGCAAATTTACTCAGTTTGAGCGACTAGCTCGACCGGCGATCAACGAGGGTCTAGTCGTCACAAACGACTTCCTGAACGCCCTAAACACCGTCAGTCCTGGTTTTGAAGCTGCTGCTTTGGCGGGTCAACAACCGGCTGCGAATATCGCAGGGCCAATCGTCGGGGAAGCGAAAAAGACGCTGTTAGCTTTTGGGAATACCGAGCAACGAGCGAACGCCTTGTTGGGTGCCTTTCTGCCAGACGTGATGCGAATCGACACTAGGGGACCCAGCGGATACGCCAACGCCCTGAATGCCAAAGGTAGCCCGATTCGGGGTCGCTTGATAAAAGATGATGTCATCGACATCACCTTAAGTGTCGTCACCGAGGGGAAGGTTACGAGTGATAACGTGTCCTACGACGGCGCACCTGGTAATCCAGCACAAGGACACAAGCCGTTACAACCCGCATTCCCCTATTTGGCTTTACCCAACTAGGTCAGGAGCGATGAACTGCGTACATTATCAGTGATGAAAATCTAACCTCCTTCTCACCTCTCCCTAACCCTCTCCCAAGAGGAGAGGGAAGCCCAATCAATCTTTTTTACGGGGGAGGGGGAATCACTGAAAACCCGTCCCCTACTAAGGGATGGGTTGGGGGAGAGGTTAACCGAGCTTAGAGACAGAAGCATGAAACGTGCTGAGTATTACAAATCTGAAATCTTGAAAGGTGGGTTGAGTGGGCGTCTTGTGCTGAAGCGTTGGTGGATACCGTTCTTAGTGGCGCTACCGATTGCCGGAGTTTTGGGAGGCTGGCGTTTGTGGAATCCCAGTGCTGAACTCGACGCTCCTTATCGTTATCCCTTTTCCCAATCACCCTCAGACAATATCACCACTGCTTTGGGACGGGAAATTGCTTTCTATCAGGAACGGATTCGGCGAAATCCAGGGGACGGACTGGATCGAACCTCCTTAGCCAAAGCCTATTTGAAGATGGCGCGGGCGACGGGGGATGCTAATTGGTATCTTATGGCGGAGCAGTCGGCAAAGCGATCGCTCGCTAATTTATCCTTTGATAATCAAGGTGCTATTTTGGTGCTGGCTCGGATTGCGGAAGCGAAACATGACTTCACAGAAGCGATTCGCTTGGCAAAACAGGTACTGCAAACCGAGTCTGGAAATGAAGATGCACTCTCGCTGCTGGTTACATCAAACTTGGCAATGGGCAAGGTGGATGAAGCCAACCGTGTCGCGAATGCTTTAGTAGATAAAATTCCCACGTTAGGCTCCTTGACACTTAGGGCTTTGGTAAAAGTTGCACAAGGTCAAGATGCAGCAGCTATTCAAGATTTCCAGCAAGCTCTAGCTGCTGAAGAACCGGGCGAGACAGGTAGTTCTGCTTGGACGCGGACGTTGCTGGGTCGGTTTTACTTCCAGCGAGGCAACCATCAACTTGCCAAAGAACTTTACCAGGAAGTTTTACGCATCCTGCCGCGATATCCCTTGGCTTTAGTCAATCTGGCAGAATTAGAGACTCGACTCGGACAGTATCGAGCAGCGGAGCGTCATTACTCCCAGGTCTTCGTTTCCCCAACCTACCAGAATGTATTCGATCACGTTGCCTTGCAGGGCATGGCACGGGTGAAGCATTTGCAGGGCGACGAGTCAGGCGCTCAGGAGTTATGGGGCAAAGCCGAAGCGTTAATCCGCCAGCATCAAAATATCACTTCTTTTGGGCACCGGCGCGAACTGGCACGCCTGTTACTGGAACGGGGGCGTTCCGAGGACTTGCCCGAAGCGCTTTCCCTAATGCAGGCAGAAGTCGCTATCCGCCGCGATGCCGAGACACTGGATACTCTAGCTTGGGCGCTTTGCCGTTCGGAACGCTGGCGGGAAGCTCAACAGGTCGTTGCCGAAGCGCTAGGGCGAGGCACTCGTGATGCGGGAATTTTTGCTCGCGCAGGCACGATTGAGCAGGCATTGGGGAATAATTCCCAAGCGATCGCTTATTTCCAAAAAGCTGAAGAAATCGACCCGACTTTTGACGAACAGACACAGCGATCGCAAAGACTTAACTCAAATTCTGCAACCGAGGTGAATCAATGAACGCAAAGTGGCGTCGATACGGCACGCTGAGCCTGCTGTCGTTTTTGGGAGCGATATTACTTTGGTTCGCTGCTGCTACCCCCAGTTACTCTCACTGGGCTGATTTATCAGTAGCTGAGATTATGGTGGGCGAGACTGAAACTCAAATGACACTCACCTTTCCCACAGGGTTGATGGCATTTGCCGATGACAACCAGGATAGTCAGGTGTCACCCGATGAAGTCCGCACTCATCAAACTCAGTTGCAGACATTCTTAAGCGATCGCATCCGCCTCAGCGATAACCAGAAGCAAAAAGCTACCCTAACCATTAATGCATCCGAGACCAGCGCCCTACCGCCAAACTTGAAAGTTACTACGGGCACCCACAGCAGCTTACAGCTCACCTACAACTGGTCTCAGCCGGTTCAAGGACTCCAGATCCACTACAATCTATTTCTGCCTGGAGTGCCAACTGCCACTTGCCTTGCAACGATTCTGCATTCCGGACAGGTGCAAAACTTTATCTTCAGCCCCACAAACCAGACATTTTCATTAATGCCGCCTGGTTTGGCGTGGCTTAACGGAGGAAGCTTGCTGATTGCGATCGCTGGCTCGTTTGCGTGGGGTGCCATGCACGCCCTCTCTCCCGGTCACGGCAAGACGATTGTGGGAGCCTACTTGGTGGGTTCTCATGCTACCCCGAAACACGCCCTATTTTTAGGGTTAGCAACGACAATCGCCCATACTACCGGAGTGTTTGCCTTGGGTGCGATCGCTCTGTTCGCCTCACAGTACATCCTACCCGATCAGTTATATCCCTGGCTTAGTGTCCTCTCCGGTTTGATGGTGGTGGCGATCGGTCTCAACTTGTTCATCAACCGCCTGCGGAGTCATAAAAGCGGCAAATCAGCGACGGCACATCAGCATCTTAGCTTTTCAGCTTCCCAGAGCCATTCCCACCGTCATCACAGCCACGAACCTCATCACCACGATCATCACCACGACGATTCTCATCACCACGAACCTCATCACCACCATCACCCTCACGAACCTCATCACCACGGCGAACATTCTCACCACAACCACTCGCACTTACCCCCAGGTGCGGATGGATCGCCCGTTACCTGGCGTAACCTGCTTGCCCTAGGTATTTCAGGCGGTTTGGTGCCGTGTCCTTCAGCCTTGGTTTTGCTGCTAAGCGCGATCGCACTGGGACGGATCGGCTTTGGACTGATGCTGGTGTTGACATTTAGTTTAGGACTCGCAGGGGTGCTAACTGGGTTGGGATTGCTACTTGTTTACAGCAAGCGCTTCTTCGATCGGCTACCGATTCAGATGCGGATTGTGAGGATTTTGCCTGCGGTGAGTGCATTAGTCATTGCCCTTTTGGGTGTAGGCATCACCACCCAAGCTTTGATGCAAACCGGGTTGATTCGGCTATAAAGCGATGCAATAGGAGCAAGCACTCCTATTGCATCGCTTGCCGAATCCGTTCTCTAAAAAATTGACATTTATCCCGCTAAGTAGGTATGGCGATCTAAATTGAATTATGAAATATTGGCAACAGTAATGAGTGATTTCCAATTTCCCATTGACCAAAGTTTTTTAGCCGTTTTTAATCTAAGATTTCACCCATCAAATCAACCATTAAAACTTAAGAAAAGCCAATGTTTAGATACTTTCGTTTAACAGCTACCGTATCTACTGCTCTCATTTCATTGTTTCCTGGTATAGCTTTTAGCCTCCCTTTACAGGCAGATTCTCCCTATCCAGTCGTGCCAGCTTCAAATATAGATATTCCGGTTTGCTATCTACAAACTGAAGATGGGAGAACTGTGGATCTCGGTAAATTATGCATTCAAGCCCCTGAAAATTCTCAGGCTCCTGTAAGTAGTAATTTTGGAGCTGGAAATTGCTACTTTGTTGACTCGGCTGGACAACCCTGTAGAGCTTCTTCAGCCAGTAACCCTCAGCTGTAACCGCCAAGAAATTGAATTGTTGCTCACTACCAATTCACTGTTTTGATGCCACATTTACGATTCCCCCAATCCGATTAAAAAGGGGCAATATAGCAGTTCTAAATGATTCTTAAAGGCGAGATCCCCCACTTCGAGAAAGAAGTCGGGGATCTCAAGGGCTGGCATCTCACAACTCAAATAGGATTGCGACAGACGGATATGTGTTAGACATAAACAGGAGTGACGCAAAAACCTCTCAAACTCTTATTCCTATGCGCTTGCGCGCAGGCTACGCCAACGTGTACGAGAGCGTCTAAAGCGAAGAGAGCGCTTCACAACTCTTAGGCGGTTCATTTTTCTGTTACTGGTGCGTAAGTCCTAATAAAGTGAAATAGTATTACTTGGCACCCAAGCCAGAGTTACTTAACGACATGGGTAGGCGATACGACATCCTGGTTGAGTCGGCTGTCCTGAGCGGACGAG